>CAYZHH010000024.1:0-20148 GCA_964478275.1 uncultured Candidatus Kuenenia sp.
GTCATCTTCCAGGCGATGGATGCGGCCGGGAAAGACGGAGCCATCAAGCATGTGATGAGCGGCGTCAACCCTCAGGGCGTCGAGGTGACCAGCTTCAAGCACCCGTCGGCCGAGGATCTCGACCACACGTTCCTCTGGCGATGCATGAAGCGGCTTCCTGAGCGGGGGCGGATCGGGATCTTCAATCGCTCCTATTACGAGGAGGTGCTCATCGTTCGCGTCCACCCGCCGTTGCTCGGTGCCCAGCGGATTCCCGGCATAACGCCCTGCCAGAAGACCTGGCGGCATCGTTTCGACGACATCAATGCCTTTGAGGAGCATCTTGCCCGCAACGGAACGGCCATCGTGAAGTTCTTCCTCAACATTTCTCGGGATGAACAGAAGAAGCGATTTCTTGACCGGATCGACGAGCCCGAGAAGCACTGGAAATTTTCGGAATCGGATGTGGCTGAACGGGGTTATTGGGACGAATACATGAAGGCCTATGAAGAGGCGATCAGCGAGACGAGCACCACGCACGCCCCGTGGTACGTCATCCCGGCCGACAGAAAATGGGTCAGCCGGGCCGCGGTTGGGGCCGTCCTGGCCGGCACGATCCGCCAGCTCGGCCTCCAGTGGCCAGTGGTCGATGATGCGAAACGTCGGCAGATCGCGGAAGCCCGCCGGACGCTCGAGAACGAGTGACGCCCGCGTCGATGGAGGAAACAGCACCGTCACCCGTGCAGGCGCAGCCGAAACATTGCACCGCCTGCTACAATGCCGGGCGTCAGGAGAGAGCCCTCTCGAGGGGCCGCCGAAGGCTGAACGCTCAGGCAAAAGAACTGACGACACATTCTGTTGGAGAGTGACGCGGAGCCTCTTGAGGTTTGAAGAATCCATTCACGTGCTTGCGTCGCTCCGCGACGGGGAGTGCGGGTGAAAACCGGCGAATGGCATTTCAAAACACCAAAAAGGGTTGCGCGTCCACCGAAGGGGCAACCCGTGAGCTTGGGTTCACGGCGAATCTCTCAGGTTCCAGGACAACAGGGTTCCGGGTGGCAGCCTCGCGCTGACACCGTCGATGAAGGAGCCCGCGCATGTCCGACGTTGCCATCTCGCCTCCGGCCTCTGGGCCTCGTTCCAGCCGCCACCCCGCAAGCCTTGACGGCGCCTCCGCGCAGCCCACGGCCGCCCACTCCCTCGCCGAACCCGCCGACTTTGCGACGCGGCACATCGGCCTCACGCCGTCGGACGAGGCGACGATGCTCGCCGCTGTCGGCAGTGAATCGCTTGATGTGCTCATGGACGAGATCGTGCCCGCGGGCATCCGTCGCTCGAGCGCGATGCGGCTGCCCCCCGCGGTCTCGGAGGCAGGGGCTCTCGACGAGCTCAGAGTGATCGCCTCGCGGAACCGGGTCTTCAAAAGCTTCATCGGCCAGGGCTACTCCGGCACCCGAACGCCTGGGGTCATCCTTCGCAACGTGCTCGAGAACCCAGCCTGGTACACCGCCTACACGCCCTACCAGGCAGAGATCTCCCAGGGCCGCATGGAGGCGCTGGTCACGTTTCAGACGATGGTCTGCGACCTCACCGGCATGCCGATTGCCAACGCGTCGCTCCTCGATGAGGCAACGGCAGCCGCCGAGGCCATGACGCTTGCCCGCCGCGTGGCCTCGAGCGATAGCCGGCGGTTTCTTGTTGATCACCGGTGCCATCCGCAGACGATCGAGGTGCTTGCAACTCGAGCAGAGCCACTGGGCATCGATCTCGTCGTGGGAGACATTCGCGACCTCGTGGCCGGAGGCGATTGCTTCGGTGTCCTCGTGCAATACCCGACGACCGATGGCGCCGTGCCCGACTGGCGGGATCTCGCCGAGACCGTGCATGCCGAGCAGGCGTTCCTCTGCGTGGCCAGCGACCTTCTCGCCCTGACACTGCTCGTGCCACCCGGAGAGTGGGGCGCCGATGTTGTCGTGGGATCGACCCAGCGGTTCGGCATGCCGATGGGCTGTGGAGGGCCGCATGCCGCGTTCTTCGCCTGCCGCGACGCGGCAAAGCGGTCGATGCCGGGCCGGCTCGTCGGGGTGAGCGTGGACGCAACTGGCCGCCCGGCGTACCGGCTTGCGCTCCAGACCCGCGAGCAGCACATCCGCCGCGAGAAAGCGACCTCCAACATCTGCACCGCCCAGGTGCTGCCGGCGGTCGTGGCCTCCATGTATGCGGTCTATCATGGGCCCGAAGGGCTTGCGCGGATCGCACGGCGGGTGACGGGGCTCACCGCGATACTTGCGGCGGGGCTGCGGGCTCTCGGCGCTCGCATTGTCAACGAGCATGCGTTCGACACGCTCGCGCTGGCTCCAGGAGACCGCACGACCACGATCCTCGAACGGGCCAGCCACGATGGGCTGAATCTCCGCAGGCTCGATGCCGTCACTCTCGGCATCTCCCTCGACGAAACGACACAGCCAGCCGATGTCGTGCGGCTCTGGGAAGTCTTTGCAGAGCCTGGCCAGCAGCTCCCTGAGTTTGCAGCCTGCGAGAACACAGCCACGCCCCTCATTCCGGCATCGCTTCGGAGGAAGACACCGTTCCTCGAGCACCCGGTCTTCCACTCGCACCGCAGTGAGACGGCAATGCTCCGCTATCTCCGTGAGCTGGCCGACCGCGATCTCGCCCTTGACCGGTCGATGATTCCGCTCGGGAGCTGCACAATGAAGCTCAATGCGACGAGCGAGATGATCCCGATCACATGGCCCGAGTTTGCCGACATCCACCCCTTCGCGCCGGCTGACCAGCGTGAGGGATACGCGATCCTCGAGAAGCAGCTCGTTGCGTGGCTCGCCGCGGCCACGGGGTACACCGGCATCAGCCTTCAGCCCAACGCCGGGAGCCAGGGCGAGTATGCCGGGCTCTTGGCGATCCGGGCATGGCAGCGATCCCGTGGCCAGGGTCACCGCGACATCTGCCTGATTCCTTCGTCGGCCCACGGCACGAACCCCGCCAGCGCCCACATGGTGGGCATGGAGGTTGTCGTCACTGGCTGTGATGCAGACGGCAACGTGGACATGGTCGAGCTTGCGGCCACGTGTCGGAAATATGACGACCGGCTTGCCGCGGTGATGATCACCTACCCGAGCACGCACGGCGTGTTCGAGACAGAGGTGAGGCGGCTGTGCGAGATCGTCCATGCCCACGGTGGCCGCGTCTATGTCGATGGCGCCAACATGAACGCGCTGGTGGGGCTGGCTGCGCCGGGCGAATTTGGCGGAGACGTCAGCCATCTGAATCTTCACAAGACGTTTTGCATTCCGCACGGCGGCGGCGGCCCTGGAGTCGGGCCGGTCTGCGTTGTCGAGGATCTTGTCTCATTCCTTCCGGGACATGCGGCCGGTGGCATGCCGGATCGGCCGGTGGGTGCTGTCTCGGCCGCACCGCTGGGCAACGCGTCGGTGCTCCCCATCTCGTGGATGTACTGCCGCATGATGGGGGCCGACGGGCTCGTGCATGCGACGTCCGCGGCGATCCTGTCGGCGAACTACGTGAGCGTGCGGCTCCGGGATCATTTCCCCACGCTCTACTGTGGACCAGGCGGCCGTGTCGCCCACGAGTGCATCCTCGATCTACGGCCGCTCGAGAAATCCGCCGGTGTTTCGGCCGAGGACGTGGCCAAGCGTCTCATCGACTACGGCCTTCACGCACCGACGCTGAGCTTTCCGGTGCCCGGCACGCTCATGGTGGAGCCGACCGAGAGCGAAGACCTCGCCGAACTCGATCGCTTCATCGAGGCGATGATCGCGATCCGCGACGAGATCCGTCGGATCGAGGCAGGCCAGTGGCCACGGGATGACAATCCGCTCGTGCACGCCCCTCACACCGCCGCATGCGTGGCGTCGAGCGACTGGAATCGACCCTACTCCCGTGAGCAGGCGGCGTTTCCCGTGGCTTCGCTCGAGCGGCGGAAGTACTGGTCGCCTGTGGGCCGTGTGAACAATGTCCACGGCGATCGCAACCTGTTCTGTAGCTGTGTGCCGGTCGAGGCATGGGCTGAGCCTGCTTCGAGGCCATGAGCTGGAGTCGGTCGCGATTGGCCGCGGCAGGCGTGATGCAGTAGGCTTTCGGCCCATGACAACAAAGGCACAGGAGTCCTGGGGCTCTCGGATCGGTGTGATCCTCGCCGTGGCTGGCAGCGCTGTGGGCCTTGGCAACTTTATCCGCTTCCCGGGCCAGGCGGCCCAGTTCGGGGGCGGGGCCTTCATGATCGCCTACGCGATCTCGTTTCTCATCATCGGTCTGCCGATTGGGTGGGCCGAGTGGACGATGGGCCGCTATGCAGGACAGCGCGGCTACAACTCTGCCGCCGGTGTTTTCCACTGCCTCGTGCCCTGGCGGGGCAGCAAGTATGTCGGGGTGCTCGGGGCGATCATTCCACTCGTCATCTTCATGTACTACGTGGTGATCGAAGCATGGGCGCTGGGCTATACGGTGCGGTTCGTGCGAGCGATGGTGGATCCGACGTTGCAGTTCGCGAAGATGGAGGACTCGCAAGCTTTCTTTGGGGCGTTCGTCGGCAAAGGCGGGGACGGTGCCGCGCTCCAGTGGAGCTTTGATTCGCTGTTGCCGTGGCTCCTCGTCGTGTTCGCTCTCAATCTCTATCTCATTTATCGCGGCATCTCGGCAGGGATCGAAACGGTCTGCCGGATCGGGATGCCGATTCTCATCGTGCTCGCCTTCGTCGTGCTCGTGCGGGTGCTCACCCTCGGGACGCCTGATCCCGCAAAGCCCGACTGGAATGTGTCGACGGGCCTCGGCTACATGTGGAATCCGGGGAAGACGGTCGTGGTCGATCCCGATGGCAAGAAGCGCACGCAGATCGTGGACAGTGACCCGGACCGTCAGCAGGCGAGGGCTGAAGAGCTCGCTGCGGCCACGCCGGGCGCGCGGGTCGAGCGTCAGAGTGTGCTCGCCCAGCTCGCGAATCCAGACCTCTGGCTCGCGGCGGCCGGGCAGATTTTCTTTTCGCTTTCGGTTGGCTTTGGGGTGATCCTCGTCTATGCCAGCTACATCGGGCCGAAGGATGACATCGTGCTCAGCGGCCTCACGGCGAGTGCTACCAACGAGTTCTGCGAGGTGGCCTTGGGCGGGCTCATCACGTTGCCGGCTGCGGTTGCATTCCTTGGGGTGGCGAGTGTGGCGGGGCAGGGCACCTTCGGCCTCGGCTTCAACGTGCTGCCCTTGGTATTTAGCGCAATGCCGGCCGGAAGCCTCTTCGGGGCGTTGTTCTTCCTCGTTCTGTTCATCGCGGCGCTCACGAGCACGCTGTCGATGCTTCAGCCGGGGATTGCGCTTCTCGAGGAAGCCCTCGGAATCGGTCGCAAGGGTTCCGTCGGGCTGCTCGGCACGTTGACGGCGCTGGGTGTCGGCTTCATCTCGTGGTTCACCAAAGATCTGAAGGCCCTCGACACGCTCGACTTCTGGGTGGGGACCTTTCTCATCTTCACGCTGGCAACCATCCAAGTCATCCTGTTCGGATGGGTCTTCGGAATCGACAAAGGATGGGAGGAGCTCCACCGCGGAGCGGCTTTCCGGATACCTCGTTTTTTTCGGCCGGTGTTTCAGTATGTGTGCCCGGTGTTCCTCCTGACGATCTTTGGCCTCTGGCTCCTCAAGAATGTCGTTGGCTGGGATCCGGTCTCCGGAACAGTCAGTGAGAGCAGCCACGTCGCCGCGCTCTTCACGCACCGAGACCCGGTTGCCTGGATGTGTATCGCCTTGGTGGCGACGGTGGCCGTGGGGCTCGCTGCCACGATTGCGGGCTCAAAGCGGTATCGAGACGACATTTCATCCTGAGGCACGAACCCCATGCAACCAGCTGGCTTTCTCGTGATGGTCCTGTCGGTCGGCACGGTGACCGTTCTCTTTGCCTGGTGCGTGTGGCAGGTCCTCACGCAACCAGCCGCCGAGATGGAGCACCTCCACGGCACAGAGCTTCAGACGCCCGATATCGAGCGGCCGTGACCTACGCCGCCGCCCGCTTTGGAATCGCGACCGTGGGGGCGTCCGCAGTGTTTCGGAAGGCGCTGATGTCAGGGCGACGAACGGCCGAAAGGTACGACGCCGAGCCGCCAGGCCAGAGGACGTGGTTTCGCCCCGAGGCGTGGACATACCAGCTTCCACACGGGGCCACCGAGGCGCCACCGGTGCCACGCACTGGGCCGTTCCGCCAGACGCTCCGGTCGAATCGTTCATCGAGTGAAGCGTTGAATGTGGTCTGGGCCTCTGCCGTCACTTCGACCGAGGGAAGATCGCCCCGCTCGAGCCAGCCAAGGCATTGGAGCACGTAATTCACCTGCGCCTCGATCATGACGAGGATCGAGTTGTGGCCGAGCGCCGTGTTCGGCCCCATGAGCAGAAAGAGGTTTGGGAAGCCGGCCACCGCGATGCCGTGATAGGCCTCCGGTCCGTTCTGCCAAGCTTCGGCAAGCGACCGACCGTTGCGTCCGATGACATCGACGGCGTCGGTGATGTCGAAAGGCTTGAATCCGGTCGCCAAGACGACGACGTCGAGCGGCCGCACGATGCCGTCAATCGTGGTGACATCCCATTGGCCGATGTGGTCAATTGGCTCGGCGACGACTTCGACGTTGCCGCGGTCAACAGCCTGGTAGTAATCGTCTGACTTGAGCACCCGCTTGCAGCCGAGCGCATAGGACGGCTCGAGTTTGCACCGGAGGCGATGGTCACGAATGCACTTCAGCATGTAGGTCTTCACCTTCCGCTGCGGGTGCACGACAAGCCGCGGGGCGCGCGTGAGGGGAATCGCACGGGCCTCGGCGGCCCAGTAGAGCCACTGACGGCGGATTGCCCGCATGCCGGGCACATGGTCGTCGAGCCACCTGGCAGTTCGTGAAATTGGCCGTTCGCCTCGTGGCAGGATCCACGGTGCGGTTCGCTGGAAAACCGTGAGCCGATCAACCTTGTCGGCGATGGCAGGCACGATTTGGATGGCGCTGGCGCCTGTGCCAATCACGGCTACTCGGCGGCCCGTCAGGTCGAGATCGTGCTGCCAGCGGGCCGAGTGAAAGGCTGAGCCGGCGAAGTGATCAAGGCCGCTGATGTCAGGGACATTCGGGATGTGGATTCCGCCGACCGCCGAGACGACGACGCGTGCCGAAAATCGTCGTCCGTCGGTTGCGGTGATCTCCCAGCGGCTGGTCGCTTTGTCCCACACGAGCTGCTCAATGGCCGTGCCGAATCGCGTGATGGCGTGGATGTCGTGCTGGCCAGCGACCCGCTCGATGTAGGCGAGGATCTCGGGCTGCGAGGCATAGTCTCGCGACCAGTTCGTGTCGGTGGCGAACGAGTAGGAATAGAGACGTGAAGGCACGTCGCAGGCGCACCCTGGATAGGTGTTGTCGCGCCACGTGCCCCCGAGGGAGGAGGCTTTTTCGAGGATGGTGACGTCGTGGCGTCCCGACTCCAGGAGACGGATCGCCATCGCGATGCCGGAGAAGCCACCCCCGATGATGGCCACGCCGAGCGACTCGACCTCGCGGGCTGGCTTCACGAACCGAATGGGATCGTCGCTGGTGCTGCCAGGGCCATCGGCTGTTGCTCGAAGCCGTTCGAGGTCGGGCGATGCCAGGAGCGCCACCGACTCCGGAAGCGATCCATCGACGCCGACGAGCCCGGCGAGCGAGATGCCGCGTTCGTGCCGCGCGAGAACTGCCGCAATTGGCTCGGGCAACTCGCGGAGTCCATCCAGCCAGAGGCGTCCGCAGTGCATGGCGAGCGCTTCGGCCTGCGGCACGTCGATCGAGCGAAGGCCACCGAGCGAGAGCCCCCCCGTGTGCCGTGCCAGCGCAGTGAGCGTCGCGGGTGTTACGGTATCGAGACCATCGAGCACGAGCGTGTCGCGCAGGCTCGCGAGGGCCCACGCCGCTTCTGGATCAAGCGCCCGAAGTCCGTTGAGGTGAAGGTCGCCCTGGGTCGCTGCCAGGGCGACCGCGACCTTCGGGGCAAGCGTGGTGAGCCCGCGGAGAGAGAGCCCGCCACGATGGTACGCGAGTCGCTTCGCTGTCGGTTCGTCGAGCGATTCGACTCCATCCAGAAAGAGCCAGTCGCAGTGTCTGCCGAGCTCGCGGGCAACGGGGGGAGAAAGCGAACGGAGCCCGCTGAGCGACAGTGTGCCCGCGTGAAACGAGAGCTCGCAGCCGGCTCCCGGATCGAGGTCGGTCACATAAGGCAGGGCCAGGAATCCGACGGGATTGACGGCCGCCTCGGCGACGGCGCGGGCGATACTGGTCGCGGAATCGCGAGAGGAATGAGGGGTGGGATTCGTCATGGCGGGGCGACGGTAGCGGTTGGAGCGAGACCGAGCCAGATTGGGTGTCGGTGATTCTCGAGCTCAAGGCTTGCTCCACGGAATTACCTGGATTGCCTGCGTTGCCCGACATGCCCGCAGGGCTTGCGAAGGAGGCGACGCGAGCTGGAGGCGCAGACCCTTCCGAAGTTCAGATTCCCAAGTCGGTACACTCCGAACGCGTGTATTCCGGACATTTAGGTCGCGAGGTTCGTATGGCCTTCGTCGTGATTGCGGTCGTGGCGATCGTTGCGTCGGGGCTGACCTTCTTCTCGGGGTTTGGTCTCGGCACGCTCCTGCTCCCCGCGTTCGCCCTGTTCGTACCGGTGGATCAGGCCGTGGCCATGACGGCCGTCGTTCACTTCTTGAACAGTCTGTTCAAGATCGCGATTGTCGGTCGGCATGCCGACCGCGACACGCTCGTCCGCTTCGGCCTGCCAGCGATCGTGGCAGCCATCATGGGAGCATGGCTGCTCGGTCAGCTCTCGAGAGCCCAGCCGCTTTTCTCGTATGAGGTGTTGGGCCGCTCCGTTGATGTCGTGCCCATGAAGCTCGCGGTGGGTGTGTTGCTCTCGCTCTTCGCCATGATCGAAGTGCTGCCCCGGTTTCGCGGACTGGCCTTCCCCAAGCGATTCATGCCGCTCGGCGGATTCCTGAGTGGGTTTTTCGGTGGGCTCTCCGGCATGCAGGGGGCCTTGCGGGCGGCCTTCCTCGCGCGGGCTGGCCTTTCGGCCGAGGCATTTGTGGCCACGAGTGGCGTGATTGCCTGTCTCGTAGACGTCTCACGTCTTGGCGTCTACGCGGGGAGGCTCGCAGAAGTGCGACACGAACTCGACTGGCCGCTGGTCGCCGTGGCGGTCGCCGCCGCGCTTGCGGGGGCTCTCGCGGGGAAACGCCTTCTGGCCGGCATGACGATGGAGACGGTGCAGCGAATCGTCGCCGTCCTTCTCGTCCTCGTGGCCGTCGGCCTCATGACCGGCGTCCTCTGAGACGGTCTTGTGGCAGTCGCGGCAGACGCCGCGTGGAAGATGGCATCGGGCCCTTTGTGGCAGCGCCGCTCAGTCGATGCGGCATTGACGAACCACGTCGGGAGTCGAGGTAAAGCGGCGTTTCGTCACTGCGGATGGAATGCTATCCTGCCAGCAGAGTCCGGTTCTATCGTCCGGGTAGGTTTCACTTTCCTCGTCCTCCTCCGCGGGCCCCGAAGCTCATCGTGCCTTCGGGCAGTCAGCCCGAAGCAAAGAGGAATTCTCACGAACGAGCCGCACCCATGGCCATCCTGCAACGTGCAGCCAAGAGTCTCGCGTCGACATTCACAGCGTTGACGCGCCGGTGCTATGTCTACGACCGTAAGCGTTATGCGCACCACGCGGTTTCGTTTGCCCAAGAGGGCGAAGATTGCCTTCTCGAGCGGTTGCTCGCAGGGAAGCACGATGGTTTCTATGTCGATGTGGGTGCCCATCATCCGCAGCGGTTCTCCAATACGTATCGCTTCTATTTGCGGGGCTGGCGGGGAATCAACATCGATCCCCTTCCAGGAACCAAAAAGCGTTTCGACAGGCTCCGCCCTCGTGATACGACCATCGAGTGTGGCATCGCGGAGCGCACGGGTGAACTCCTCTACTACCAGTTCGACGAGGGGGCCTTGAACACCTTCGACGAAGACCTTGCCCGATCCAGAGCGTCGCCGCCGGTCACAACGACCCGCGTGACAACGCTCCCGCTGGCTCATGTTCTTCGGCAGCATGTGACGGTTGGACATCCGATTGACTTTCTCAGCATTGATGTTGAAGGCTTCGACCTCGAAGTCCTTCGCTCGAATGACTGGAGCCAGTTTCGGCCGACCTACGTTCTTGCCGAGGTGCTCAATGTGGCGGACCTCGGCACATTGTGTCACTCGCCCGTCGTCGCATTCATGGACACATGCGGATATCGTCCGATCGCTCGCACGCTCAACACGGTCTTTTTCCGTGACGTGCGTCCGCACGCACTCTGACGATCTCAATCTCGACCTTCGGAAGGCAGGCATCGGTGGCTCACCTCGGACCCCCGATTGCGATCTTCGCCTACCGCCGGCCAGATCATGTGCGGCGGCTCTTGGCGAGCCTCGCGAGCAATCCCGAAAGTGCCGACAGCCCGACCTTCATTTACTGCGATGGCCCGCGCACGATTCGCGACGAGGAGGCGGTGGAGGCCACACGCCAGGTTATTCGCACACACGCTCCTGCCCACGCGGAGATTGTAGAACACCACCAGAATCTTGGGCTCTCACGCTCGATCATCGATGGAGTGTCGACGCTCTGTGACCGCTTCGGGCGAGTCATTGTGCTTGAGGACGATCTCGTGCTGTCGCCGGCCGTGCTCGGGTACTTTCGTGCGGCGCTAGAATGCTATGCCCACGATGACCGTGTCATGCATGTTTCAGCCTACGTCTTTCCCGTGGAGAAACCGCTCCCTGAAACGTTCTTCTATCGTGGGACGAGTTGCTGGGGATGGGCTACCTGGGCGCGGGCGTGGCGGCACTTCAGTACGAATGGCTTGTGGCTACGACGGGAGATCGTTCGTCGTCGGCTTGTGCCATGCTTCGAAGTGGAAGGAGCCTACCCCTACCTGCAAATGCTCGATGACCAGATCATGGGCCGAAACGACTCGTGGGCCGTGCGCTGGCACGCGTCGGTGCTCTTGCGCGATGGGCTTAGCCTCCATCCGGGCCGGTCGCTCGCGGCGAACACGGGATTCGACAACAGTGGTGAGCACTGCAAGCAATCTGATGTGTTCGCGACGCACCTGGCGGAGACTGCCCCGGCCGTGAGACCCATTCCGGTCGAGGAAGATTCCGACGCGCTGGCTGCAATCCGGGAGTATTTTCGTGGCACCGTGCTTGTCCGCAGCGGTTCCGAGCCGTCGCGGGGGAGCAGGAGGCGTTCGCTTCGGCGTGTGCTGCGTCGGGTGCTTTGCAGGATCAAAGCGGAGTGTTTCGGCCGATGGGGACCATAGCCGTTTCAGGCCAAGGGCATGACAGCGGCGAAGGTATGCGGTCGTGAAGTAGTGGCGGCCGGACTCGAACCGGCGACCCCCGGCTTATGAAGCCGGTGCTCTAACCAACTGAGCTACGCCACCATGAGTCTGGAAATATAGCCCACGTCGCCCGCGCCGTCAGCAGGTGATCGCCTGCCGCGGCATTCGGCCTTCACACGGCGTGCGTCGGGGCGATGAGA
This sequence comes from uncultured Candidatus Kuenenia sp., assembly GCA_964478275.1. Lineage (GTDB taxonomy): Bacteria > Planctomycetota > Planctomycetia > Pirellulales > UBA1268 > QWPN01. The sequence continues at coordinate 11,557 of CAYZHH010000024.1, forward strand.
ATCACCGCACGCTGGCCGTCGCTATGCCAGGGATCACCCGTCAGGTTCCATCGTGGGGCGTCGCGACTGCTCGCCCCCACGCCCCCCACATATCCCGCCGCTGTCACGCGGCCAGCAAGCGACAGATCCTCGATGCAATAGTCGCGGGATTCGTCCACGTCGGGATCGATCCGGTGGGTCGTAAGATTCCAGGCATGCCGCGTGAACCGAACGCCGATGTCGCGGCTCACCTGGCCGACCCACACCGGCCGCCCCTTGAACGCGAGCGTCGAGAGCCACAGCCGAAGGTGAATCCGCTCGTTGATCGAATGCCGCGTCCGCTGGAGGGCGAGGTCCTGCGTTCGGCCGAAGAGCCAGAGGCCACTTACTGGGGAATAGCGGTAGTTCGACCCGAACAGAAACGCCTTCACGGTTTTCCAGCAGGTCGCCAGCGTGATCGTCTCGCTCTCATCCCACCGGGCCGCGAAGCCCCCCAGGATCGTTGCGAACTCCCCGATCACAACGAGATTCACGGGGTCACCATGTTTCACGCTCGACGCATTGGTTGTTGTGGCGGGCATGGCCTCGAGCCTTGCGACGAGACTCACGAGCGAAACCTCCTCGACCGAATCGGCGGGCACGATCGCCTCAAAATCCTTGTGGAGGTAGTCGGCTGTGATACCCGGCACCGGCATCGTGAAGGTCAGATCAACCACGGGGTTCGGGGCGGCGGCACGGGCAAGAACCGCGTCGTCGTCGATCGGGCCGACCCGGTCGACCGCCGCGCCGATGTCGCCGGCTGGCACAAGCCGCACATGCACGACCTTCGTCCCGAGATCGAGCGTGGTGAACACGAGGCCCTCGGCCACGGCTCCCGCCGCCACAGGGGCGAGGCGAAAGCCACGGTCGCGAAAGAGGTCATCCATCCGCAGATTCGCCCAGTGCGCCGTGATGAGCTTAAATGGCACGAGCAGCAAGAGCGGCAGAAACATCCATCCGAGCGCCCCAAACGCCGAGAGTCGTCGCACGATCGAGAAGTGAACCGCTGCCGCTGCCTCGAGCGGCGTGAAGTACCGCGGGTCGATCCCCACGAGCTGAAGCCGGAGCGGTTCAGGCGAACGATTCTCAACCCGGACGAACACGGGTTGAATGCCGCGGCGCCCGAGGTCGACGCCGAAAAGCCGTCGGCTCTCCGCGGACGAGAGCACCGCCACCGTGACCCTGGCCCGTGGATCCTCCTGCGTCTGGGCGCGGTCCCGAAAATCCTCGACGTGCGTATCAGGTTCGTACGGAGTGACGACGAGTCGCCACAGCCGATGGAGCAAACGGTGGACCATGTGATGCGCGTCCTTGGATGGGGCCGATTCCCAGGCTCACGGGGCTCATAAAAAAGGCGGCCCGGGAATGCTCATCCCCGGGCCGCCTCGGAATGTCTTTCCAGTCACCGACGCCCACCGGCCAACGGCACGACCAGAAACGTGCGAGGGCTCAATCAGCCTCAACGAGCTTGCTGGAGTCCTCGACGATGGCGTCGATGGTTTCGCAGCAGAGGGCATCCTTGACGAGCGCGTGGTTCGCCTTGACCGTGCCGCCCTTGTAGCAGATCACGGTCACGTCAGCCTCCGGGGCGATCTTGAAATCGGGTGGCCCGTTCTCGGATTCCTCAGGCACGACGAATGCGACCCGCTTGATGCCGTGCTCAGCAACAAAATCGGTAGCGGTCTTCTTCAGGCTCTCGGCGTCGGGGCCGATCATGTTGACGAACGCGGTGAGCTTGTCGTCGGAATGCTCTACGAGCTCCTCGTCGATTTTCTCGAGAAGCTTGGCGAGCTTCGCGTCGGCAGTACGGGCGAACACCATTACGACCGGCCGTTGCCCCATCTTGCAGCGATAGCAGAGCGTCTTGCCGTCCGCCACGCCGTCGTCGGGATTGCCCGTGACCTTCGTCACCGTGTAGGCACCGACCGTCTCGCCTACCTGAGGGCCGCTGGCCATCTCGGCCGAGGCGGTTGCCGTCACGCAGAGAACGATCGCCGCCACGAAGCCTGTTGCCTGGAACATGCGCATCACTCGATACTCCTATGAAGGAAGGACTGCCGTGAGAAGGGAAGGAACACGGCCACATCGGCGCGTGTGCCACGGCTGGTTTTCTTGCAGACAAGAGACTACCGCCGGTACGATACCGGAGGCAATCAATCGGGTAGCGAGCAGCTTTTCTCGCCTGCCCCCGAAGCATAACCGCCTACGAGGAGAGATCGCATGGCTACCGTCACCGCCCCACGCAAGGCCGCTGGGCCGCAGATTCGTCAGACTCAGCTCTTCATTGACGGGCAGTGGACGCCTGCCAAAAGCGGCAAAACCTTTGAGACGATCAACCCGGCCACCGAAGAGGTCATTGCCCAGGTCGCGGAGGCTGATGCTGTTGACGTTGAGTTGGCGGTGCGTGCGGCCCGCAAGGCGTTTGATGAAGGACCGTGGCCGCGGATGAATGCCCGCGAGCGAGGCCGCATCATGATGCGGCTGGCGGATCTCATCGAGGCTGAGATCGACGAGCTTGCCGCGCTCGAGTCGCTGGACAACGGGAAGCCCGTGAGCGAGGCGAGGCTCGGCGACATCCCGCTGGCCATCGAGGTGCTCCGGTATTACGCCGGCTGGGCCGACAAGATCCAGGGCCAGACGATCCCGATCAACGGCAACTATTTTTGCTATACGCGACGAGAGCCGGTGGGCGTTGCGGGCCAGATCATTCCGTGGAATTTCCCGATCCTCATGGTGTCGTGGAAATGGGGGCCGGCGCTCGCGGCTGGCTGCACGATCGTGATGAAGCGCGCCGAGCAGACGCCGCTGACGGCGCTTCGGCTCGCGCGACTCGCTCAAGAAGCAGGCGTGCCCGACGGCGTGATCAATGTCGTGCCGGGCTTCGGGCCCACCGCCGGCGCGGCGATCGTGAAGCACCCCGGCATCGACAAGGTGGCATTCACGGGCTCGGGTGAGACCGCGCAGATCATCATGCGTCAGGCCGCCGACCAGCTCAAACGACTCACGTTCGAGCTGGGTGGCAAGAGTCCGAATATCGTGTTTGCCGACGCCGACCTCGACGCGGCTGCCGCTGGGGCTCATGTGGGCATCTATCTCAATCAGGGTCAGTGCTGCTGTGCGGGCTCGCGACTCTTCGTCGAGGACAAGATCCACGCCGCGTTCGTCGAGCGGGTCGTCGAACAGGCCAAGGGCCGCCGGGTGGGCGATCCCTCCGATCCTTCCACGCAGCAGGGGCCGCAGATCGACAAGGCCCAGTTCGACAAGATCATGGGGTACATCACATCGGGCCAGAAGGAAGGGGCCACGCTCGCCACCGGTGGTAGCCGTGTGGGCGACCGCGGCTTCTTCATCGAGCCGACCGTGTTCACGAACGTGAAGGACGAGATGGCGATCGCCCGCGAGGAGATTTTTGGGCCGGTACTCTCGGTATTGAAGTTTTCCGATGTGGACGAGCTTGTGAAGCGGGCCAACGCGACGAATTTTGGGTTGGCGGCCGCCGTCTGGACCCGCGACGTTGCCCGGGCGCACGACGTGGCCAAGCGTCTCCGGGCCGGAACCGTGTGGGTCAACTGCTACGACGTCTTTGATCCGGCCGCACCATTCGGCGGCTTCAAGCAGTCGGGCTTCGGTCGCGAGCTTGGGGAGAAGGGTCTCGACCCATACCTCGAGCACAAGACCGTCACTGTGAGCCTGTCGTGAACACGTCCATCCTGTGAGGTTCCCCACCATGGGCAGAGTCAAGACGGGCGGCGGCTGGCGGGCCGTTCTCTACACGTTCAAGAAGGCTCGTGAGGTCGGTGGCCTCTGGGCCCTCTGGAAGGCGATGCGGTCGAAGAACGCCTGCAAGACATGTGCACTCGGCATGGGGGGCCAGGCTGGCGGCATGGTCAATGAGGCGGGCCACTTTCCTGAGGTCTGCAAGAAATCGTTTCAGGCGATGGTCGCCGACATGCAGGGAGCGGTGAAGCCGACTTTTTTTGAGACCTATTCGGTCCCGCAGCTCCGAAGGTTTTCGCCCCGAGAGATGGAGCATTCCGGCCGGCTCGTTCAGCCGGTGATTCTCGAAAAGGGCTCGCAGCACTACCGGCCGATCGAATGGGCCGAGGCGATGGAGCGAATCGCGGCCAAGCTGCGAGATTCAAAACCCGACGAGAGTTTCTTCTACTTCAGCGGTCGTTCCAGCAATGAAGCCGGGTTTCTGCTCCAGCTTTTCGCTCGGCTCTACGGCACAAACCACGTCAATAACTGTTCGTACTACTGCCACCAGGCCAGCGGCGTAGGCCTCGCTACCGTCATCGGCACGGGCGCGGGCACGATCCAACTCGACGACATGGAGAAGTCCGATCTGGTCATGCTCATCGGGGGCAATCCCGCGAGTAATCACCCGCGGATGATGCGGACGCTCATGATGGTTCGCCGCAAGGGCGGCAAAGTGATCGTCGTCAATCCAATCATCGAGACGGGCCTCGTCAACTTCTCGGTGCCAAGCGATCCATGGGCGCTGTTTTTTGGGGCCGAGATTGCGAGCACCTACGTGCAGCCGTATGTCGGCGGCGATCTCGCGCTCGTCTACGGCCTCATGAAGCGTCTCAGGGAAATGCACGCGGCACACCCGCGGAATGCGGCCGGCGACCTCATCATTGACGAGGCCTTTCTTGCTGAACGCTGTACCGGGTGGCCAGAGCTCGCGTCACGCCTTGATGCGATGTCGTGGGACGAGGTCATCGCGAAGAGCGGCGTGTCGAAGCGGGAGATCGATGATCTCGCGTCGCAGTACGCCGAGAGCAAGCGGGCCGTGTTTGCCTGGACGATGGGCGTCACGCATCACCTCCACGGGGCGGCGACGGTGCAGGCCATCGCGGCACTCGCGATCATGCGTCGGATGGTGGGCCGCCCCGGCGCCGGACTCCAGCCCATCCGCGGCCACTCCAACATCCAGGGCATGGGCACCGTTGGCGTCACGCCAATGCTGAAGGCGGCCATCTTCGAGCGGCTCGAACGCCACTACGACGTCAAGCTCCCGACGATGAAGGGGTATGACACTCTCGAATGCCTCGACGCTGCGGATCAGGGCGCCATGCGGTTTGCGTTCTGCCTTGGGGGCAACCTCTGGGGCGCGAGCCCCGACGCCGCGTATACGGAACGGGCGATGTCGAAGATCGACACGGTTGTTTACCTGAGCACATCGCTCAACACCGGCCATGCCGGTGGCCTCGGCGGCGAGGAGACGATCATCCTCCCCGTCCTCGCTCGCGACGAGGAACCAGAACCTTCGACGCAGGAGAGCATGTTCAGCTACATCAGGCTCTCCGACGGCGGCCCGTCGCGGCATGTGGGCCCGCGGGCCGAGGTCGAAATCATCGCCGATCTTGCTGTTCGGGTTCTGGGCGAGGGCGGAGCGGTCAACTGGCCAGACATGGCCCACACGAGCACGATCCGCCGCGCCATCGCTGCAATTGTGCCGGGTCTCGAAGCGATAGCCGAGATTGACCGCACCAAGAAAGAGTTTTCGATTCCTGGCCGGGCGCTCGATACGCCCACCTTTCCCACCAGCGACGGCAAAGCCCATCTGGCGGTCCACGAGTTGCCTGCCGCGCCCGACGGGCTCGTGCTCATGACGATTCGCAGCGAAGGGCAGTTCAACACGGTCGTCTACGAGGAAGAGGATCTCTACCGAAACCAGACACGTCGCGACATCGTGCTCATCCATCCCGACGACATCCGACGCTTTGGCCTCACGGCCGGTAGCCGCTGTCGGATCGCCAGCTCCACCGGCGAGATGCGGGGCCAGATCGTGTCGGCCTTTGAGGAGATCCGGCCGGGCTGCGTGGCGATGTATTACCCGGAGAGCAACGTGCTCGTGCCCAAGGCCGCCGACCCACTCTCACGGACGCCCGCGTACAAGAGCATCGCCGTAACAATTGCACCAGACGACGGAATGCCTGTCCTGCGAGTCACGCCCGAGCTCGTCGCTGCCGGCACGCCACGCGACAAGATGAATCAGTGCGGGTAGCGTGACGCGGCTCGTGGTTGCCCGTGCCGTGTCGCCGGACGTTCCCGCCGAAGCAGGTCGCTTATGAAAACCTACGACCCTTCGGAGCCCCTGATCGGGCTGCATATCCCAAAAACCGGCGGCTCGAGCCTTCTGGCGGTACTCCAGGGGTGGTTTCCCGAGGGCCGACTTGTCCAGCACTATCGCGTGGCGAACGGCCCGCCGGAAAGGCATGCCCTGACGGGGGGTACCTGCGCCTACGGTCATTTCAATGCCATGCGCGGCTTCGGTGTTCGGGACTACTACCCCGACGTGCGGCAGTTGTTTTGCTTTGTGCGTGAGCCATTCGATCGTGTCTTGTCGATGTGGTGCTACGCAAACCGCAGGCAAGCGAGCGGTGATGAGCGGCGTACGCTGGCCGACCATCCAAGTTTTGAGGCATGGCTGAAACGAATGGTCGATCAAGAAGTTGCCAAGACCAATGAACGATGCATGGTCGCTCACGTGTTGGGTGTGGGCTCTGGCGTGATCGACGAGGTGCTTGAAAATGAGTTTGTCTTTGTCGGGACAATGGAACGGTTTGCGGAGTCGGTTGACTGCCTGGCAGACATCCTGGGCAAACCGAGGTCCGTCCTGGGTCATGTCAACAAGGCCGTAAGAACAGAGACCGATCTCGAGAAGTGGCGGCCGTTCTATGAGGAGCATTTCAGCCGCGACATGGAGTTGTACTCCGCTGCGTGCCGGATCAACGCGGACATGCTCGATGCATTCAATCGTGGCGAAGCGTCGCGTCGGTAGCTTTGTCAGCCTCGGCTGTCGTGATCACGGGGCGGCGGATGAGACCCACGCTCGCCGATGAGCCGCGCTACTCGAAGAGCGACTTCTGCTCGGCCGCTGCCGGGGCCTTGCGGCGGGGCTTCGTGGCCGTCGTCGCAGCTTCGGTCTCGAGCACGAGCAGGAGATCACGGGCGCGTTCGATCACCTTCGTGGGCACGCCTGCGAGCCGCGCCACATGGACGCCCCAGCTTTTGTCGGCGGCACCCGCCGTCACTTGATGGAGAAACACCAGCTCGTCGCGGTGTTGCTTGACGAGCACCTGAGCATTTCCCACGCCCGGAAGCCGCTCGAGCTCGGCGAGCTGGAGATAGTGCGTGGCAAAGAGCGTACGGCAGCCGACGCTACCTTCAAGGTGCTCGACGACGGCCTGCGCGATGGCGAGCCCATCAAAGGTGCTCGTGCCGCGGCCCACTTCGTCGAGGATCACGAGGCTTCGCGACGTTGCGCGATTGAGGATGCGCGCGGTCTGCGCCATCTCAACAAGAAACGTGCTCGCGCCGCGGGCCAGGTCGTCGCCGGCGCCGATCCGTGCAAAGAGGCGATCCACGATGCCCACGCGGCATTTTCTGGCGGGCACAAAACTGCCTGTTTGGGCAAGCACGGCCACGAGCGCCGCCTGACGGATGAACGTGCTCTTGCCGCCCATGTTCGGACCGGTGACGAGCAGGATCGCGGGGGCGTCGCCAGTCGGCGGTGGGCCATCGGGCGGTCGCGCGGCCAGGAAAAGGTCGTTGGCCACGAGCGTGCCGGGCGGGAGCATCTCCTCAAGGACTGGATGGCGTCCGGCTTCGATATCGAGCGCACCCCCGATGGTGATCTCAGGCTGCACCCATCCGCGGCGGCGGGCGACGTCGGCGAGAGATACGAGGACATCAAGGATGGCCAGAATCCCAGACGATCGGTCGAGACGCGGCCTCTCGGTAGCCAGCGCACTTCGAAGCTCATCCAACAACACAATCTCGCGGCGGACGGCTTCTTCCTCGGCACCGAGAACCTGCCGCTGCCGCTCGTCGAGATCGGGAGTCGTGTACCGCTCGAAGTTCTTGACTGTTTGCTTGCGAACGTAGTTGGGCGGCACCTTTTCCGCATGCGACCGTCCCACCTCCAGAAAGAAACCAAAAACGCGGTTGTAGCCCACCTTGAGCGAGCTGATCCCGGTTCGCTCGATCTCCTGCGCCTGATACTGCGTGATCCACGCCTTGCCGCCGCTGGCAAGCTCGGCGAGATCGTCGAGGCGAGCGTCGAAGCCTGGCTTGATGAAGCCGCCATCGCGGGCGAAGACGGGGCAGCTCTCGCGGAGCGTGGCCGTCACGCGGGCCGCAATGTCGCTGCATGGATCAAGGGCATCGCGAAGCTCACCGAGAAGACCGCTGCACCCAGCAAGGAGGTCGAGCACATCCGGCAGGATCGTGGCAGCGTGACCGATCCGCTCGAGATCGCGCGGACCGGCGCGTCCGGTGACGACGCGGCCCACGAGCCGTTCGACGTCGCCGATGCCGGCGAGCTTGTGAGCGAGGCGATGCGCGAGAGAAGCATCCTTGACGAGGATCGCGACCGCGTCGAGCCGGTCGTCGATCGCGGCCTTGTCGACGAGCGGGGCGGAGAGCCACTCGCCGAGGAGCCGCGCTCCCATCGGCGTCTGCGTGTGATCGAGGACACCGGCGAGCGACCCCTCGCGTCGGCCCGTCGCCGTGCTCCGCACGAGCTCGAGGCTGCGGCGTGAAGCCTCGTCGATCTCCATCCGC
>CAYZHH010000025.1:0-14023 GCA_964478275.1 uncultured Candidatus Kuenenia sp.
CGCCGGCTCCGTGGCACGGGCAACCCCGCACGACTTTCAATAGCGGATCGCGAGGCCGGCGTCGGAGAAGAATGGGGCCGCGTCGTTCGTCAGCCCCCAGCCGACGCGGAGACCGATTTCGACGTTCTTGCTCACGAGGTAGTGGAAGCCTGGGCTGACGAATGGCTGGCTGGTGGGCACGGGCAGCCCGGCCGTGTAATTGCCGAACCACTCCGCATGCACTTCCCAGCGTTCAGTCAGAGGAATGCGGAGCACCACCGACGGCGTCCAGCGGCTGAACCATTCGTCGAGACCCTCGGCATAGGCATAGCGCATCGCGCCGTCGATCCGACACTCGCCGGGTAGTTCCCAGCCCGCGACGAACGTGGCCACCGGGGAGGTGCCAAAGATGTCGCCGTAGACGGGTGTCGTGGCCTCGATGATGAAGGCACTCTCCGGTTGCCACCCCTCCTGGGCCGAGGTGTTCACCTTGAGGCCGTAGAGAACGCTCGTCTCGTACAGCGATGAGCCGTCGAGCGTGCCCTCGCCCACCTCAACGCTCGTGACGACGTTGCCTTGTGAGCCGACGCCGTAGTTCACGCCGAACCGTACTTCGAGCACTTCCGTGACTCCATACCGCACCAGCCATTCGGGATAGTTGTTGGTCGGGAGGCCTTCGAGGTTGTCAATATAGACATACGACGCTTCGTGGAGGATTTCCCCTTTGTCCACCACATGGGTGCAGGGGGTGAAGGCATCGCGGTCGGTGCCCAGATCGGCCCGCTCCGCCCTCACGGCGGACTGCGAAACAAGCACGCCAAGAGAGGCCATGAGCAAAATAGCCGCGGCACGGTACGCAATACGGAGCGGGCGCACGGCGATCCCCTCGAAGGACATCATCCCGGCAGATACTTCGTCCACTGGAGGCAATCGCAGACCGGTTTTCCGGAAGAACCGGCAACCCTCATCAGGACTTCCCCGCTTTCCAGCTCCCCTCTGTTTCGCAGTCGCGAAGGTGGTCACTACGCCCGGTGGGGGTCGAACCCACGACCTTGGGATTAGAAATCCCATGCTCTATCCAGCTGAGCTACGGGCGTGAAGGGGGTGCGCGTTTGCACCACGGGGCTCCTGTCTTGCAGCGTGCGTTCCGTGGGCCAGTGCCCCTCTTTTCTACCATGCAGGCGTTGTCGGCGTCGCGACCACGGCATGGTGCGACGATTCTGAGGTTGCCCTTGGGAGCGTCTGGTGGGCCTCCGCGGGTGCTACGATACGGAGCATGGATGCACGCGTTCTTTCTCCGGTACAGCGACGAAACGGATGAGGTCGATCGACAGCATGGCCGCTCCTGGGCAGGGAGTCGCCCGTCTGCCCCGCCGCCGCTCCCTTCAGGCCGTTGCAACCGGAACCGTCGGGGCCGTGGCCGCGCGGGCGGCGGCTCGAGCGACGCCACCCGCCTCACTCCGAAGCCTGGCCGGAGGCCGACCGCTCATCGGCGCGGCCGTTCCGACGAACTTCTCCAAACAGCTCAGCCACGAAGCGGTCCAGATCCTGGCCGAACAGTTCGATACCGTCACTCCCGCAAACGCCATGAAGTGGCAGAGCCTGTGTCCGGAAGAGGGCGTGTACCGGTTCCAGCCGGTGGACAACCTCGTGACGCTCGCGCGCGACAACGGCCAGCGCGTCATCGGCCACACGCTCCTGTTCAACCGTGACGGCAATTATCCCGACTGGATTTTCCGCGATCGCGAGACAGAAGCCGATGCCCGCGTCGTCTGGCGCCGCGTCGAGTCCCATGTCGAGACGCTGATGGGCCGTTACGAAGGCAGGATCGATTCCTGGGATGTGCTCAACGAGTTCGTCGAGCCCCACGAGCCCGGTTACCGCGTGACCGCGCTTACGCGCGTCCTCGGCCAGACGTTTCCGGAACGCCTCTTCAAGCTCGCGGCCTCGATCGACCCGAGGGCGAAACTCATCTACAACGATTTCGCTGTCGAGCAACCGAATCGCCGCAAGGCAGTGCAGGAATTCGTCCGCTCCCTCCTAGACCGCGGGTGCCGTATCGACGTGGTGGGCAGCCAGAGCCACCTTGAAAGCGACGACGATGTCGGCGAACAGATCGACGCGATGATCAAGGACTTCGCCGGCCTGGGCGTCCGCGTGGCGCTCACGGAGCTCGATGTCGACGTGATTTCAAGAAAGCTCTACTGGAACCCTGAGACCCGCCCACAGGCTGTTGCACAGAACCCGTATGTGAACGGCGCTCCCGACGACGTGCTCGAGTTGCAGGCCGATGTCTACCGTCAGGTTTTCGATGCCGTGCTCACGAACCGTAAGCACGTGGATCGGGTCACGTTCTGGGGTGTCACGGACGCCGACAGTTGGCTCAACCACTGGCCGTGGGAACGGGTGAACCACGGACTCCTCTTCGATCGGGACGGCAAGCCCAAGCCGGCGTATCACGCGCTCGCCGAAGCGCTGGCTGCTGCAGAGTGACGGGACGAGTCCAAGCGATGCTTCTCCCTACGCCGGGAAGCCATCACCGATCACGCGTCGTCGGTTTCGGCCGGCTGGTCGCCGTCACCGGCGGTGTCATCGTGACGTTGCCGTCGATCGGTCCGTCGGAAGACGGCCACGACGTCCTCGACCGGGACGACGAACAAGAGGTTGTTGCCCTCGAGGTCGACCGGGATGGCGTTTTTCGGGTGGAAGAGCACCTTGTCGTACTTCGCAATGGGCACGTCGGCATCCCGCTCCACCTGGAGGCTCACCTCCACGACCCTCCCACTGATCGTGGGGATTTCCGCCTTGTCGGGGAGGACAATGCCCCCCCGTGTGGTCTGACGGTTCTCGTCCTTGCGGATGAGCACCCGGGTTCCCAACGGCTCGACAAATTCATCCATCGCCTGCCCCTCGTGCTGCCGGTCCACGGCTTCTGGCAAAGCTCGATGTCACCTTGCCAACTTTCCTGGCACGGTTCTACCATACGCCCTGTTCACGCCCCGGCTCCCGCGACATGACGCCACGCAGTCCCGATTTCATCTGCATCGGTGCCCAGAAAGCCGGTACCTGGTGGTTGCGGGACAATCTCCGCAGCCATCCTGGAATCTGGATGCCGATGGTGCCGGAGCTGCACTATTTCGACGAGGCGCTCGAGGGGGCGATCTTTCCCCCTCGCCTCGCCAGTGAGCGGGCAGCCGACGAGACGTGGCGAGCCGCTGCACTCGCGGAGCTTCAGCGGCTGGCGATGGGGGGCAACGTGGCGGCCGCGGCGTGGTGGGCGACGTACGCCTTTCTTGATCGCGACGACCAGTGGTACCGGTCGCTGTTTGCGTTCGCCCCTCCCGAAAGTGTCGCCGGCGAGATCACCCCGCGGTACATGCTGTGCGGGGCGGAAGAGATTGCCCACATGCATAAGGTCGCTCCGCACGCCAAGCTCCTCTTCATGCTCCGGCATCCCGTGGAGCGGTTCTGGTCGCAGTGCAAAATGAAGCACGCGGGCGGCCGCCTGCCTCGCGGCGAAGCGGAGGAGATGCGGCTGTTTGACACCCCAAACGGCCGACCACGCGGGGAATATTCCAAGGCCATTCTGCGGTTCTGTCAGGCGTTCGCCCCGGAGCAAATGCTGCTTATTTTCCAAGAGGGCATCATCCACCAACCGGCCGCCGTCATGGAGGCCATCCACGAGTTCCTGGGGCTTCCCGAGGCGCCGCTCAACATTGCCGATCTCCAGGAACCGCGAAACCAGTCGGCCAGCCGCGAGCCGATGCCCGCTGGGCTGAGGGCTCGGCTCGACGCTGCGTATCGCACGGAAATCGAGGCGATGGCGGGCGTATTTGGCGGCTACGCGGCGGGTTGGCTGGATGACAAGCGATCCGGTGAATCACCGCCGCCGGTTGTCCGCTTGTCCGGAGCCCATGTCGATGCCCTGGCACACCGTGCCGAACAGGCTGCTCGGCGACGCGCCGGTCGCACGAAGATCTTCTGTGTTTCCATGCAGCGCAGCGGGACGACCTCGGTGGGCGACTGGCTGGAGGCGAACGGCCTCACGCGGGCCGGATCTCCGACATCAGTACGGATGGGATGGACCCGGCTTTGGATGCAAGGGAATTACGACGCGATCTTTTCGAGCAGCGAGTTCAAGCGAGCCGACGTCTTCGAGGACGACCCCTGGTGGTGTCCGGACTTTTTTCGGGTCGTGGCGGAGCGGTATCCCGACGCGAAATTCATTCTGCTCGAGCGGGATGCTGATGCGTGGTTCGACTCGATGTGTCACCACAGCGGTGGTCGAAATCCAGGATGGACGGACATCCACGCCCGCATCTACGGGCGCGAGGCTGATCTGGAGGAGGTCATCCGAAAGAATCCAGGCATCCCGTCGGACGGGTGGAGCATGCTCTCCATCGTCGAGCACCGCGAACACTACCAAGCGGTATATCAGCGGCATGGAGAGACCGTTCGGTCGTACTTCCGAGATCAGCCTGATCGCCTGTTTGTCGGTCGTCTCGACGCCCCCGACGTGTTTCAGAGGATGTGTGGGTTCGTCGGCATTGAGCATAATGCTCAAGTTCCGGTGCCGCGATCGAATGCCAGTACGGATGCCATGCGGCACGCCCTCGAGGCGTATTTGGAAAAGAGGGCACGATGACGAGCAAAGCGTTCAACGAACGAGGCTTCCGCGCCGCGGCGACCGAACCACTCACCGTGTTCATCGTGTCATGGGGCCGCCCGCTCTACCTGTGGTCATGCCTTGATGCACTTTACAGGCTCACTCGCTCTCCGGTGCGATTCGTGCTCCTCGACAATGCGCATCCCGACCCCATGGTCGGGGAGGTGATCGCCGGCTTCGAGCGTCGCGGCCTTTTCGCCGAGGTGGTGCGGTTCGAGACGAACTCGTTTGCCAACATCACCGAAGCCTATGCCGAGCGGCTTGCCGACGTGGGGCCGTTGCACGTCTACATGGAGAGCGACTGCGTTATCCAGACCGGGGCACCCTGCTGGCTCGCCGAAATGAGGCGCATCATGGAGGCGAATCCCACGATCGGGATCTTGGGCAGCCTGATCAATCCGACCGATTTCGTTTCCCGTGAGGCGGCGGTGCAGATCACGGGCGGAGATGAGACCCGAGCGGAGTTTCTAGCGAAATTGCACAGCCCAGAGCGGGCGTTCCTCGACGATTCCACATGGGCTGCCATGCGAGACGACTACGTGGTGACCGCACCGCCGTGCCCGATCACCAATCCTCCAGGTCGCTTGATGATGCTGCGAACCGACGTCATGCGGCGGCTGGGCTTCCATGTCGACGGGCAGCTCGCTGGCATGATCCGTAACCTGGGGCTCGAGCCTGCCGTGACTCCCCGCGTGCGTCATCGCCACCTAAGTCTGCTGAATGTGTTCGATTATCTCGACTACGATCAGCGGGGGCGGGACCAGTTTTTTGCTCCCCGGCCGCCGGCCTGACGGCTTCATGGCGGTCGTCGTGGCGGCGATGAACCAGGCTCGTCGGCTGCCTTCGCATTCGGTTTCGTGAGGGCACCTGGGCTCTGTACAACGTGAGTCGCGTATCCCGACAGGCTGTGATGAATCGGCTTCAGAATAACCCAGAGAGTGGGGAACCCGCATGATTTCGGTATTCGGTTCGGACCTCGGCGAGCGTGAAATCGAAGCCGTGGCCACGTGCATGCGGTCGCAGTGGCCGGGATTCGGGAAGTTGGTCGAGCAGTTCGAACAGGCCTTTGCGGCCCGTCTGGGATTGCCGGCCTTCGCGATGGTCGACAGCGGCTCAAACGCACTTTTTCTGGCTGCTCGGCTCCTTGACCTGCCGCCTGGCTCGGAGGTGATTGTTCCCTCGTTCACGTGGGTGTCGTGTGCCCAGGCGGTGCTGATGGCGAACCTGCAGCCGGTGTTCTGCGACGTCGATCTCGACACCATGAACGTCCGGCGTGAGCATGTCGAGGCCTGCCTGTCGCCAAGGACGGCGGCGGTCATGGTCGTTCACTACAGCGGCCTTCCGGTTGATCTCGACCCAATCGTCGACCTCGGCCTCCCGGTGATCGAAGACGCCGCGCATGCAGTGAATGCAAAGTCGCGCGGGCGGGCCTGTGGGGGAATCGGCGACGTCGGGATCTACAGTTTCGACGCCGTCAAGAACCTCACGGCCGGCGAAGGGGGCGGCGTCACGGCTCGCGACCCAGGACGCATCGCTCGGGCGAAGCAGTTGCGGTACTGCGGGATCGGCAAGTCTGGCTTCGATGCCGCCACGTCCCGGCAGGGGCAGCCCCAGCGATGGTGGGAGTACGAGATTCGCGAGCCCTTCATCAAGATGCTGCCCACGAATATCGCTGCGGCAATCGGTCTTGTGCAGCTCGAGCGGTTGGAAGCGTTGCAATCCCGCCGGCGGGAGATCTGGCAGACCTACCAGCATGAGCTGGCTGATATCCCTGAGGTGATCCGCCCCCAGGAGGCAGAGCCAGGCGACCAGCACGGCTATTTCACCTACTGCATCCGCGTGCCACGCCGTGACGAACTCGCCCGGGCCATGCTCGCGGAGGGGATTTACACGACGCTTCGCTATCACCCGCTCCATCTCAATCGCCTCTACGGGCAGACTGATCGACGCCTCCCGAACTCCGAGCGGCTCAATGAAGAGGCGATCTCCATCCCGCTCCATCCGCGGCTGACCGACGCTGAGGTCACGACCGTCATCGGATCGATTCGGAAGTTCTTCGGCCGCTCACCAAGGGAGTGAGGGGCTCACCGCGCTGGTGAGAACCTGCATTTCCGCGTGAAAGCGGGCTGTTTCCGGGCCGCATGCCGGGCTGCCCCGCGTTTGTGGCTCCCCGTTTTGGTGAGGCCTGGCGCCGTCTCGCGCGCCGGCCGAGCGAAGAAGTTTTCGTAGCCGCACTGCTGCTTTTCTGCGGTTCTCGCCCTCGTTTCATGCCGTGCTCAGCGTTTGGCACGCCGCATGCATTTCCTCTTTGCGTCGCGAACGATCGCGGCGGATTGAAGTTCGAAAGTCGGCGGGGTGCCCGCCGGAAAAAAAAGAGGTGGCGAAATGATGGTCGTCGCAGTGGGAATCACGTCTGAGGAGGTGCGATCGCTTGCCGGGCAGGTTCCGGCGGCTCGGACGGCACGTGCTCCTGGCGTCTTGAAGTGTCTGGTCGTGTCGGGAGACGAGAAGCTTCGTCACCGTCTCGGCATGATGGCCGATCTGGCCGACTGGTCGACGTGTGAGACGCCGGTGGATGCCGCGGAGCTCCGGTCGCTCGTCGACAACGACTTTCACTTAGTGATCACCGACATCGCCTGTCCGCTGGGCGAGCGGGTCAACGACACGGTGGAGATCACCGAAGAGTTTGCGAGCCGCAACGGCACGGTCGTCGTGGTGTGCGGCTCGGGTGAGAGCGTGGATGAGGAGTTGTGGGCGAGGCAGCTCGGAGCCTGGGTGTATCTGCCCGGCGTGTCCGGCAGCGACGCCTTCATGTCCCTGTTCGGCGAGGCGCGTCGGATCTTCGATCGCCGGGGAGCCTTTCAGTTGGTGTAGGTCGATTGATGAATCAGCTTTTGGTCGCGTTGGCCAGAAGCACGTCAGTGAGATGAGTTCGATTCTTCCGCCCCAACGTGGGCTCAATTGCAAAGGAGCAGTGTCATGAGCGCAGCCGTGGAAACCTATCGTGATGAGATGGAGGCGACCTATGCGGTCGACTTCCAGCGTGACCGCGAGCCGATCCAGGCGCGGAAGCGGTTCCCCGAGTATCGCCGCACGGGCGCCGCTCCGACTCGGGTCAGCGGCATGCACACCCGCCGCAACAAGAAATGGACATGGGGCAGCGGCCGCGGTGCCAGGATGACGAATCTCCGGGCGTTTGCCGGAGCCTTGGCCTTGGCGTTGGCCAGCGTGGTCTCGAGCGCGTCTGCCGTCACGATCAACATGAACGTGATCGGTAACCCAGGCAACCTTGGCAATGCGGGGTCGAATCCGGCGGGCTTGGGAGCGGTTTCCAGCTCGTTCCAGATGGCGACCACCGAGACGTCCAACACCGACTACGTGTCGTTTCTGAACATCGCAGACCCGACCGGCATATCTCCGGGCGGGATCTACAACACGAACATGACGCTGAACACCCTCGGCGGCATCGACTACAACATGGCCAATCCGAACGGTTCGAAGTACTCGGTCAAGGCCGGTGCGGCGCCGAACGGTGCAACGTATGCCAACATGCCTGTGAACTTCGTCAGCTGGTTCTCCGCTGCGAGGTTTGTCAACTGGCTCGAGAACGGGCAAACGTCGAATCCGGCCGATTTGGAGATTGGAACGTACACGCTCGCTGGTGTGCAGAACGGGCCGATCGTGGCACGCAATTCCGGTACCACCTACGTCCTGCCGAGCATCGACGAGTGGTACAAGGCCGCCTTCTTCAACGGGTCGACGTATACCACCTACCAGACCAACAGCAACGTCGTGCCGACCGCCACCGTGGTGACGGCGACTGCCAATGCCGCCAACTTTGGCGGTGTCGGTGGCGGACCGCTCGCTGTGGGGTCGTACGTGAACAGCTCGACCTCGTCGTACGGGCTCTTCGACATGCTCGGGAACGTGACGGAGCTCACCGACTCGAGCACCGCCGGCCAGTACCGTGCGGTAGGCGGCGGCTACGCGGGCATCCTTGCCTCGTGGGACGCCAACGCAGCCGGCATCTTCAAGAATGGAAACTTCACGAATATCAACTACGGCTTCCGCGTCGCTGCGGTGCCGGAGCCGGGCACGATCGCCCTGGCTGGAGCCGGCCTCGCCGGCCTCGGGGGTCTCGAGTGGAAGCGGCGTCGCAAGGTCAGGTCTGGCCTGATGGCCGTATGACCGGGTGGCCTGTGCTCCTTCAGAGCCAACGCACTTGCCCCGCCCCTTGCACCTGCAAGGGGCGGGGTTTTGCGCGTCCTGCGGCTGCGGCGCCCTCAGCCACGTTGAACCGACCCCGAATGTGGTGGTAGTGTCGAACCCATGAGTGATCGAGACGATTCGCGTGACGCAGGTTCCTCACGGGCTGGCGGCGTCGGAGGTGCAGGAGGAGACGACGCGACCGTCATCTCGGTCCCCGACGCTGCTGCCGTCGGCACCGGAGGCTCGACGGCCCCTCGGATTGCGGACGGCCGAGGCTCAACGGCCGATATTGGCCGGGTGCTCGAGGGCACGATGCTCGGGCCCTACCGACTCGATCGGTTCATCGGCGGCGGTGGCATGGGGGCGGTCTTTCAAGCCCTCGACACCACCCTCCATCGCACCGTCGCGATCAAGGTGCTTGCCCACCATCATTCCGACAACGAGGAGAACCTCAGGCGATTTCGCAACGAGGCCCAGTCGGCCGCTCGGCTCGATCACGAGAACATCGGCCGGGTGTATGCGGTCGGTGGTGACCAGGGCTGGCACTACATCGTGCTCGAGTACATCGAAGGCATCAATCTTCGTGACCTCGTGCGGGAAGAGGGAGCCTTCGATGCTGCCCGGACGGTTGACGTCACGATTCAAATAGCGGAGGCGCTCGAGCACGCCTCGGACCGGAATGTGGTCCACCGCGACATCAAGCCCTCCAATATCGTGATGACGCCGGCGGGCCGGGCCCGAATCGTGGACATGGGGCTCGCGCGGCTTCACCAGGTGGCCGGCGACGCTGAGCTGACGGTCAGCGGGATGACGCTCGGCACGTTTGACTACATCTCACCGGAGCAGGCCCGCGACCCACGGGATGCCGACGTCCGAAGCGATCTCTATTCGCTCGGCTGCACGATGTTCTTCATGCTTGTGGGTCGTCCGCCTTTCGCAGATGGCACGATGGTGCAAAAGCTCCTCCAGCACCAGCAAGCCGAGCCGCCGTCAATCAACGACCTTCGGCCCGATGTTCCGCGCCGCCTCGCCGCGATTGTCGCCCGCCTCATGGCAAAGGATCCCGCAGACCGCTATCAGCGCCCGGTCGAGCTCGTGGCCGACCTCGTCGAATGTGCCGATGAAGAAGGCTATTCGCTGTCTGCGCCGCGCATGCCCGTAGCGGCGGTCGTGCCGCAACGGCCGCAGGTATCGCGGCTTCCTTGGCTGGTGCCGCTTGTCCTGCTGGCCTGCCTGGTGGGCATGATGTGGTTCCTCTCCGCGACCGCGCGTCAAAGGCCCCTGTCCGCGACGGCCGTTGAAAGCGGAGCCGCACCTGGAGCGGTCGCCCACGAGGCGACGCCCACCCCTGCGGCACTCCCCAAGGTTGTTGCGGATGCTGAATCGCTCGATCGTGCGATTCAGGCGAACGAGGCCGACAGTGTCATCGAGATCGATGGCGACGGGCCCTTCGACATCGCGCCCTTCTCGGTGGCTGGCAGGAGGCTGGCTCTTCGGGCGGGTGCTGGACGGGAGCCGGTGATACGGATTCCACCAGCGGCCGATGGTGCTTCGATCCGCATCGGCAACGGCAGTCTCGCACTCTCCGGGATAGCCGTGCACGTGATGGATGGACCGCGACCCGTGGCCGCGCGCACAACCCTTTGCTCCATCGCCGGAGGGCGCCTGTCATGCGAAGCGGTTGTTCTCCGGATGCCGACGGTGCGTCGGTCTGCGAACTACGCCGCCGAGCCAGCGTCATTCATTCACGTTGGTGACACGCTCGGCACGGATACACCAGTGAATACGACGATCGTGTTTCGTGGTGTGAGGGCTGGCGGAGATGCCACGCTCGTGTCTGCCGAGATGCCACGTGGCGGGCAGATCAATTTCCAGTGGGACACCGGGGCCGCGTTGACGAGGCGACTGATATCTGCCGAGGGGACACGAAGCGGTGAGCTCGTCATCACGTCAACGTTTTCAGACGTGGTGGCGTCGTGCGGCGACGGACTCGTGAGCCTGCGGGACTCGCCAGCCCTTCCCCATGTGCCGCGACTGGCGATGCAGGCGACCGGGTGCCGGTTCATCGTGGCTGATCCCGCTCGGTCGTTCATCGAACAGGGAGGGATCGCTGATCCCCAGGTGTATGTGGCGGCCACCTCCTGGCAGGATCGTCACGGACGCTATGAAGGAACGCGGACCTTTCAGCGGATCGACGGGGCGGCAGAACGGATCGATACGCCCTTCGGGCCCCCTGCCGCGCCGTTTATTCACGATGACCGGCCAGGCGTGCCGCCCGATCCCACCGCCTGGGCTGGCTGGGGCGACTGAGCGGCTGTGTTCTCTTTCCCGTGGCGACGAATTTTCGCCCCTTCCTTGACGCGGCGTCGCGGCGGCGGTTTCATACAAGGCGTTTCGGCTGGGATACGATGGGCGAAGCCACGCCCGCCCCTGCCGCCCACGGTGGAGAAAATCGATGTTCCGCAGCAGCACGCCCTTTCGGATCGCTCTCTTCGGTGTCGCCCTTGCCGTTGCCACCCAGGGACGCGAAGCCCACGCCATCAAGCAGTTCGCCGATCAGTTTAAGGAGGTCTACGTCAAGGACGGGACACCTCTGGCGACCGAGGTAGAGACGGCCAAGTGCAACGTCTGCCACAAGGGCAAGAACAAGAAAGATCGCAACGTCTACGGCGAAGCCCTCGCCAAGCTCCTCGACAAGAAAGAAGACAAAGCAAACGTCGAGAAGATCCGTGAGGCCCTCGCGACCGTAGCCAAGGAGTCGAGCGACCCTGCCAAGCCCGACGCCCCGACCTTCGGCGCCCTTATCGAGGACGGCAAACTGCCAGGTGGCCCCGTGGAATGAGCCGATTCATTCAGCCGCCGCTGAAAGAAGAAGCTCGTCGAGGTCGCTGAGGTTCGCGATGGCCAGAGCATCGTCCGGTGCCGCGAACACGCGGACGCGTTTGACGAGGTCGTCAAATTGCTCGTGAGCCAAGCTCCGCACGACGGGAGAAAGATCCTCAAGGGGCCGCCACGTACATCGGGGCCCGCTCATGGACGGATGCTCCTCGCGGACCTGCAAGCGAAACTCCACCTCCCGCTCGACTGGTGGCGCGTCAACGATGAGGGTCTCTGCGGCGACTGTCCTTCCGAGCCTGGGGCTCAGCATCTCGGCCAGTCTCGCCGAGACCTTTGCCATCGCCGGATAGCTCCGGCCCGCAAGCGCTCTGTGGACCGATGGGCTGTGGCGAGCGTCGAAGCTGCCGGCTCGCTTGAAGAGTCGCCGGGTCGGGCCAAAGAGACCAGCCGCCAGGGGCTCGGCTGGTGTGCCGATCGATGATTTCAGGAGCCATGCAGCAAAACTTTGGTCGTCGGTACGGATGAGGGCTTCAGGATCGATGGAAGGTCGCACGATCCAGACGGCTCGCTGAAGCATCGCGGTTGCCGCACGAACCGCGTGGTGCCAGTAGACCTCGCTGAACATGACGTACCGGGCAAAGACCATGAGCTCTGCCGCAGTTCGCCCCTTTGATCGGATCGCGAGCGACGCTCCTTCCTCATCGAGGCAGAGGCTTGCCAGAAGACGTTCGCGGTCGAAGTGGCTGCCGTAAGGGACGCCGGCATGGAGGCTATCGCGGGAGAGATAGTCCATCTTGTCGACATCTACGGGCCCTGAAAGAAGTGACCGCAGGAGGCGGCCAGCAGGGTCTCGCGCGGCTCCGGTCACGAGCCCGGCCACACGGGCCGGATCGAGCTGCCACTGCATGGTGAGAACGCTTGCGATATCGTCACGCGCGAGGATGCCTGGAAGCAGCGATTCGTGCGTGGGGATTTCCGGGAGTCCCATGTCCTCGAGCGGGTGGCAATAGGCCCAGTGGCCAACATCGTGGAGGAGGGCAGCGACGATGAATGCGGCTGCATCGTCTTCGCTGATGAGGGCCACGAACCGCGGATCACTCCGGAGTCTCCGGAGAAACTCGAGCGCCAGGCGGTAGACGCCCAAGGAATGCTCGAGGCGCGTATGGACCGCCCCGGGATACACGAGCGATACGAGCCCGAGCTGGGAGATCCTCGCGAGGCGTCGAACGGATTGCGTGTCGAGAAGGGCGCGGACCCGAGGGGTGAGCGGCACCGTCTCACCCGGTGGAATGCGCACGCCGTCGCCACCGACATCCATCGCGACGAGCTCCGGCAAGCGGTCGATGGTCATGGGCGAGAGTGGGCCGGATCACAGCGGTAGAAGGCCAGCCACCCAGCGCATGAGCGAGCAGAGGAGTACATAGAACGAGTAATGGACGGCCGCGTTGCTCAAGTCGATCTCGAGCGAGACGTGGGCCGCAAGTGCGCCGGCCGCAACAAACATGGGTCCGAGATAAAACCACTGCCACATCTCCGCAGTCTGCTCGGGAGGGAGCAGGCCGCGGAGACCCCAGAGGAGTGCGTACACCACAGCGCATGCCACGGCACGTCTCGCAAAGTCCATCCCCTGCCACGGTTCGAGCTCGCGGTTTCGTACCGCAGCGTAGCCGAGCGTGACGCTCGGGATGGCCACTGCAAAGGCACCGCCAAGCAGCAGCCAGGATGGGATCGTGATCTCTCCGGTCGCGGTCGGCGGAAACAGCCGTGGGAGGATCGCTGCCGCCACCATGCACGCCAAGGCTCCTCCTGCCGCGACGGCCAGGGAGGAGACCTGGACAGCCTTGTCTCGTCGCTTGAAGGGCGCCGTTGGGGCCCGGCCGGTGGCAGAGGGCGCCGTCGGGGCATCGGGCTCGTGGATGGTTACCGTTTGGGCGGCCGGCTTTTGAATCGTAATCGGGGCCTTGCACTTGGGGCATGGCCCTGTGCGGCCGGCGAAGTGGTCGCTGACGCTGAATCGCGCCTTACACTCGGGGCAGATGACGGAGATCGGCATGGCGCGGCTCGGAACCCCAAGAGGCCCCCGGGGAGGGGAGATGTGTACGGCAGTGTCAGAACCGCAGCGACCGCCGTCAAGTGAGACGGTCTACAGTACACTAGAGTCTGTGCTGGGTAAGCCGTGGGCGTCCCGGAGAGGCCACTGCGGGAGCCGGATTGATGAGTGAAGACGACAAGACTCGAATACTCGGCGGGCGGGCGGACGACGACAAGACCCGCATTCTCAGCAGCGGTGACCTCGACGACGCCCGGACGCGTGTGCTCAAGGCTGCTGAT
>CAYZHH010000025.1:14033-20147 GCA_964478275.1 uncultured Candidatus Kuenenia sp.
GGGGGCTGACCTCGCGCGGGCCGTAGCCCAAAGCGAAGACGACATTGAGACACGGGTGCTCGGCCGAGAGGCCGCAGACGCGGCGATCAGCCAGCCAGCGGGCCTGGTGGTCGCGGCTCGGGGCATCCCTGGCGACCGGATCGTCTTTCAGTGCCCGAACGGGCATCGAATCGTGGTGGGGAAGCAGTTTGCCGGCAAGCGAGGCAAGTGCAACAAGTGTGGCGTGAATGTCCAAATCCCGAGGCTGACCGACGGTCGGTCGGCTGACCCGTTTGCCGCGATCGTGGAAGCGCCGCCGGAGTTCCCGGCGGAGTTCGCATTGCCCGGCGAGGCACCCACGTCGGAAGGGGATGAGCCGCCGTCGCTTGAAGGACTGCCGTTTGGCAACCCTGGGGCGGCTGATTCGGGATCCGGGGATGACGGCGCGGTTGCGCCGCCCGAATCGGAGAACGAGGGCGGGGAGGTCGACTGGAACTTCGACGCGGGCGGTGGCAAGCAAGGCGACGCGGACGAAGGCGATTCTCCGTGGGGCGAGACCGAAGCTCGGCCCTCGTTCGACACAGGCACCGGCAACCCGACGGCGCGGCTCGTGGCCAAGCTCTGGATGGAACGGGAACACGGTGGCATCATCGAGCTCCACCTCACCGGGGGTGGCGTGCTCCTGCCCGAGTGGTACGACTCGAACTGGTCGCGCGGCACGCACGGCCTGTTCGCGAACCCATCGCCGGACGGATCGGTGACGATCACAGCCGTGGCGTGGGAGAATGTAGAGAAGGTGATCGTCCGTCAGCTCGCCGCGGTCCCAGACGATATGTTCGCCTGAGACGGGCCTTGCGCCGGCGGATCACTCCTCCTCGTCGAGATCCGCCTCCGTGATCATGGAAAACCCTTTCGAGGCGAGGGTCTCCATCCCCATCTCGGTGTTGTCCACCATGAGGGCGACTGCCGGCCGGCCATGCGGGCGGACCAGGATCGGATAGGCCTGGATGATGTTGACCTCGGCTTGCAGCAGGGCGGTGCAAATCCGAAGCAGTGGCTGAGCGTCGTCCTGGAGCTCCACGCCCAGGAGGTCGCTCTCGATGAGGGCGAGGCCTGCTCGCTCGAGGATCTCCCGGCCCTGTTCTGGATGGCTCAGCAGGAAGCGAACAAAGGCACACTCGCCAGCATCGCTGATCGACAGGGCGACGATCCGCACCCTGGAACCCTCGAATCGCCGTACGACCTCGAGGAGCTGCCCAACGCGGTTCTCGAGAAAGACAGTGAACTGCCGAAGGGTTGGCCAGTTCCGTCCGCGGGCTGTCGCAAAGCCGATGCCGCTTCCTTCACCTGCGTCATCCAGGCTCACGTCCGCTCCTCCACAAGGGTTCGGCCTGAGCCGTTCGAGACATGCCGTTCCCGGCCCGATGCCTGGCAGGATAAAGTCTCGTCCGCCACCCGGTCAAACATGGGAGGTTCCTGGAGGTTGCCATGCCCGACGTTCACGAGATGGAAATTCGCGTCCGCTACCAGGAAACCGACGGGCAGCGGCGGGTTCACCATGCCAACTTCCTGACCTATTTCGAGATGGGTCGCACGGAGATGCTCCGGTCCTACGGCCAATCCTACAAGGATTTCGAGGACGCGGGCCTCTTTATGGTGGTCAGCGAGTCGCACTGCCACTACCACGCCCCGGGCGAGTACGACGACCTTCTGCTCCTACGAACCCGCGTCGAGAAGGTCGGAGCGGCGCACATCAAGCACGCCTACGAGGTGATCCGTGGCACCCGCATCATCGTCACCGGTTCAACGACGGTCGTGTGTGTCGATCCCGAGGGGAGGGTTCGGCGGCTCCCCGAATGGATCACAGGGTGACGATTCCCCGAGTCATTCGCCGATGTCCTCATTCCACAGATCGGGGTGGCGTGTCATGAATTCCTGCATGAGTGTCACACAGCGAGGGTCGTCGCGCACCTCGAGCGACACGCCCCTCGACGCAAGCCATGCCTCTTCCCCCGTGAACGATCGATTTTCACCGATGATGACCCGCGGAATGCGGTAGAGCGCGATCGCCCCGCTGCACATCGGACAGGGCGAGAGCGTCGTATAGATCGTGCATTCGCGATAGAAGGAAGCTGGCCGCCTGCCCGTCCGCTCGAGGGCATCCATTTCGCCGTGAAGGATGGCGCTGCCCTGTTGAACCCGACGGTTGTGACCGCGGCCCACGATTGTTCCTTCGTGGACGATCACAGACCCGATCGGAATGCCTCCTTCGGCAAGCCCCGCCTCCGCCTCCTCGATCGCCGCCATCATGAATGGATCCATCGCAGGTTCTCCTGGTGCGTGATACTTCGGCCAAGCCGCGATCCGACATCGTACCGATGAGCATGCGCCATTCGGTGCGACGATCAGCAGGAGGCCACCCACCCCGCGAGCCTGGCCCGACGATCAATTCCACTCCACGGATTATGGAGCCACGCGAACCGGCACGCTATGCGCATGCTCCATCCCGCATGGCTTCACTCGTCACCAATCGCCGTTCCGTCCATTCGCCGGGTCGCAACGAGTGGTTTGCCGACCCGTTGAAACCGTACAGGGGCAAGGAATTGTTTCTAAGGAATCTGGGACGGGAGGTGACACTGGACCGTCGTCGCCGATCACCCTCCCGGGAGTGCCGACCGGCGTTGTGGCGACGGCAGGCGACGGCAAGGCGTTCGTCACATGGAAAGCACCAACCGCTACCGGTGGTGCAGAGCACCTTGGCTACATGGTCCAGTTCAGTAGCGACGGGGGCAAGACATGGACCACGGTCGCGCCGCGATTCCCGGAAACGCATGCGGTGGTACCGCTACTGACAAACGGCAGCCCATACGTGTTCCGCGTCGCGGCCTTCAATCGGGCTGGCCAAGGGGCGTTCAGTGAGCCTTCGGCCACCGTGGTGCCAGGCGAGCACCGATGGTGGCGTGACGTGGAGAACAATCACCCGAAGGTGTGACGAGACGCGGGCTGCGATTCCGTTTCTCACCAATGGCAAGGCTTACGTCTTCCGCGTTGCCGCCGTCAACAAGGCAGGGCAGGGAGTATTCAGCGAGCCATCGGTAGCGGTCACACCGACGGCGAAATCATCCACTGGTAAATCCCGAGCCTGAAATGGCACCATCGTCGGGATCGGCACAAGGCATGGCGGGGGTCGGTCGCCGCATGGCGGCCGACCCCCGATCACATCGCGGATGGCGACGAAGCATCCGCGAGGGAGGATGCCCATGGGCGACGTGCGATAGAATCCGGCGGCCAACTTGAAGAGATGGGCCAGCGCCACGGCACCCCGAATCAGGAAATCGAATGAAGGTCTTGATCTTGAGCGACAACGAGAGGGTGTACCGAAACATGAAAGGGGTGGTCTCCAAACACTCCATCGCGGGGGCTCGCTTCGACTCCAGGTGTCGGCCCGGGAGCAGGCTTGCGAATGTCCTCGAGCCGATCGAGGCTGATGACATGATGGAATACGACGTGATCATCTCGGCCCACTCGAATCACATCTTGCCTCCGCGCGTGGTGCAGAGTCGCTTGTGTGTCAATGTGCACCCGGGTTACAACCCGTACAACAGAGGATGGCACCCGCATGTCTTCAGCATGCTCGACGGCTCGCCGGTCGGTGTGACGCTGCACGTCATGGACGAACGGATAGACACCGGGGCCATCATTGACCGTGAGGCCGTGCGAGTCGAAGCCACGGATACGTCCGGGGATGTCCTCGAGAAAATCTACGAGCTCGAGAAGGTGGTATTCGATCGAAACATCGAGAGCCTCCTTGCGGGAACCTTCTCGACCTATGCCCCAGAGTTCACGGGCAAGCTCAATACCAGGAAAGATTTTGAAGCGATCTGTGAGCTCGACCTCAGCGCCGTGGGAACCCTCGGAGAGCACATCAACTTGCTTCGGTCTCTGGCGAACCCCAACTACCGAAACGCCTTTTTCGTCGATGGCGGTCAGAAGATTTTCGTCAACCTAGGCCTCGAAAGGGAATGAGGCATGGCGTGCGAGTGAGATTCCGACGAACTTTAGGGCCGCACGTCATCCGGGGTATCACGTTTCAGCCGGTTCAACCCATGACGGAGAATCCGCCGGATTGTCGGAGGGCAGAGTCGATGCTGCGAGCATATCGTTCGTCCCACTCTCGCGTGATTCCCGCACCTTCCCGTCCAGCAAGCAGCTCACGTTCATGTCGCCCATCACGTTGATTGCCGTCCGGCAGCGGTCGAGGAACCAATCGACGGTCAGCAGCACCAAAATGTATTCGGTCGGCAGGTGAACCGCCTTGAAGACGAGCGTCATGGTGACGAGGCCCGCTTCCGGAATGCCGGCCGCTCCCACGCTGGCGATGACCGAGGTCAGCACCACCATCGCCTGCTGTGCCAGCGACAGGTCCATGCCGAGCATCTGAGCGACGAACAGGGCCGACATCGCTTCGTACAGGGCCGTGCCGTCATTGTTGAAATTTGCCCCCACCAGCGCGCCCATGCTGGCCGACTGCTCGCGCAGGCCGACGCGGTCTTTCAGGCAGGCGTACGTGACCGGCATCGTAGCGGTGCTGCTGCCGGTGGAGAAGGCCATCACCAGCGCATCGCGTGTGTTTTTCAGCAAGTAGCCAGGTCGGACCCAGGAGCTGAACCGAATCCGCACCAGGTAGTAACACGCCTGCAGCGCAAGCGCGATCAGCACGGCGATTACGAATGCGCCCAGCGCCACGAAATCGCTAAAGCCTTTCACGCCGATGATGCTGGCCACCACGCCAAACACTGCCAGCGGCACGATCTCGATGATCCAGTGCAATACTACGATGAACGTGTTCAGGCCCAATTCCACCACATCCGCCACGTTCCTTACCGGCTGGTGTTTGACCTTGCGCAAGGCGATTCCAAAGGCTACCGCCACCACGATCACGCCGATCACCTGGCCGCCGTCGCCGAACGGTCCCAAAATGCTTTTGGGAAAGCTCTCGAAGAACAGTGACAGCGGATCGACCGCTGCACCGTGGGACTCGGGCTTGGGCGTTGGCTCCAGCTTGGTCCATCGCCCCGGCTGCACGACGTTCGCCACCACCAACCCAATGCCGATCGCGACAAGGGTATTGAGCAGCAACAATCGCACCAACCGAAACGCCACACTGCCCGGAATATTCGCATGCAGCAGCGCATGCATGATCGCCAGCAAGATCAGCGGCGGAGCCAACGCTCCGAGCATTCGCAGCACGAGCTTGCAAGGCAGCTCAAATATGGCAGCCCGCTCGCCGAGCAGCACTCCGACAAGGACGCCAAGCGCGACGCCTCCGACGATCCGCAGGTACAGTGGCGTGCGATGCCACCAGTCAAGAACCGTGAGCGATCTCTTCGATGAATCAATACTGCTCATGCTTGGTGCCGCCTACTTCACACTCGCCTGGCCGAGTAGTTCTCGCAGTGCCGTCATGCCGATTGCGCCGAAGTGACGCGGCAGGATGTGCCAGATCTGGGGCTTCATCAATTCAATTGAAGTCGCGCCTTGATAACCGATTGTCCGCAGATGAGCAAGGATTGGCTCCAGTTGAAAAGCGCCGTCGCTGGGCAAAAGGAGAGGACGGTCAACGGCATTTCCACCACGTCGTGATGGCAGCTGGTCGGCTTCAGAGCGTAGCCGATCGGGCTCGAGCGTGTTGTGCGAGGAGGCGGCTGGCGCCCGACTCGTGCGTGGTGACTTTCTCGCGATCGCCGCTCGTCGGGATGCAGCGCTCCGCGACGCATCCGCGGTTGTCCTCAGATCCTTCTCGTGAGCGGCCATAGCCCATCGCGAGTATCCGATCGAGCATTCGCCACGCATCGCCCAAGAGCATTCCGTGATGGTCCGTGGCCACCACTTCCAGGATGCCATTCCAGGATGCCATCGAAGGGGCGTCAGAGCGCGGCACCATCATGGCACACAACACGCCCCCGCAACCCTCTGACGATTCCCGCAACGATTCGCAAGATGAGGGCGAAGCAGCGGTATTCCTTGGCGATTATGCGATTCTCTCGTATGCCAGTGAGATTTACAAGTATATTACTATGGGCGGCGAGGGACTCGAACCCCCAACCCCCTCGGTGTAAGCGAGGTGCTCTGACC
>CAYZHH010000026.1:0-1803 GCA_964478275.1 uncultured Candidatus Kuenenia sp.
GCCCATCGTCGGCCGAAGCTGGCCAGTGACGAGGCCGAGAAGCGTCGTCTTGCCGGCGCCGTTGGGGCCGAGAAGGCCGTGAGCCCCTGCGCCCAGCACGACGGTGAGGTCATTGACCCCGATCACCGTTCCATAAAGCTTTGTGGCGTGCTCGAGGTCAATCATGAGTGGTTCACGCCCGAGTCGGGGCATCGACCCGTAGAAACAGAACGACGAGCGAGCCCGCGGCCACCGTGACGAGCGCGATGAGCGACGGCAGCACCACAGCAAACCGTTTCTCGATCCCGAAGATCCATGATTGCACGACCCCCTGGGCATGGAACAGCGAGAGCCAGGCCCAGCGATCGGTGGTCTGGTCGATACCGGCGGCCTGCGCGAGCCATCCGAGTCGCCGCAACTGTGAGCTTGGGCGGACGACCGGCGGCCCGTCGTCAAAGGGGCTGTCGGCGAACACCGACTGAACCGCTCTCGCCTCAGGACGATCCCTCGCGGCCATGTCGGCGCCCGTGAGCGCGCCATGGGTGATCCAGCAGGCCACCCATGTGGCAAACCACGCAAACGTGGCGATTCGGGTCTCGGCTGTGAGCGACGAGAAGGCCAGCGCCAAGAGCACCGTCGGAATCGTGACCGCCGCGGACGCACCCAGAATCCGAATGGGAAGATCCCAGGTGGCCACCGCCACCCATGCGCTCGGGCTCACCAGCACGCCCAGCACCCAGAGGGCGAGCGCTGGAAGGAGCGTCACGAGGCATACGATCGCCGCGAGCACACCGACCTTGCCGAGGATGTACGAGAAGCGAGATACAGGCCGTGAGAAATAGACAAGCCACGCCTTGGCCCGGAGGTCGCCCGCAATGAGCTTCGGCGCGACGAGCCCGACGATCACCGCGAGGAGCACGGTCTGGGGCACGCGCATGAATGCCAGCAGAAGCCGCGACCAGACCGTGCGACGCGCCACTTCGGGCTCGTCGAGCCGACCACCGAGCGAATCTGCCACGAGCTTGCCAAGCAGGCCCAGGTTGTCGAGGCGGCTTGGGTCGGAATGCCACGCGCCGCGGGCCATGTCGTCGATCGCCTGCTCGAATGCAAAGAAGCCACCCGCGAAGACAACCGCAGGGCTCCAGGCAAAGATCATCACCCGTCGCAGCCACGCGCTCTTGAGCGCGAGGCGAATGCCGGTTGAGGCGATCACACCCGCGGCCAGGCCGTGCCGTGGCTCTCCGTGCCAGCCTCGATAGCCCACATCATGCAGGGGCATACGTTGCCTCCCCGGCGTCGGCTGCGGCAAGCGCCGCCAAGAAGACCTGCTCGAGTGGCTTCCGCTCGGGGGCAAGCGACCGCACATCCACGCCGGTGGCGATCGCCTCTTCCCACACGGTGCGGAGGGTCTCCGGATGATCCGCCCGTACGATCACGCCATCCCCATCGTCCGCCGATCGGGCGACGACACCGCGGCTCCCGAGGCGCTCCACCAGCTCGTGGAGCGGCCCGGTGCCCTGTAGCCGCATCTCGGTGGTGCCGCTGCCGGTGAGCTCGGCAACGTCACCGGCCAGATGAACACGACCGCGAACCAGGAGCACGAGGCGGTCGCAGATGGATTGCACGTCCCGCAGCACATGGGTGGAGACGAGGATCGTTTTGCCGTGGTCGCGGGCCAGTGAGACCAGCCTGCCGAGCATGGCCCGCCGCTCGAGCGGATCGAGGCCGTTGGTGGGTTCATCGAGAATCACGATCGCTGGATCATGCACAATCGCCGCTGCGAAGGCGACTTTCTGACGCATGCCGACCGAAAGCGTTTCGACC
>CAYZHH010000026.1:1813-20104 GCA_964478275.1 uncultured Candidatus Kuenenia sp.
CGATACCGCTCCTGCCCGGCGTCGCACCAGTCGAGCACCTCGTGCGCCCGCCTGAGCCCTTCAATTGTTGGCAACCCGCAGAGCCGCGCCGCGTACTGCACCATCTCGACGCCCGAAAGGCCGGGCACAATCGCATCATCCTCGGGTACGACACCTGTGAGCTGCCGGACGCTGCGAGGCACCCGGGCCGGGTCGAGCCCATGCACGCGCACGCTTCCACCAGCCAGCCGTACGAGGCCAAGGATAGCACGCACAAGTGTGCTTTTTCCGGCGCCGTTGGGTCCGACGAGGCCGGTGATCCCAGGCGGCACGTCGAACGACACATCATCGAGCACGGTGCGGCGACCGTACCGCTTGGTGACGTTTTGAAGCTGGACAGGGAGCACGGTGGCGGCGTCAGGCAAGGTCACAGTGGTATCCGAAAAGACTACGCGCCACCACCGGCGTGTTTCAGCAAGCGGCGAAAGGTGTGTCGCACCGACTTATGGAGCCGAGCCGCGAACGTGCCGTCGAGATCGTGGCTGGCGATCAGCTCGACCAGGTCGGCAAAGGCTTTGTGAGTGCGGTGAATATTCCCTTCGCCGCAGGCGATCTTCATTTCGATGAGTCGCTCGAGCGACGCGACCGGCAGCCCTTCGAGAGTCTCAATCGTCGCCGGATCGCGAGGGTCTGGGAGGGTTACGTCACTCCCTTTCCCAGCCCGTTCCCCTGCTACCAGGAACTGCACGGCTACGCCCGATGCGTCACGAAACTCTCGGTCGCTGGCATCCCATTGAAACCCTGCCGCTTCGAGGCATTCGCGAACCTGTTCGGCCATGCCCGGAATGACCAAGAGATCAATATCGACCGTGGTCCGCTGGTACCCATGAAGGCACACCGCCACGCCACCGATCACGGCGTGTGGGATTTCGCGGGCAGCCGAGGCCTGGTGACACCGCGTGGCAGTCGCCCAGAGAGACTCCTTCTCGAGCATCGCGTATGTCTCCTGAGCTGTTGCCATGAGCCCAGGATAGGTTGCCACGCGACCCCTTCGCAACTTGGTGGCTTTCGGCGCTGGACGTGGCGAGGGGCTGCCCGTGTCATGTCGCCGGACGCTCCCTACGGGCATCCTGCCCTCCGGTCGCTCGGAGGAAATCTCGCTTTACCATCGTGGCTCCGCTCGATTTCCTACGCCGGCTCCATGACACGGGCAGCGCCTCGCGGATGACGCGATCCAATGACGAGGACCCGAGCAGAATGCAGCCAGCAGCGTCACTCATGCTCGGAGAGCAGTTTCTCCCAGCTACGCCATTCAGGCATCTCCGGTGGCGGCTGATCGCGGCATTCGCACGCAGAAACTCCTCCGAGACGACCGTCGGTTGACTAAACGCGGTCATCGTTGTCGCGACACGAGCACGCCAGCGCCCACGCTCGCCAGGCAGCAAAAATACGATCATTCAGCTCTTCTGTTACAGTCGTCATGGCAGTCCCTGGTGTTGGATAGGGATCTCTGACCGGATCTCACGGCCAACAACTTTGGATTTGCCTTTTTCGTTTGTGCGCAGACTTGAGAACGTTATCGTTGTGACTCGCTCGGTCGTAGATCACTGGGCCGCTTCAGCGGCTTTTGCCGCGGTGGTCGCTGAAGGACTAGCGGCCCGCGCACCCTCGGCCTCACCGGTAACCGGGATGCCAATCAAGTGGTACTCGCCAGGATGATCTGTCACTAACTGGACCCAGCCTTTGAAAGGGGCCGATTTCATTGGAGACCGAACGTTGATATCGACCAAGAACTCCGATGCGTTTGCTCCGTCCGAACGCACCGCAGCCACAATAGCAGGATCGCTGGTTAGTACACCAACCACCTTCAACGAAAGCTCCTTAACGGTCCGGACAACAACGGTAATGTCGTTGTGACGATCGTTCTCGTGAATAAATAGCACCGGTCGCCTGGGATCGATTTCGACTCGTGAAGTAGCGGTGCCGACAAGGGCGCACACCAAGGCAGGATTCCTCGGATCGTTGGACTGAAGCGTAATTTCTCGACTCTGTGGCCCTTCTTGGAGCGCCAAGTCGAGTACGACCTCAAGCATGGCAAACTGGCCAGCCTCGATATGAGAAGACGAAAGCTTTGCCACCGTACACCCGCACGCTGGACGTGGCTTGACCAGAAGCGGCGCATCACCCTTGTTGCGAATCACGAACTGATGGCGAACCGCGGAGCCTCGCTCCGCCGAGCCGAAATCAAACACGGGGTTTTCCATGGATAACACCGGTACGCCGCCTTGAACTCTTTGTGCGGCGCGGCGCTGATCCGCGGCGGCCGGGCTTGTCGAGCGATCGGAGAATGTACGGGAAAAGACCCTGTACTCGATGTATGCGCCGAAGAACAGCCCCAGCAGGCACAAAGCATAGACCGTTGTAGTCCATGCTCGCCCCGCGCCTCTGCTGCGTGATGTGTGAGATGTGGAATCTGACCGCCATTTGTAGCTCGCGATCGAACCCGCGATAATCGTCAGGACCGCCAACGATCCCACGAGGACCATGGAGCCATAAGAATAAGGAGGCGTGCGGCCCTGGTCGTGATCCTGCGCAAGACTGGGGGAAGGTGTGGATAAATTAGTGGGCGGAGCAATCAGAGAAGGCGTCGGCGACAACGTGGGCGACGTTAGCAGTTGCTCTGCGGAGGCGACTTGCGCCATCGTGACATATCCTCGACTGTAGGCGCTCCCAGGGCGCTTAGCAAACACGAACAGCCTGGCGGAAGCATCCCTGTCGGCCTGTCGGGGCCTTACAGTCAGATC
This sequence comes from uncultured Candidatus Kuenenia sp., assembly GCA_964478275.1. GTDB lineage: Bacteria > Planctomycetota > Planctomycetia > Pirellulales > UBA1268 > QWPN01. Next base: position 4,597 of record CAYZHH010000026.1, read on the forward strand.
GCATCCCTGTTCAAACCGATTCGAGACCGCCACTTCAAATGACGCCCCATCAAAATCGATCCGCTCGATCTCCAGGGGCCCTCCGTCGCACGATTCAAAGCGAATGGTCTGCTCGAGCAATTTGCCGCCAAGCGTCCAGGATAGGCCGGGTGGCCTGAAGGCCCCCTCCTCAAGTCCGCGCACCAGAACCCTTAGGCTGTGCGGGAATTGATCAGATGTAACAACGGTGAACGTATGCAAACGCTGGGTCGAAACTTTTGTTCCGTCAATGACGAAACGGAGGGTAGACGACTCACCCGGGAGGATGGTGGGTCGCGCGAGGTCATGCGACACACAGAGGCAGTCCGTGTAAACATGTTGAATCTCAATCGGCGAAGAGCCCGAATTCGAGCAGAAAAACTCAGCCGCCACATTGGGCGAATCGGCGGTCGCCTTGACCTCCACATAGCGTGTCTGCCACGTCAGTTCGCCAGCAATTGTGAATGACGAGCAAAGCACCACAACAGCAATAGCATGCAATGACACCGACGAAGACAACTGGAAACATCGCGTGATCATGGGTCGTTATCATCATGGCGACGACGACGGAGGATCGCATTTAGGTGACGAAACTCGGTCGTGGTGAGAACGAAGCCCGGGCCATCTGGGTTCGGACGGATATACTCTGGTGCCAAAAATACCTGTTCACGATCGTACTGTTGTTCCTGGCCCAAGGCAAAGATCGTACTGGCGCCATGTAATGATTCCGAGTGGCAGGCGATGCAATTGAACCGCGCTAACGTGACGTTTTCATTGAATGCGCTCCCCCAGTCGGGCGCACGGGGGAATATCCCAACATATGCGGGAGCGTCTTGGTCAATCAATGCCAGCCCGATGGGGCTGCGCCCCTTCAACAGTCTCTCGCGGTCAAGAAGAAACTGCCAGTGGTTCGTCCCGCGAAAGTCCGACGTTGCTGAATCGAAGTCGGCTTTCTCGGACTTATGCACCCGGATGAGAACTTCCTCGACTATGCCGGAATCCTCCACGGTGCCATCTTCTATGAGCACGGCGAGTGTGCGAGTCATCAGTGTTTCCGTTCCAGCGGGCAACGGGCTCAGCAGGCGCACCGTGTTTGAAATGCTGCCATAGGAACGAGCAATGTTATGCCAATAATCGCCGAACTCCTCTTGGGTCATGCCAGGCACGCGGATCCAAGTATGAAAGAAACTACGACCACGAAACCGCTTGAAGTGCACATGCTCACTAAGACGCGTCTCCATCGGGTACCAGGTAGAATCTTCAGTCGCGACCCTTCGAGGAAGGTATTCGTCCTCCGGGGAATAGTCGGCTCCTGGGCCCAGTTTGAATTCAACTGCGCCAACGTGTGTGGCATACTCGGCTTGCAGCACACGAAGCTCCTCACGAGAGAAAAGTAAAGCCCGCAGCGCCTCAGCCAAGTCGCACGCGACGAAATCAGCGCCAGCGGCGAGAGCGGCATCCGGGCTTGTGCAGTTGGCCCGGTCAACAATCGAAAACACGTGATACACATCTCGCTGCAAGAGGACTTTCTCAAGAAGGGTGTCGCAGCGGCACCGGGCGAGTGCCAGTTCGCGGGCAACGCCTCGCAACCCAATGAAGGCGGGGGAGCTTAAGAAAACTGCCGCCTTTTCCGCATTTTCGGCATATGTAACCCAAAAGCTCTCTATCGGCGGCACGTTGAACTGCACTGGCGCAGGAGGCCCAGACCCCGGCGGTACGGAACCGTCGTCGTACAACGCATACGTGTCTTCCAGCGACTTCCAGTTTCGCAGGATTTCTGGCTCGTGCAGTAAGCGAGATGCGCCCGGTGGATGAACTGTCTTGGGGAACAAGACGCGGAGAAGCCCGTTCGCAGCAGGTTCGGAGTAAATGACATCGGCCATATGGGACATGACAGCCGATCCGACTCGAGGCCTGGTCGACCAGGCCATGTAGTGGATGACTAAGCCAGTGGTCTGCCAAGCGGCGACGACCACAGCGATCCCGATGAGCAGAAGGCTAACTCCAGCCACAGACCTATGTGCCATGCGAGTGGTCCGAAGCGATTGCTTCCAAAAGAGCATGAACTCTGCCAGGCGCGCCCGGCGAAGGCTAGTCGGCAAAAGCGGCAACGAGATGGGGTAGGCTCGACCACGAAATGTCCCATGCGCCTGATTGCTCGCCAGTCGTGACGTCACGATTCACATAGAGCACCCGCTTCGATTTCAAATCAGCCAGATACCACGCGCGCCCGGTGCGCGCTACGGCTGCGGTAGTCGCCGCAATGGGGTACGTCTTTTCAAAGACATTGCTGCCGTTGATCATATCGTGCAGGACGACCTTGCAGGATTCCGCGTTCAATCGCTCAACGGAGAAAAGCATCGGCGAACCATCATTGCCTTTACAGACATCCTGAAAGACAGAGGCCTTGTTCACTTGGACGATGCTCACTTTTCGCGTCTCGGCGAGCGGATGCAAGTTCTGGTCCGTGACCAGGTTAAGCTGAGTGGGGGTCCACTCAGCGAGTCCCACGTCAGGAAGGTAAACGTTCCACGGCCCTTTCACACCTTTCAGCGGAAGAGTTTCAGCGAACGATCTCGTGCGGAAATCGAAAAGGGCGATGGAACCACTGCGAAGGCGCAGGCCTACACGGTCTCCGATGGCCATCCATTCGACTCCTTGCGCAATACCTTTGGGAGGTTTGACTTGATACGCCTTGCCAGAGGCTAGTTCCACTCCTGCGAAGCCCATCTGGGGCTTCTTCATGACCAGCCGTTTGCCATCAATTATCACGGGTACTTCCGCATCGTAAAAAGAGTTGTAGAGAACCTGGCCATCGGAATCCCGAAAAAAGAGGCTCCGACAAGCACCGGCCATGGTCCTCATGAATGGCACCTCTTGGCCGCTAATCGGACTGTCTGTTTTCTTTTCGCCAGTGCGCAAATCCCAAGAGCGGATTCGCTCTTGGCCTTCCCAGGTGCTAGCGGCTACGAACTGGAGCCTCGCGGTGCCGTAAGCGACGTTCCGACCCAACTCGATTCTCCTGCCGGCGCGCCCATCCTCCATGCGGACCAACTCGGCTGGACCGCCGGCCTGGTTTGCGGCCGAGACAATCCAGAGAACATCGTCTGCGAGGGAAATCGAAACCGACATCCAGCAGAGAAGGGAACATAAAATTGAAGAAATGCGCATCTTTAGGTGTCGTCTTCGAGGGCGAAAAGAAACTGTGAAGGCATCATGGTGGAAAAGCAGCGGTGCCATCGAGGCATTTCCACGTGCCACTGCCTGGTGCCGTCTCTTTGCATAGGCACTGCCCGCCCCCAGCCTTGGGGCAAACACGAATGGCACAACTATCGTCGGCGGCCAAGTCGTTGTTGCACATAGCCTCGGTCGCGCTGCCCCCGCTTGAACAACGATACTCAGTGCAGTGGTAACTACCGCCCCCGCACCAAGAAGGAACAATCGCAAGATCGACACCCGCCGGAACGCCAGCGTCGCAGGCCGCCGGTCGCATGACTGTGGCCGAACAAAAATCGGTATAAGTGCATGACACCCACAGACCGCATGACGGATCTTTACAACACTTGCTCCAACTACTGCCAGCGGCGCCCCCTGCGGGGCGTGGGCAACCCCCGGCGGCGTCAGTGCAGAGGTTGCCCACGAGACCGCAGGCCTGCCAACCAAGTCCACCAGCTTGCGCAAAGGCAGTTCGGTATTCGAGCCCTACACGTCCTGCGATTGCCACCCCCGCCGCCCCGAATACAACTTGCGTGGCCCGGTGAAGAAATCCTCGGCGGCTCTGACGGGCAGATCGCTTGCGCAAAGCGCTTCCAAAAAGGCGGTCCCAACAATTGACACGACTGCGCTTCATCAGGATGCTCTCCCTGAAAGATCCAGGCGAACAAGGTAAGAATCTCAGAAAATGAACAAAGCAAGACCACAGCGACATTCTACCGAGCCAACTGATCGGGTCCAACAGATGCGATACCCCCTGCGGGCCACTCACCAACATCAGCTGGCGCCGACGTTAATTCAAGAAGGCTCTCAATGTGGCTGGCGGCATTGACAAGCCCTTTGCCAAGGACACGATCTTGCCCATCGACACGCACCCCAAAGGGCACGCTGTCAATGCCGAGTGATTCGCGTAGACGCCATCCGTCGAAAATGACGACCAGCCGACTGGTCGGCGTCGCGGGGAGCGTCGTCGCAACTTCATCATAAATGTACACGAGGTGGACGGTCCGTGCCCAATAAGCCGCTAAATGCTCCGCACTCCCGAGGACTTCCTGGCAGATTGAACAGGAGGCGGTTCCAAACAGCAGCAAAACATCAGTAGGCGATGGGGCGAGTTGTCCGCGGATCGCCTCGAGTTGGGTCGCGAGGCACTCGCCGCGTCGTGGGCCAGCAGACTCGTCCGAACGGGCTCCGATGGGGCCGAGGCGAACAAGCATCGCTCCAACCTGGCGGAGGGTCAAGTATTGCACGATTAGCAGGCCAACAATGAAGATCGAGTTAAGAAATAACCACGCAGTCATTGCCGCGTGCTCCTGCCCCAGTGAATTGAGAGACTTTGAGGAGGTGCGATAAACCCAAGGCTGGCGAGCTCCATAAGCAACGCCTGATTGAGTGCTAGTTGCAAAGCACAAAGGACGCCAACTAGAACTCCCGCGGACGCCGCCACTTGCGTCATGGACAAGGCGCCGGCTGACCGTTGCGAGACAAAGAGGCAGGCAGCAATTAACGCCACGTTTAACTTTATCGTACCTGTTGAAAGCATGCGATCGCCGCTGCCAAAACAATTGCACGGGACTCGGAGCCGCTTTTGCGAGACATACGCGGTCACTGCTATAAACGTCGCGAACAGCGGCACGGCCAATAACGAAGCGAACGACGGGCCGATGAAAAAGAGGACGCTCAAGATGATTTCAATCGCGGGCACCGTCACCGAGACAGCAAGAGCGACGCCGCGAGGAAGTGCTGGTAGCGCCATGAGACCAAGCATGAAATCGTGTCGCGCGGCGATCTTCATCAGTCCCGCGAATCCGAGAAGAAGGCCCAAGCAGCCAGCCAGCACGGCCGCTAAGTTCTCCGTGTACGCGTTCATGGCCTACTCCAGATTCAGGTAAATGCGCGAATGCCGGTTATGTGACAGCCGCGAGAACCGACCTGGGTCCGAGGGTGACTGTCCCGTTGAGATGAATACTGAAATCCTGTCCAGCCTCATGGTGGACATGGTGCGTGAATGATGACCTTGCCTCCAGAGCAGCAACACTCAGTCGCCTTGTTATAGGGCCGCTCGACGACCTCCACTTCATCATAATCCAATTTGCCATCCTGGTTTAGGTCGCTTCTAACTTCGACACTGCAACATCCGTGCGTCGCCAGATCGATCACTTGGCCCCCGCAGCACTTTTGCGTGGCCGGATTTACACACGCGTCCAACGCGCCGTCACCGTCGGTGTCGCACGCGAAGCAGGCGTCTTTGATTCCGTCACCATCCGTGTCGCAAACATAACTGGACTCGTTCGTTCCGTCCTGGTCATGATCGCAACGCAACTCCGGATCCGCTTCCACCTTGACCCGCGGAATCTCTACCTGCGCTCGCGCAGCAACGCTCACGGCGGCACCAGCCAGCCCGCCTGCCATGATCGCAGCGGCGGCTACGAGTATGTTCCTGCCGGGCCCTAAATTTGCCATCGTTTGAGATCTCCCTTGCCTTCAATGTTACGGCCTGACTGAAAACCGAAGCGACTCCGGCCCTGGGACCACGAGTGACTTTGCTTTGCCGGACCACGCGTCAACAAAAACACCGCTGAGCATCGTGTTGAATCCGTGATTTCGATTGATCTCGATAGCCAACTTCAATGGCCCACGTACGAGGATCTTCTTATACACACCCCCATGGAAATCGACGACACGTCCGTGCCAAAGCGGTGGAAGCGTCTCGATACGACCGATGTCTCCAAGAACACGATTTGTGTGGTGATGGACTAGCAGGCGATAGTCCCTCACGCGATTCGCCCCGGCATGTCCATCGTAGTTTAGGAAATACATGGCCACTTGGAAGACGCCCGCCGGCACCTCGATCGCCACTAGAACACTTGGGCCGTCGTAGGCGATCGAATACGCCTCAGCATGGTCGTCAACGCCGCTGGGGCGCCGGTGCCACGCCATGCTTTTGCGGAGCCGGTCACTCATAGGAAAATCCTTTTTCACCCAATCCTTCACATAGTCCGGCGGCAGCTGTAGGGCGCGCCGATCATTTGTGAAGTATTCCCACACCCAGTACCGAAGCGAATCCGGGCCGTTGTATGCCTTACCCGAAGCCGTCTCCTTCTCGCCAAATGTGACTATCCGTCGATGCGGCCCATTCATGTTGGCATATCGAATCATCGGCTCGTTCGTGCCAACATAAATGCTGTTCGGACTCTGTGCTGCGCATAGAACGCCCAGTAGCCCGCCATAGGCGCCAATCCAGTCACCCTGTGTTGCCCAATCATCAGGTAGGGCCGCAATCGCGGGGTTATCCGTCGAGACAAGATCAAGTTGGTCTCGAGCCCAGGCAAGGTCTGCGGCAAGACCATAAGTCCGTAGGTTGGGCGCGTCTGCACGTGGAACGACCGGATGCGCCAACGGACGTGGTCTTGCGGCGGCCGGGGGCGACACAGGCGAATCAGCGACTAAATGGCCACCAACCCCAAAACCTACGGCAATGGTTGGCTGGCCAGGTCGCGGCAGAATGGCGCGAACGCAGTAGCAGGTACCATAGAACTCGTGCCCTCGCCTCGATCGAAACTCCTTGATCTCTGGCAAGACGATCGACTGTCCTGCTTGCGGGCGAGGGTCGCCATGATAGTCCACTTGCAGACTGTTCGGGGCCAGTGCCATGATGCCAGCCCGTTCAAAACCGAGCCACACGCGGCCGTCGCCGTCCTCCGCAAGCGTGGTCACATTGTCGTCTGGCAGCCAGGCTTCTTGCCCGGCCGCACTTGGGTCGGCGCCAACGGGCTTGAAGAGTCCCTGAAGCTTGATGCTCCACTCCCGGCCCCGATGGTATGTGAAGGTTACGCCCTGGTCCGCGCTGATGGCCAAGCCTCGATCAGTGGCTACAACCCATCGCCCATCATGGGTCACAAGCACATCATTGACGAGCCCCGATGGCAGGCCGCGCCCCGAAGGGCTCGTGGTCAAGCTCGTAGCGCCCTCGACACGTTGGAACGTAGGGTACTTCACCCCTTCGCGATTGGCGACCAAAATCCCTTCGGACTGCGTGCCGACAATCAGCGTTCCATCGGCGGTGAAAGCGATGCATCGGAGGTGGCATGTCGGCAAGCCATTCAGGCGAGTGGCATGTTGCCATGTATTGCTCTTGATGCCGTATCGGCTCAGTCCCCTGTCATGGGCGATCCACACGTCTCCATCCACGGGGCAGTGCGAAATATCCCATACACGCTGCCCGATAGGCCCCCTGCCAGGTGGATAGTGGTTTGGACGGCCTGCAACCACCACGCTCAGCCCCGCGCTTCGGTGCCCAACCCAAAGCCGGCCCTCCTGATCCACATGGAGTGCCGTAATCGCATCATCGCCGAGACCGTCCTTACGCTGAAGACGGTGCCACCCCTGATTGCCTTCGCCCGAGCTCGTGGCGAACAGACCGCTCCGAAGCGTACCGACAAAGATCATGCCATCGAGATTGGCCGCTGCACACGTTGCCTCATGTGCGTCGGCTGGCCAATTCAAAGCCTGCGCGTTTTCAGGGGCGGCTTGGGCGTACACCGCGGCCGCATGACCGAGCAAGATGACCATGGCAGCCGACACGCCGGACATCCGGCATAGGCAAAACCGGCTCAGGACACCGTCAAGCACGACCATACCATGGCTCCACGAGCCGCCCAGAATGCCTCCGCATTTTTTCTATCAGAACCGCGACCCATTTTGTCAATCAGGGAACGGAACGTCGAGGTAAGCATTTGATCAATCGCGGCGATGCTGTCAGGCAGCTTTGGCATGACGAGTCCGCGCTCTCGAAGGAGGCTAAGATCGAGCCCAGTTATCATCAGTTTTCTGCAATGCGGTTTCCGCGAGGGGTTGCCCGTGCCATAGAGCCGGCGTAGGAAATCGAGCGCAGCCACGATGGCGAAGCGAGATTTCCTCCGAGCGCCCGGAGGGCAGGATGCCCGTAGGAAGCGTCCGGCGACATGGCACGGGCAACCCCGAGCCACGGTTGGCACCAGCTCCCACAGAAGACAGGGCTACGGTCCGGGTGCTGGCGCCCTACTGCTCCATGACCTCGGCTTCTTTGGCGGCGGCGAAGTCGCTCACGGTGCCCTCGTATTTCTTCGTGAGCTCCTGGACATCTTCCTTGCACCGCTTGGAATCGTCTTCCGTCATCTTGCCGCCAGACTGCTCGGTGTCGGCAGCCTTGTTGGCATCGCGGCGAACATTGCGAATGGCCACCCGGGCTTCCTCGGCGAGCTCCTTGATCCGGCCAACCATCTTGCGGCGGACGTCGGCAGAGAGCGACGGAATGATGATCCGGATGACGCGACCATCACTCTGCGGATTGAAACCCAGGCCACTGGCCTGGATCGCCTTCTCGATGTCTTTGATCGTGCCGGGGTCGAACGGGCGAACGACGATCTGATTGGGCTCCGGGGCGCCGACGTTCGCGAGCGCCTTGATCGGCGTCGGAGAGCCGTAGACCTCGACCTTGAGCGAGTCGACGATGCCGGGATTGGCCCGGCCGGTGCGGATGCCCTGGAGCGCATGGCGAAAGACTTCGGCCGCCTTCTCCATGCGTTCTTCGGCGTCAAGAAGGATGTCGTCAGCCGGCATCGCGCGGGCTCCTTGGAAGAGGTAGGGCGGGCGAGCGGGCGGTTCCGATGAACGTGCCAATCCGTTCGCCAGCTACGGCCCGCTCGATATTCCCTTCGCGGCGGTAGTTGAAGACGAGGATCGGCATGCCGTGCTCCATGCACTGCGAGATCGCCGTGGCGTCCATCACCCGAAGATTCTGCTCGCGGACCTGCTGGTAGGAGAGGTCGCTATAGAGCATCGCGTGCGGGTTCTTCTCAGGGTCGTCGGAATAGACGCCATCGACCCGCGTGGCCTTCATGAGGATGTCGGCCCCGAGCTCGAGGGCACGCTGGGCGGCGGCCGTGTCGGTCGTGACAAACGGGCTGCCGGTGCCCGCCGCAAGAATGACGATTCGCCCCTTCTCGAGATGGCGGCGAGCGCGGCGGCGGATATAGGGCTCCGCGACGCCGTCCATGCGGATGGCCGTCATGAGCCGCGTCTGCGCCCCAAGGCTTTCGAGCGCATCTTGGAGTGCCAAGCCGTTGATGACCGTGGCGAGCATCCCCATATAGTGGGCAGTCGCCTCTTGGATCGCAGCATTGCCGGCGGTGAACGAGCCACCCCGAAGGATGTTGCCACCGCCGATCACGACGGCCAGCTCCGCGCCCCGCGCCACCGCCTGCACGGTCTGGCGGGCGATGTGGACGACCTCGTCCATCGAGATGCCCCGCTCACCCACCCGCGCGAAGCTCTCGCCCGAGAGTTTCAGGAGGACGCGACGGTAGGGGTTTGAGGACATCGGGGAAAATCTAGCAGACCCGCCGCGGCATCACCCACCCAATCTCCAATTTTCGACGGTCTTGATCTCGATGCCGGCCTGCTTCGCCAGCTGGCCGACCGATTGCTTGTCGTCCTTCACGAAGGGCTGCTCGAGGAGCACGCACTGGGCGAAGAAGTTGCGAAGCCGCCCCTCGATCATCTTGGCGATGATGTTCTCGGGCTTGCCTTCGTTGCGGGCCGCCTCGGAGAGGATCTCACGCTCCTTATCGACCACGGCTGGGTCGAGGTCTTCCTTGCGAATGGCAGCCGGGGCCAAGGCGACCACGTGCATCGCAATATCCTTGGCGGTCTCGGCCGCTTCGGCGGCCTTGGGGCCGGCGATCTCGACGATCGCGGCCTTCGAGCCGTCGTGGTGGGCGTAGCCGCCACACGGGGCGTCGATCCGCTTGATGCGGGAAAGCTCAAACACCTCCCGCATCCGATTGAAGAGGTCGTCTTTGATCTCGCCGAGCGTCTTGTCGGGATGGGCCAGACTCTTCTGGGCAAGCAACTCCGCAGGCGTCTTCGCGCCAGGGCCGAGGGCGAGCGTCTTGGCAACGTCGTTGCAGAGCGCTTTGAAGTCGTCGCTGCCGGCCACCGGCGGGCTCTCGCACTTAAGCTCGATGATCGCCCCAACGCCCTGCGCAGGATCGGCGTAGATCGCAAGCCTGCCGCAAGACGTCTCGCGGTCGGCCCGCATCGACTGGGTCTTGATACCCTGCTTCCGCAGCCAGTCGACCGCCTGCTCGGTGTTGCCGCCACACTCTGCGAGTGCCTTCTTGCACTCCATCATCGGCAGGCCAGTCTTCTCTCGGAGGGCCATCACGGCCGCTGCTGTGATCTCGGGCATGGTTGCTCCTGGACAGTCGTTTGGAAGGTGAATCGGAAATGATGGGGAATGACGGGGCAGACAACGCGCTCGCCACATGACCCCGCTCGCGGCGAGCGGATCACGAGCGACCGCTCCCCGCTGGATGCCGCGGTCGCAAGAAGAGTCAGGTGGCAGCCTTCGGAACCGACCGCTTGGCGACCATCGGCCTGGCCCTTGGCTTCGGCTTTCCGGCATCGCCCGATGCGGCGTCGCTCCCCTCGGCTGTCACCTGCGCGGTGGTCGCCGATTCGGCCTTGCCCTCGAGGATCGCATCGGCCAGCCGGGCAGCGACCAGCTCGATCGAACGGATCGAGTCGTCGTTGCCGGGGATCGGCAGGTCCACAAGGTCGGGATCGCAGTCGGTGTCGATGAGGGCCACCGTGGTGAGCCCCATCTTGCGGGCCTCGCTGATGGCGTTCTTTTCCTTCTTCGGATCGAACACCACAAGGCACTCAGGCAGCCGCGACAGGGTGCGAATGCCACCCAGATTTCGGAGCATCTTGCGGTGCTCACGCCGCAGCGACGACTGCATTTTCTTGGAGTAGGTCGCGAACTTGTCGCTGGGGATGAGCACCTCCAGCTCCTCGAGCCGCGCGAGCCGGTTGCGGATCGTGCGGAAGTTCGTCAGCGTGCCACCGAGCCAGCGCTCGCTCACAAACGGCATGCCGCAGCGGGCCGCCTCACGGGCGATCGCCTCGGTGCCCTGCCGCTTTGTGCACACAAACAGCACGAGGCTGTCGGTCCCGGCCACCTGCTTGAGATACTTCTTCGCACGAAGCAGCCCGCGGATCGTCTCGCGAACATCAATAATATGGATGAGGTTCTTGCGGCCATGGATGTAGGGCCGCATCTTCGGGTTCCAGCGGCTGGCGCGATGGCCAAAGTGGACGCCGGCTTCGATCAGTTCCTGGGCCAAAACGTTCGACACGTGCAGATGACTCGCTCGGGAGAATGGGGACAGAAAGGAGGACCGGGCAGCACCGCAAACTATCGGCTTTTCGGGGCCAATGTCAATCGCCACGGGTGGTTTGCGGGGTGCGGGCTGGGCGAGGCCAGGTGATCGGTAGTCTCCGCATCCTCAGGCGGGAGGCTTGTTCCTCGGGCTGCTACACTCCACAATCTTCGTTTTCCGGTGATTTTGGCAGTTCCCATTCCCTCTGCGAAGGCCTTCTCTCCCCGATGCGGCACGTCATTTCGGCTACGGTTCAGAACGTCCCAGGGGTGCTGTCGCACATCTCGGGCATGCTCGCTTCCCGCGGCTACAACATCGATAGCTTGGCCGTCGGTGAGACTGAAGACCCAGGCTTCTCGCGGATGACCTTCGTGCTTCGCGGCAACGACCGGGTACTCGAACAGGTCCGCCGCCAGCTCGAGAAGATCGTCACGGTCGTGCATGTGGACGACATCAGCTCGCGAAATTTCGTGGAGCGCGACTTGATGCTCGTGAAGGTGGCGGCCGAGGCGGGCAAGACTCGCACCGAGATTCGGGAGCTGGCTGACATCTTCCGCGGCCGAATCGTGGATGTCGCCGCCGACAGCGTCATCGTCGAGATCTCGGGCACCGAGAAAAAACTCGAGGCGTTCGTCGAGATGATACGGCCCCACGGCATTCTTGAGCTCGTCCGCACCGGACGCATCGCGATGGTCCGCGGGAGCCAGCCCACCCGCGAGCTCACCGACGCCGAGATGGGTGTCATCCCACACACCGAAGCCGGTGCCGATTCACTGGCGTAGGCCTTGGTGCTGAACGTCGTCCACGAGTCACGCCCCTCCTTCTTGTTGTTGACCTTCACGCTCTCTCTCTCTTTCTCAAAAAACCGCCCTGGAGTTTTTCCCTTGCCCGTCACGATCTACTACGACACCGATGCCGACCTCGCCGACCTCGCCGGCAAGACCATTGCCATCATCGGCTACGGCTCACAGGGCCATGCCCAGGCCCAGAACCTTCGTGACAGTGGCCTCAAGGTGATTGTCGCCCAGCGGCCGGGCGGCCCCAACTACGACCTCGCCAAGAGCCACGGCTTCGAGCCGGTGTCGGTCGAAGACGCCGTGAAGCAGGCCGACGTCATCAACATTCTGCTGCCCGACGAGCTCGCTGCCGATGTCTACAAGGCGAGCATTCGGCCCAACCTCAAGAAGGGCGCCGTGCTCATGGCGAGCCACGGTTTCAATTTTCACTTCGGGCAGATCGAGCCGCCGGCTGGGCACGATGTTTTGCTCGTCGCGCCGAAAGGCCCGGGCCATCTTGTTCGCAGCGAGTATGTGAAGGGGGGCGGTGTGCCCTGCCTGATCGCGCTGGGCACTGGCGCGAGCGAGCAGTCCCGGAAGATCGGCCTCGCCTATGCGAAAGGCATCGGCGGCACGCGTGGTGGCGTGATCGAGACGACGATTGCCGAGGAGACGGAGACCGATCTCTTTGGCGAGCAGGCGGTGCTCTGCGGCGGTGTCTCGGAGCTCATCAAGGCTGGCTTCGACACGCTTGTCGAGGCGGGCTACCAGCCGGAGATGGCGTATTTCGAGTGTCTCCACGAGATGAAGCTGATCGTGGACCTGTTCTATCAGGGTGGGCTCGAGTACATGCGGTACAGCGTTTCCAACACGGCTGAATATGGCGACTACACCCGTGGCAAGCGGATCATCACCGAGGAGACCCGCAAGGAAATGCGGAAGATCCTCGAGGAGATTCAGTCGGGCGAGTTTGCCCGCGACTGGATTTTGGAGAACCGTGGTGGCGCGGCGATGTTCAAGTCGACGCGGCGTCGCGAGCGGGAGCACCAACTCACGGAGACCGGCCGCGGCCTCCGCAAGATGATGAAGTGGATCGACTCGAAAGAGGTCTAGTTTTACGGCCGGCGAGGCATCCATTCTTTACGTCCGGCGGGGCATCCATGGCCCCGACGGGCTTGCCGGCCCTCCGGCTGGCGGACGCACCTTCGGGCGTCCGTTTTCGTACGCTATGCGGTGTGGTTCGCTCGGACTGACGAATTCAGGTGAATGGAGCTCGGCAGTGACACATGACGAACAGGTATCGCGGGCGCTCTATGAAATGCTTCAGCCGGGGGACCGGGTGAAGGTGGTGCATGACGTGACGGTGGGCTCGACGGGCGCGTGGCAGTCGGAGACGACCGGCCGCGTGCTCAGGCGCGAGCGGAGGCGGCACGGCCTCCACTTCCGCCGCAGCACCGACGACAAGGTCTACAGCGACGTCCTGATCCTCGTGCGTGAGGACGGAGAGCACACGACCGTCACGATGGATGAGTACACCCACCTCGAGCGGGCGTAGCCCCGAGCCAGCGCTCCTTTACTTGGCCGCAGGCGTCTTGCGGGTAGCAGATGGTTTGGGCTTGGCGTGCTGCGGTTTGCCCTTTGGCATCGCTTCGGCGAGTCGCCGGCCCAGTTCGACCACGCTGCGGCAGTCGAAGTGCACGTTTTTGTCGGAGGTGGTGAGCCCCTCGCTCGAGGCGAAGCCGACGCCCGGCACTGAACCGGCCACCTTCTTCTGGGCCGCGATGACGCCTTGGTATTGCGGATTGGCGTCACAAATCTCGCCAACGACGAAAGGCAGCTCCGGCAATTTCAAGTCGCCGCGAATACGGCCGATGAATGCCGCCAGGCGTTCGGCGTAGGGCTCGGCGTCTTTCGCGTCGCTCTCGCCTTGATGCCAGGCCATGCCGGCGATCTCGTAGGTCGCACCGTGCTGGGTGAGCAGGTCGCAGGTTTCCTTCCCCAGCGTCATGAGGCGTGGATAGAGTCCCTTGGGGTTGTCAGGATTCCAGTCGGCGCGGAGATTCGTCCCGCCCTCACTCACCTTGATGAGAAGGAGGTTTTGCTGTGGGTACGCCTTGGCCATCGCGTGACCAAAGCCGATCTCCGGCCCAAACTGGGCGGCATTCTCACCGCAGCCCGGCTGAAGAGGGATCAGCCCCTGACTCTCGCGGAGTTTTCGCTTGAGGCCGCCCGCGGAATAGCGGATCAGCACCGTTGGATCGGGCGCCGCGAAATCGGCCAGTTCACCCGTGAGGTCCTGGGCAATGCCGCGGCCATCCATGTTGGACTGCCCGGCCAAGAGATAGATGGTGTAGTGCTTCCCCGCCTCGGGCTTCACCTCGGCGCGTGCCACGGCAAAAGGCGCAAGGGCCAGGGCGGCAATGGAAACAAACGTGAGGAGGTGTTGCATGGACGCAAGGCTACAGCGACCCCTCGGCCAGTGCAACGATTCGACCCTGATTGTGCGGCAGCCTACGCTGCGGGCAGGTAGATAACGGATTCACGGCTGTCGGCGAGGCTGTCGCCAGGCAGCCCTCGCATCATCGAGGTGATGACGCTCGTCGTCGCGCCATCGAAGTAGCTTCCAGCGGCGAAGGGAACATCGTGGACTGAGCACCTGCGCCGGGCGTACTGCCGAGCGCGCCCGCGGCCAGAACAAAGAACGTCCTTTCAAGCGAGGTCGTGGTTCCACTGGTGACCGTCCCAGTAGGAGGGGCCGTCGGGGGCGCGACGCCCTTCAGATCCTTGAACGGTATGCGAATGCGAGACTTTTGACCTTCGGTGGGGCTCCCGCCAGTTCGCAGACTGACAGGAGACTTGCCGATGGCGTTCCAGATGTCGATCCTGACGCTGCCCGATCGGAAATTGGCGAAGGCTCCCGAAGCGGTCTTGAGTCCCACGGCTGGCTTGTAAGCCTCCCATCCGATTCGACTGTCCTCGGCGAAGTAGCGAAAGGTCTCGACTCGGTCGTAGATGCCATCGCCGCCAAAGTCGTACGAAACCCGAGCCTGCGTGCCATTTGCGACCTGGGCGCCCGCGTCCACAAAGAATGCGAAATGAGTGGAGCCCGTGGGATCGTAAGTGCCGGTCAGCCCATTCATGGCAAACGTCATGGCATTGGTCGGTGTGCCATCAAAGTTTTTGCCTCCCGCTGAGGGAATGATCGTCGACCGGACAGTCGAGTCGGGTGTTTTGCTGAGCCCGCCAGAGGCCAGGAGAAAGAACACGCTTCCGAGTGGCGCG
The DNA here is from genome assembly GCA_964478275.1 of uncultured Candidatus Kuenenia sp. Lineage (GTDB taxonomy): Bacteria > Planctomycetota > Planctomycetia > Pirellulales > UBA1268 > QWPN01. Next base: position 20,090 of record CAYZHH010000026.1, read on the forward strand.
GGCGTGGGAATCGGT
>CAYZHH010000027.1:0-15569 GCA_964478275.1 uncultured Candidatus Kuenenia sp.
ACACGGGCCAGGCCCGCAACCAGAAGGAGCAGCCACGCCACGCGGTCGAAACGAATCACGGGAAGCCTACTGCACTCCATCGCCATCCATCGCGTAGATCGCCAGGTGGGTGCCGTCGGGCGCCCGCAGCTCGTTGATTCGAAACGTGCCTGCCACGGCGACTGGCCGAATCGAGAACGAGGCAGTCACTCCCGGACGCATCCGTACGACGATGCAATCATGGAGGGCCGCTCCGGGGCCGAAGCAGCATTCCTGGTTGTCGCGCACGAGGACGAACTGCGTGAGACCTGTCTGCTGAAAGCTCGGCAGGATGTAGCCCCGAATCCGGATGGGCTCGCCTGAAAGCGCCGTGACACGCTTCGGAAGGAGGTCGCGGGTAAATGCAGCCCCCTTTTCCATGTCGAGCTTGATGTCATCGAACGTGACCTCGCGGGGCGCTGCCGGTACACGACGAGGCGGATCGGGAGAGCGTGCGACGGCCGGCCGAACGTCTGGTGATGCGATCGGTGCCGAGGCCGTTTCCCCGGGAGACTGGCCGCAGCCCATGGCGAGCATGGGCACCGCAACGCTGACAAGGCTCATGCCACGGATCATGCGGATCCTCCGGATCATGCGGATCATGCGGATCATGGTCTCGCTCCGGGCCAGCCACTAGCGGACAAAACCACCGTCGATGTGGTAGACGACGCCACCACCGAGCTCTGGCAGGCCCATGAGCTCGACCCGGAACCGACCGGCCACCTTCACGAGCCCCTGCGTGTAGGCGATGCCCGTCGGATCGGAGAGCCGCACGAGGACTCGATCGGTGAGCTTGGGATCGCCGCCGAAGCAGCAGTCACCCTGGTCGCGGCAGAGCACGAACTGGGTGAGCCCTTTCAGCTGTGAGCCAGGATAGATATAGCCCTTGATGAGCACATCACGGCCATTGACCGCGACGGCCGACTCGGGGATCGCTGTCGGCGGGTCGCCGGGCAAGGGCTGGAGCAATCCATAATGGATGCGCTCAAATCCTTCAGGCAGCTCGTGGTAGTAGACCACGGCGTGGAAGCTGACGGCTGCTGCGAGAACCACCGCAGACGCCACGAGGGCGCCGATCGCGAGCCCGTGACCTGTGACCGCGTCGCTCCGCCGGGTGACATCACGAAGCGCAACCCCTGCCAGCACGAGCCCCATGAACGGCACGGCAATGAGCGACCAGCTCACGAAGGCCAGGGGCGCGAGGATCGCCACGCACACCGCGGCAATGGCCGCGCCAGAAAGCGACCGATACACCTCGGTGTCGGCAACCGGTGGCGAGACCCGCTCGAGCGGCAGCGGCGGTGAGTCGAAAAGTCCGGTGCTCATGGCGATTCAGAATCGGGACATGGGAGGACGGGCAAAGACACCCTATCGTCTGGTATCAAGTGTACGGACCTTTTTCGGGCAGCGGCAGAGAGCGGAATCCGCGCTATCGGGGCCCGGATGCTGGCTTGAGCGTGGCCCGTGCGATCGCCGCGATGGCGATGACGATGGCCGCCCAGATCGCCCATTGCCAGCCTCGGCGGGGTGCTCCTGGCGATGGGTTCGATGCGGGTGCCGCCTGTGGGGGGGGTGGCTCAGCGGTTGGATCCTCGTCCCCCTGCACCGCTTCAATGGACGTGGCAAGCGGCGAATCCGTCGCGGCGGGCTCGCCGCTATCGGGTGTCGTAGCGGCTGATGGAATGCCCGCGAGGCCCGCGAGGGTGGCGGCTCGACGGACCGCCTCGGGGTCGATTTTTTCGAGCTCTGCGACGGCTTCCGCAGCTTCCGGCAGAGGGCAGGCTCGCAGATAGTTCACGATCGGCTCGCGAACAAAGATATTGTCTGCTTTGGCGTCCTTGAAGATCGCGACAAGGCGATCGACCGCCGACCAGTCTTCCCAGCGGGCGAGGTCGGCGATCACCAGATCGGCAAGCTTGGGCTCGTCGAGCAAGAGACGAAGCGACGCGAGCACCCGTTCGCGCGGGACGAGGTCCGACTCTTCACCGAGAAACCGCAGGGCCATGACCGCTGCATAGGTCTCGGTGAAGGGCACTTCCTTCTCGCGGCCAGCGCGGTTCAGGAACGAGGCATCGACCAGGTCGAGTGCCTGGGCGCCCTCGAGCGCCACATAGCAGGCAATCAGCGCGTCGAGACCACCGCGAACTTCGCTGTGCTCGGCCGCGGGTCCGTCGCCCCTGAGGATCGCCGCGATTCGCTCGGCGTGTGCGGCAGCAAAGCCGATGCCGAGCATCGTGGCGTAGAGCCTTCGGCGATTAGCCTGCACCTCGGGGTCTTCAATCCAGTCCAGAAGCTGGGCGGAATCCATCCGGCTGCCGAGGCCCTTCAGGTGCTCGTAGGGGGCGATGGCAAACTCGTCGTAGGCGTCGCGGGCGAGCGATTCGTCCTCGTCTTCAAGGTGCTCCATGAAGAAGGCCAGCCGATCAGGCCCCTTCTCAGGCAGGTCACCGAGTGCCTTGACGTAGGCCACGCCCCGCTCACCAAGGCGGATCGGGCTGCTCCAGATCACTCGCCCCGTCTCGTTCTCCAAGACCTCGATCGCCATGATCAGGAAGAGCGTGCCGACGGGCTTGTCTTCGAGGACGATCGCCTCGATCGGCTTGGCATTCGCGCCGGTATGCCCAGCGGCAGCAACGACGTCGCTCCCCTTGAGCACCTCGACAACCTCGAACTTGCCCTTGGGGAGCGGACCTTCGGCCATCGGCGCCAGCGCCGAGGCCGGCGGCGGCTCGACGAGCTTGGCGATCACGGCGGCCTGGCTCTGGGCGATCTCTTGGGCGAACGTGAGCGAAACCGCATCACAGAACGGGCAGGCCTGGGCGACCATCGAGGCCAGGCATCCGGCGAGCACCGAAAGCGATGTCAGAAAGTATCGGAAGATAGAGCGCATAGGCCTGAATTGTAGGGCAACGTGGCCCCCGTCCCTACAGCCATTTGGCGACGTCGGTGCGGTAGGCGGCCAGGGCTGGGAGCAGGGCCGCCAGGATCGCCAAGACCACCAGAAACGGCACGAGGAGGGCTTCGCCGAGCAGGGCGGTCGAGAAAAACCCTGCCGAGACGCCGGCATTGGTGGTGATGAGCGGTCCGATGGCCGCAACGATCCCGTGGCCGATGACCCACCCTGCCGCCCCGCCGCCGAACGCCAGCAGGATTGCTTCGAGGAGCACGACGGTGAGCACATGACTCCGCCTGGCCCCCAGCGCCCGCATGATGGCCACGTCACGGCTGCGTTCGAGCGACGAGCCGACCATGCTCACGAGGATGCCGATGGCCGACACAATGACCACGAGCGTGGTGACAAGGAGCAGCAGAAGCTCGAGTGGTCGCACGAAGAGATCGAGGAGTGTGCGAATCTCACGGACGGGCTCGGCGGCCTGGCCGTTGCCGCCTTCGTTGATCGTGCTCTTGAGGCCCATCGCCAGAAGCTCGGGTGGCATGCCGCCGGGCGATGCGGTCTGGACGAGGATCGCGGTGACCTCCCGCTGGTCATAGGAAAGAGGCTGTGGGTTGCCCTCTTCACGGTGTTCGGCGTTTGGCTGTTCGCTCGTGGCTGCCGCTGGGTCTGCGCCGGGCACCGGCTTCGAGTGCCCCTCCTGCAAATAAAAACCTTCCATGTTCACATACACGCCGCGGTCGACGGGCGTGTCGGTGCGGGCGAGGATGCCGGCGATCAGAAAGGGGTCGTGGACGGCGCCATCGTCGGCGCCGTGCGTGGGGGCGAGGGTGTCGCCCACGGCGAGGCCGAGCTTCGCGGCGACGTCGCTGCCGATGACCGCACCAAAAAACTCGTCGTCCCGAAAATTGTGGCCGCCGGCAAAGGTGAAGGGACGGCCATCACCGACCGTGAGCGTGTTGAAGTACGCGGCATTCGTGCCGACCACTCGAAAACTCTTGAAGTAGTCCCCCATGCAAATGGGCACGGCGATGGCCACGCTCCCGGCGTAACGCCCGGCGGTCTTATCGTCGCGCGACTCGGCCGGCAAAAACTCCTCGTAGAAATCCCAGGCGATGTTTTCGACGGGCTTGCTGACGAGGTAGACGCTATTGAGCACGAGCTGGAGTGGGCTTCCCTTGGCCCCGACGATGAGGTTGTAGCCAAGCCCCTGCCCCGACCCAAAGGCATCGTGGACGACGCCGCCGATCACGAGGGTGGCGACGACGAGGGCGACGCCGAGCGCGAGCGATAGCGCCGTCAGGCCGCTCGTGAGGAGCCGCTGCCGAATGCTGCGCCAGGCAATACCGAGAAGCGACATGGTGTTCAGGCTCGTCCTGCGCGGTTGAATTCGTGGAGCGCGAGCCGGCGTGGGAATTGACCGGCGATCGCGGCGTCGTGGGTCACTACGAGCAGGGCCACGCCGTGCTCGGTGCAGGTGTTTCGGAGCAGGTCGATCACCTGCTGCTGGTGCGCCGCGTCCACGCTCGCGGTCGGCTCGTCAGCCAGGATCACCCTGGGCTTGTTGGCGAGTGCCCGGGCGACTGCCACCCGCTGCTGCTGTCCGATCGAGAGCTCGGCTGGCTTGTGGTGAAGCCGGTGGCCGAGGCCCACGGCCTCGAGGAGCGCCGTGGCTCGGCTGCGGTCGGGGCGTCCCGACCCAAACGACATCGCCACCAGCACGTTTTCGAGCGCGGTGAACCCAGGGAGGAGGTTGAACTGCTGGAAGACAAGGCCCAGCGTGTCGGCACGCAGCCGGTCGCGGCGATTCTCGGGCAGCCGTGTGATGTCGGTGCCAGCCACTTCCACCCGGCCCGAGTCGGGCCGCATGATTCCCGAGATAACGTGGAGCAGCGTCGATTTGCCGGAGCCGCTGGTCCCTTCGAGGGCCGCCTGCTCGCCCGCCTCGAGCGCGAAGCCTGGCACGTCGAGCACGTCCACGCGCTCGCCCCCTGGCATGGAGAAGCTCTTACGGACGTTTTCGAGGCGGATGACAGGTGCGGGCATGACGGAAAGAGCCTAACGAGAAAAGCCGTGGGCAAGCAAAAGCGTGGAACAGGCGCAACGGGAGCAAGACACCACCACCCGTCCGCCTTACCGCTCGCGTTTTTTGTAGGTGCCAAGAATGTTCACCAACTCTGTAAGTCGCTTGCGCTGCTCCGGCTCTTGGCTGGCAGCGAGGAGCCCGCGTGCATAGGCGCGGGCGCCACTCGGATCTCGCGCGGCAGCAACACAGACAAGCAGTTCTTGACGTCGTTCGTCATCGCCTTCGTCGATCCAGGCCTTCACTACGGGAACCATCTCGGCGCCTCCCATTCGAAGCAGGGCATGCACACACGGGTACAGCGCGTCGATCGAGCCTTCCGTTGTCGATGGGTTCTCGTCAAACAGGTCGATGGACTCAATCAAGACAGATATAGCCTCAAAGTATCGACTTTCCCCAAGGAACAGCGCCGCGTCACACCTTTCCTGAACGGGGGCCGAAGCATCTGCCAATACGCCGGCCTTCTTTCTCGCGGTCTCAATCCAGGAAGTGCCCAGAGACGACGGAACTGAGTCCGCTGCCAGGCACCACGTGAGTACGAAAGAACCAACAAGAGCGAGCGTGGGTGGAAATGCAGCGCGAGGAATAAAGAACTGAGTGCGCATAAGTACTCCTATGGTGGAGGCAAAACATCAATACGACCAGGCTGAATTTCATTTGGGTACTTGGGATCGTGTACGAATCGGCGGTCGTCTTCGAGTGGCGCCTCCCAATCCATGAATACCGCGAGGGCGTGCAAAGGACTCCAATCCGCGGCCACGAGCTTGGCCGCAGCCGGATTCTTCCGAAGCGACAGCCGGGCAAGCAATGCGTCGCACTCGTTCGTTCCCGCATTTCCCGGCGCAGAATGCTTCTGGGTCTCGCGGCTTTGCTTGGCCAGAAGTTCGTCCAACACGGTGTTGGTTTCACCGGCGTGCGCTGCCATTGCCAGCCACGTCAACGCGAAAGCAAATAGAAGCAGGGAAGCAGAGCGGAACATAGAATCGGAATCGTCCGAACGGCAGGACATTCAACGCCACGTTGCCAGTCGATCTGCGTCGACCGGCCAGGTTGCGATCATAGTGGATGTGGGGGGAGCCGTGCCTACGCGCGATCGGAGGGCAGGATGCCCGGAGGAAGCGTCCGGCGACATGGCACGGGCAACCCCTCGCCGGCAACCAACCTCGATCGCTGCCTCACGCGAGTGGGTTTTCGCGGGAGCGATAGCAGGCAATTGAGAACCGAGGCGCCGCGCGGGTATATTCCCGCCGCACTCAATGCCGGCCCCCGCGATGTCGCGGGCCCACCCTGGCCGGTCCTGTCCCCATCAGTTTTCCAGGAGATTCGCTGTGCCCATTCGCGTCGGCATCAACGGTTTCGGCCGCATCGGTCGCCTCACTTACCGCGCCATCTACGAGAAGTACGGCCTCAATGGCGACGTGCAGGTGGTGGCGATCAACGATCTCACCGACGCCAAGACCAACGCGCACCTCCTCGCCTACGACTCCAACTACGGCCCCTTCGCCGGGAAGGTGAGCTACGAGGGCAACGACATCGTCGTCGACGGCAAGAAAATCAAGGTGTTTGCCGAGCGGGAGCCAGGTTCCATTCCGTGGGGCAGCCAGGACGTCCAGATCGTCGTCGAGAGCACCGGCTTCTTTACCGACGCCACCAAGGCGGTTGCCCACAAGCGAGACAGCGTCAAGAAGGTCGTGATCTCGGCCCCGGCCAAGAACGAAGACCTCACGATCGTGCTGGGTGTCAACAACGGCATGTATGACCCGAAGAAGCACCATGTCATCTCGAACGCCTCCTGCACGACCAACGGCCTCGCGCCGGTGGCCAAGGTGCTCCACGAGACGTTTGGGATTGAGAAGGGGCTTCTGACGACGGTCCACGCGTACACCAACTCGCAGAAGACGGTGGATACCGCTGCCAAGGATTTGCGGGACGCCCGTGCTGCGGCGGTCAACATCGTCCCTTCGAGCACGGGTGCCGCGCGGGCCGTGGGCCTGGTGATCCCCGAGCTTCAGGGCAAGTTCACCGGCATGGCGTTCCGTGTGCCGGTCTCAACGGTGAGCGTGGTGGACTTCACCGCCATCTTGAAGAAGGACGCCCCGCCCGCCGAGATCAATGCGGCGATGAAGAAGGCGGCCGAGGGGCCGCTCAAGGGCATTCTGCGGTACTCCGATGAGGAGCTTGTCTCAAGCGACCTCAAGAAGGATCCGCACAGTTCGATCTTCTCGGCGGTCGATACGATCGGTCTTGGCAACTTCGTGAAGGTGGTGAGCTGGTACGACAACGAGTGGGGCTACTCCTGCCGCGTCGCCGACCTGCTCAACTTCCTCGAAGACCAGGGACTGTAAAAAACAAGGCAGGTTTTTAGTCCCAGCTACGGCGCATCAGGGCGTGGCTCGTGGTGGCCGACGGGGTGTTGTCGCGTAAGGCGGCGGTTCCTGTCTCCACAGAGTTCGCATGATCGATCGACCCCATCAGTCCATGGAGAGCATGAGATGAATCGCCCCCATCGCCGCTGCATGCCGGGATGTCGCGCTGTGGGCCGCCGACGACACGCCATCGGTCGAACAATCCCCCGTCGTCACCAGTCTCACCGTGGACCAGGTCTATAAGCTCATGCACGACGAAGGGTACGCGGTCGAAAAAACAGAAAAGGGATTCGTTCAATGGAAGATCGAAGGCACGAAGACCCTGATGTTTGTCACCAAGGATTCCAAGTCGATCCAGTTCTACGTCTCCTTCTCCGACGGCAATGCCACGCTCGAAAAAGTGAACGCGTGGAACAGTACCAAGAGGTACTCCAGATCTTATCTTGACGACGATGGCGACCCGTGCCTCGAGCTCGAGCTCGATCTCGACCTCGAAGGGGGAGTCACCGAAGCCCGCGTCATCGACTTCCTCACCACCTGCCGCGTCTCGCTCGACGGCTGGTACGCCGACGTCGTGAAGTAGGTGTCCGTTCCGCCGCAGCCTCTCTTTCGGCTACCGCACCGGCACGAGCGACTCGGCTTCGAGGCCGCCCGCGGCGGTCGCGGCCTGCACTTGGAGGCGGACGTGGTCGCCCGCGGGTGAGCTCCCCTGCCACGGAAGTTCCAGGGCGATGCCGCGGTGACGGCCGGTGGGCCGAAACCGAGACTGAACCTCGGCTGCCACAATCGTCCAGCGTCCGATCGGCGGTGCATTCGGAGGAAGCGTGGCATCGTAGGCCGTGACGATCAGATCGCTCGCCAAGCCCGATACGAGCCGTTCGCTCGCGTCCCGCGGCTCCACCGCCACGGCAAGCCTGCCAGGCGCGGCCATGTCGGCCAGTGGTTTGACGACCAGCCGCACCGGCTCACCGCCAGCCGGCTCGTCGTAGCTGGCCCGCACGAGGGCCGGTGACCGCGGCTCAGGGAGCGGATTGATCGGCCGCGCGGCGGGATCGATGGATGCCGCAGCCGGTGGCAGCGAAAGGCTCCCGCTTCTGGGCGGCACCATGGGCTCGACAGGAAGCGCGGGCACGCCTTCGAGGGTTGGGGGCGTGAACTCGACCGGCGGGCCACCCCGTGGTGCGGGAAGCGGTGACACCTCCGGCAGCTCGAGCGCGGGAGGGATCGGGGCGGCAGGTCTTACTCGGTTGGTCGTCGGCCGACCGCCTCGCGACGGCGCGGCGTTATCGCCCTCGTCCACACCCAGCTGCCGGCGAAGGCTCGTGTTCTCACTCGCCACCGAAGAAAGCCTGGCCTGTTTGTCTGCGAGCTCGTCCTGCAAGTAGTAGATCTGGTCTTCCTGGTAACGAAGCTCTCGCTCGAGGAGCTGCTGATTCAGGTCGCTCTTACAGCCGGTGGCAAACACCACGGCCACGGCCACGATGCTGGCGCAGGATCGGACGCTGACGGCAGGCGAACGCTTGGCTTTCATGACGCGCCTCCTTGCGCCTCATTGGCCCCTTGCGGGGCACGGTGGGTCTCGCTCATCCGTGGCCGCAAGGCTACGGAAAACCTCCCTACTCCCTAGCCTCCCTTACTCGCCGTCGGCATGTGCTCGATCACCTCATCGATGATTCGGTAGTCGAGCGCCTCCTGCGCCGACATGAAGCGGTCTCGATCGGTGTCCTCCTCGATCTTCTCGAGCGGGTGCCCGGTGTGCTTGAGGAGGATGCTGTTGAGCTTCTGCTTGACGTTCCTGAATTCCTTGGCGTGGATCATGATCTCCTCCGCCGTCCCTTCCATGCCGGCCAGCGGCTGATGGATCATGATGCGAGCGTTGGGCAGCGCCCGTCGCTTGCCCGCGGCGCCGGCCGCTAGCAAGACCGCACCCATGCTCGCCGCCTGGCCGATGCAGTAGGTGGCGACGTCACAGGTCACAAACTGCATCGTGTCGTAGATCGCAAGGCCCGCTGTGACGCTGCCGCCAGGCGAGTTGACATAGAGGTGGATGTCGGCCTTGGGGTCGTCTGACTGGAGGAACAAGAGCTGGGCAACGATGGCATTGGCCACCTCGTCGTTGACCTGGCTGCCGAGAAAGATGATCCGATCTTTGAGCAGGCGGGAATAGATATCCATCGCCCGCTCTTCGCGACCGCTCTTCTCGATGACGTAAGGAATCAGAGGCATGGGAAACGTGTCTCGGGCTTTGAATGGAGGGCCGCTTGGGCCCCGGCTTGGTCCCCGGCCCCGGTTGGGGAGCCAGGGCTGGTCAGTCGGCTTCTTCCGCCTCAACAGTCGGCTTCACGATGACCTCATCGACGAGGCCGTATTCCTTGGCTTCCGCGGCGGTGAGGTAGCGGTCACGGTCGGTGTCTTTGGCGATCCGCTCGATCGACTGGCCGGTGTGGGACGCGAGGATCTCGTTCAGAACGGAACGGGTCTTGATGATCTCGTCGGCCTGAATCTCGATGTCGCTCACCTGGCCGCCCACCTGACCATAGGGCTGGTGGATCATCACCTTGGCATGAGGCAGCGAATAGCGCTTCCCCTTCGAACCGCCTGCCAAGAGCACGGCGCCGCCGCTGGCCGCCAGACCCACGCAGTACGTCGCCACGGCGCAGGAGAGGATCTGCATCGTGTCGTAGATGGCCATCGTGGACGTCACGCTGCCGCCCGGAGAGTTGATGTAGAAGTGGATGTCTTTCCGCCGGTTCTCACTCTGGAGATAGAGCAGCTTCATGACCACTTCGTTGGCATTGCCGTCGAAGATCTCTCCCTGGAGGAAGACGATCCGGTTCTCGAGGAGGAGATCGCCAAGCGTCATCGTCCTCTGCCGCTGGTAGTCGCGTTGGGCGGATGAGGCTTGCGGCATGCGATGGCCTGGAAGGGTGACGGTGCTTGGCTGGTGGGACGAGTAGGCCATGGAGGTCTCGGGCGTTGGTGGGCGAGGCCAGGTCATGAGACCCGGGGGCGTTCGGTCGGCTCAGCCTGGGTGGCCACAGGAATCGCTTCGTCCCCGATTGCCTCGCCACAGATGGCGTGATCGACCGCCTCGGTGTCGGGGGCAGGAAACTCGAAGGCGACATCCTTGAAAGTTGCATGCGAGGTGACGAGCTCGACCGTCTTCCGCTCGATGATCTGGTTGCGGAGAACGTCCATGAGCCCGCGCCGCTCGAGACTCGCCCGCACGCGGCGGGGCGACTCGCTCGACTGGCTTGCGATGGCGCGAATCTCCTCGTCGTAATCGGCGGCCGTGTCGGCGATGCCCTCCTCCTCGGCGATCCGCTCAAGGATGAAATGCTCCTTGAGCGACCGGGCCGTCGAGGCCATCACAGACTGCCGCAGCTCATTGACGTGCCGGCGGATCGAGTCGTCATCGAAGCCGCTGCGGCGAAGCTCCAGAATGGAACGCTCGAGCTCACGCTGGGCCTGGCGACGAAGCATGTCTGGCGGCAAATCCCACGAGGCCGACGCGATAAGCGCCGCGGCCACCTGCTGCCGCACCTGGCGACGACGGTGCCATTCGAGCTGGCTTTCCAACTGGCCGCGGACCGCCGTCCGAAGAGCCTCTTCGGTCTCGAAACCGCCGAGCTCGTCGAGCAGATCGGGCGTGATCGAAGGCAGTTCGAGCTTCTTGACATCGAGGATGTCGATCTCGAGCGAGACCTCCTTGCCCCGGAGCTCTTCGTTGGCCGCTTCGTCGGAGACCTTCACGGTTGTCGTCACGGTGTCGCCCGGCTTGGCCGTGGCCACGAGGGCATCGAAGCCACCGAGGCTGCCATCGGCAAAAGAGACCCGTGGGCGAACCACGATCTCAATATCTTCGGCATGAGAGACGACTTCGCCCCCAGCGCGAAACCGGAGGTTTGCCACCACCATGTCGCCAACCGTGGGGCTTCCGGATGAAGGCGCGTAGCGGGCCTTCTCACGGAGGATGTTGCCGAGCGCCTGGTCTTCATCGGCCTGGCCGATGTCACGCGCCGGGCGAGTGATCGAAAGACCCTTCCACTGCGGAAGCTCGAACTCCGGACGCACCTCAATGGAAAATTCGAACGTGAGCGGACCATCGTCTGGGATCACGACGGCATCGAGGTCGAGATCGGGCTCACTGATCGGCGCGAGCTTGCCTTTCTCGGAGACCTGCCCCATCGCATCGGTGACGAGCTTGGAACGAACCTGTTCGTCGAGCTCCTTCTTGAACCGGCTGCTGACCAGCCGGCGTGGCGCCCGGCCCGCGCGGAAGCCAGGCAGCAGGGCCGATGGCATGAGCTCGCCGATGCAGGTGTCTTGGTAGCGCTCGATGTCGGCCCGAGGGATCGAGACCTTCACCCGCCGCTGGCAGGTGGATACCTCGTCAATGTCGACCGTGAGATCGAGCGGCTTGGGGGCGTCTCCCTCTTCGGTCGCCGTGGCGACATCGGAGGACTCATCGGAGGACTGGGCGGGGGCACTGGTCGACATCGGGACTTCCGGAGGACAAAGCGGGAACGCGTGAGACACAAAACAACGAACGACAACGACCGAAGCGGGTGATGGGATTCGAACCCACGACAACCACGTTGGCAACGTGGTGCTCTACCAACTGAGCTACACCCGCGTGGGCTCCGCCGAAACGGCCGGCAGGTCGGGGGCTCCGACCCTATGGGGCGATCTGCAGGAACCCCGCGATTATAGGGCAGAAGCAGGGTGCCGCAAGGTCACTCGGACGGGTTCCTGAGTGGCTTTCAGGCCGGGAAGGCAAGGGCAATTTCGTCGGCTTCTAGCGGAGTTTAGACTCGTAGCGAGCAAACAATGACGGCATGCGGGACGCGGCGGCGCGGTTCCGCGGAATTCTTCCTCCCTAAAGTCCTCGTGGCGTGCCCATGGAAATCCGTTTTCTCTTCAAGTCGACTTCTGGCAAACCGCGGATCCACACCAAGCGACTTCCGGTGGTGGTGGGCCGCTGCGACGCCGAAGATGTGCGGCTTCGCATCCCGATCGACTCGGTGAGCCGGAAGCACTGCGAGTTTTTCTTTGACGACGAGTCGGGCTCGGTGTGTCTGCGGGATCTCGGCTCAACGAACGGCACGCTCTTGAATGGCGACGAGCTCGCCGCGCAGGCCGCGGTGCCGGTGGAGTCGGGTAGCTCAGTGAAGCTCGGCACCGTCATCTTCCGCGTCGAGTTCACTCCCGCGCGTCACGATCCCGATGCCGACACGATCGGTATTGACGAGGCGTCGGTGCCACCCTATGCCGCGCAAGCGCCCACCGAACCGCTTCCCCCACGGAACGAGGACGATGCGGCCGACGAAGAGCCCGAACTCGAAGGCGACGACGACAAGTCACCGGCCGGCAGTGCCTTTGCCTTCCTGGGGGCGCCGGGTTCGGAGCCTGCCGATGCCGACAACGCCGAGGAGCCCGAGGACGACGGGCCGGCAGCGGCAGACGACGGGAACCTCGAGGACTTCTTTAAGGGCCTCAAATGACGGCTCGGCCTCGACAGCCTCACGATGCGACCACGGCACCGCTGGCCCGACGCGTGACCGTGCATGACCTCGCCGCGGCCCGCGCCGCCGGGCGACCGGTGTCGATGGTCACCGCCTATGACTGGCCCATCGCACGGCTTGCCGACGAGTCGGGCGTCGATTGCGTGCTCGTCGGTGACAGCGTGGCGATGGTCGTGGGCGGACGGGATTCCACGATCCCCGCCACGCTCGATCAGATGATCTACCACGGTGAGATCGTGGCCCGCGCCGTCGTGCGGGCGATGGTCGTCGTAGACCTGCCGTTTCCGCTCCAGCATCTCGGGGCGCACGAGGCGATCCGTGCCGCGGCTCGAATCCTCAAGGAGACCGGCTGCCAAGGGGTCAAGCTCGAGGGCACGGCCGGCGAGGCGGAGGTGATCGCGGCGCTCGTTGCGGCGGGCATTCCGGTGATGGGCCATGTGGGCCTGCGACCGCAGGCGGTGCACCAGCTCGGTGGCTATCGGATGCAGCGGGACGGCGAGCAGCTCCTCGCAGACGCGCGGGCTGCCGCCGAAGCGGGGGCCTTTGCCGTGGTCCTCGAGTGTGTGCCCCGCGCGGTCGCGGCCGAAATCACCGCGTCTATCCCAGTGCCTACGATCGGCATCGGCGCCGGGAGCGACTGCGGCGGTCAGGTGCTCGTCATGCACGACCTCATCGGCCTCTCCGACGGCCGCGTGCCGCGGTTCGTTCGCCGCTATGCCGAAACCGCTGTCAGCATTCGCGAGGCGCTGGCCGCCTGGCGCGCCGACGTCGAGGCCCGCACGTTCCCCGGCCCCGCCGAAACGCTGGGCTGATGAAGGCTGTCGCCTACGGCACCACGAGCTCGTCGGAGATGATGACAGGCCGCCCGGCCGTCACGCCGGCAGGGGTCGGCATCCTGGAGACACCAGCCGGCGGTCCCATCGGCATGCCGCCTTCCATCATGCCCTGGCCACCGCACTCGTTGCAGCCTGCCGTGGGCGGAGGAGCACAGGGCGCAGGACCAGCCTGACCGCAGACACGTCCCGGCGCCGCGGCGGCAGCGGGCGGTACCGCGCCGGGCGGAACGAATCCCGGTGGCAGGTGGCCGAAGCACCGCTCGTACTTCCAGACCTCGAGCGCGATGTAGCGCTCGGACATGGCCTTGCAGCCACCGGCGCCGCTCGCCACGACGATCGCGGCCGTTGCCCACGCCAATCCACTCCATCCGTTCGCACGCATCGTTCCATCTCCTTGAGCCGGCGTCTGCTCGCCTGGTCCTGTCGATCGCCCGACGCGTTCGAGGACGTTCTTCTCGCGAGCCACGCAACCCTACCCCACGCTTGGCGCGCGGCAACGTGCGCGGGCGTCCAGAAGACTGGATCGCGAGATCAGGGCGCGAACGTGTGACGATCGTGCGGGCCGCAAGGGAAGCGGCCGCAGGCTCGGGAGAGGAGGACGGAGGCGACGTTAGCCCTTGCGGTGCCGAATCTTGGCCCGCATCCGCCGCTTTTTTTGGCCGAGTTTGCGGCGGCCTTTGCCCGTTTTTTTGACGCCCATCAGTTCCTCCAAAAGGATGCGGCACCTGTGCCGCCGAAAGAGTTTTGTAAGATGATGGCCATCCGATTTCAAGCGAACCCGCTGCATGATCGCGTTCTTCCCTACCTATGCGCGGCGAACCGAGGGTGGCTGGCATGCCACCGTGGCCGGCATGGTCACGCGTCCGCTGCCGAAAACAAGCCGTCGGCGGAGCCTGGCAGTGGCCGTGCTCAAGCGCCTCCTCGAGCTCGATGAGGCCGATCTCGATACCGATGTGTTTCGGCGTCGGGCCGAGTCGTTCCTCTTCCAGCGGGTCGCGGGGCAGCGAGTTGTCGTGGACTTAGGGGGACGACGGCTCGATGCGGGAGTCAGCGATCGCAGCGGCCACTTCGCTGCCAGCTTCAGCCTCGACGATGATTTCGTGCGGGGGCTTCTCGGTGATGGGAGCCCGCAGCCCCGATGGCTGTCGTATGCGGCGGTTGCCGACGAGGACCATGGCGACATCGCGGCTGGCCAGATCCAGCTCATCGACGATATCGGCATCTCGGTGATCTCCGACATCGACGACACCGTGAAGGTCAGCCACGTCGCCGACCGTCGTGAGCTCCTCAAGAACACGCTCCTGCGGGAGTTCTCTGCCGTGCCTGGCATGCCTGAGGCCTACCGCCGCTGGGAGGAGGCCGGCGCCGCGTTCCATTACGTGTCGGCGAGCCCGTGGCAGCTATCCAATTGCCTGTGTGCGTTTCTGGGCGCAGCAGGCCTCCCCGCTGGATCGATGCATCTCAAGCTCTTTCGGCTCAAAGACACAACGCCCTTGGGACGGCTCACCGCCCGCAAGCGATCGAAGCGGCGAGTGATCGAGGCGATCATGGCTGATTTTCCTGGGCGGCGGTTTGTGCTCGTCGGTGACTCGGGCGAACGCGACCCGGAGGTCTACGCCGCCGTGGCCCGCAGCAGGCCCGAGCAGGTGGCAGGGGTCCTCATTCGCCGCGTCGCCGACAAGTCTTCCGCAAGCCACGCGACCTTGCGCTTCGACCGCCTTGCCCGCCGGCTTCCTTCGGGAATCCTCGAAACATTTACGAGCGCTGAAGAGCTGGCATCGCTCCCGTGAGTCACGGAATACAAGCCCACGGCGATAGCCGTGGGACTGCGGGTGGAAGGCCGTCCCG
>CAYZHH010000027.1:15669-19930 GCA_964478275.1 uncultured Candidatus Kuenenia sp.
TCGCGAGGGGCTTCTTTACATGGCGCAGGCCATCCCCGTCCCCGCTTCGCTTGCCCGCCAACCGGCCATCCACGGCCCAGCTTCACATGGCCGGCCTCCGGCCGGACGTGACCCGGCCCTCCAGGCCTGATCCCCGTCACCACGGCGAATCAAAGGCGTTTTGGTAGTGCTCGACGACGGGAGCGCCTGTGGTGGAAAACGTGACGGCCACGACGTCGAGCCGCACCGACTGATCCTCCAGGCGATGGCGGCGGATGTAGGCCGCGGCGAGCTCGGCAATCCGCTGCTGCTTCTGGGCGCCCACCGTCTCCGCCGGATGGCCGTGCACGGTGTCGGAACGGCTTCGCACTTCCACAAACACCACCGTGCGGCCATCGAGGGCGACGATGTCGATGTCGCCCCGAAGCACCCGCTCGCGGCGGCCGACGATCCGGTAGCCGAGACGTTTGAGGTGGCGAGCTGCCTCGTCCTCACCCCGGCGGCCAAGTTCGTCCCGGGCCGATGGCATGCCACTCAGGCCTTCGCGGTGGCGGCTGCCTTCTTCTTGGCCTTGGCCTTGGCGGATGCTGCCTTCATGGCTGCCTCGGTCGTCTCGTCTCGCTTCTCGCGGAGTCGGGTCGCCTTCCCGGATCGGTCGCGGAGGTAGTACAGCTTCGCGCGACGAGCCACACCCGACCGCTTCACCTCGATCGTGGCGAGCTTCGGTGAGTGCACCGGAAACTTCCGCTCGACGCCCTCGCCGGACACGATCCGGCGCACGGTGAACGTCTCGCGGCTGCCGGCGCCTGCCTTGGCGATCACGACGCCGTTGAATATCTGGATGCGTTCCTTGTCACCCTCGAGAATCCGAGTGTGGACATCGACGGTATCGCCGATATCGAAGGAGGGCACCTCGGGCTTGAGGCTCGAGGCCTCAACGAGGGCAAGGGTCTTTCTGTTCACGGTTCGCTCCTCCGGGCTTTCTGGATCGAGAAATCTATTCAGGAAATGGTGGCCCGTCGGCGAGTCGCGGCCACGGCTTGTTCATGCCGCCAGGCCTCGATCCGTCGATGGTCGCCCGAGAGTAGCACCTCGGGCACGTGCAGGCCGCGGAACTCGCGCGGCCGGGTGTATTGCGGGCCTTCCACGAGCCGGTCGGGGCCCGAAAAGGAATCCTGGAGGGCGCTGGCCTCGTCGCCGAGCACGCCGGGTATGAGCCTGGCGACGGCATCCACCACAACCATCGCCGCCACTTCGCCCCCAGAGAGGACATAGTCGCCAATCGAAACCTCTTCTGCCCCCACCGCCGCGGCGACGCGGGCATCGAAGCCCTCGTAGCGGCCACAGACAAGCACGATTCGCTCGCGGGTCGCGAGCTCCTCCACGAGCGATTGATCGAGCCGGCGGCCACCGGGCGTGAGCAAGACGACGTGCCCTGCGTGCTGTGATAGGCCCTGCACATGCTCGATGCATGACACGACTGGTCCGGGCATCAAAAGCATGCCGGGGCCACCGCCAAACGGGCGATCGTCTACCTGTCGGTGTGGCCCTTCGGCAAAGTCACGGATATCCGTCAGCCGAATATCGACCAAGCCCGCAGTGCGCGCGGCGCCCAAGAGACTTCCATCGAGGAAGCCCGTGAACATGCCGGGAAAGAGCGTGATGATGTCGATGCGCATGGCTGGTGCGGCACCGGTTGTGGTGGCTGCGGCCCGCCAACCCAGGCGAGCAACAGAAACCGCTCCGGCATGATCTCGCTATTCGCTCTTCGATTCCTCGGCAGCCGCTGTTTCCGCAACGGGCTCTGCGGCAACCTCCGCAGAGACCTCCGCGACAACTTCGACCGGTACGGCTTCGACCTCGGCGGCGGCCACGGGAGCCTCCGCGGCTGGCTCCTGGGCGGCCACGGGTGCGGCGACCTCAGCATGTGCTGGCTCGGGCTCTTTGACTTCGGGCACGTAGGCGGGCGGTCCGGCCGCGGGGATCACCTTGGGCAGCTTGAGCCGCGCCCGCGCCTGTTCCATCTGTGTGAGGTGAGTGCCACTCGTCCCATACTTCTTGATGAGCACGCGGACGGCGGTGCTGGGCTGGGCCCCGACACTCAGCCAATACTCAATTCGCGCGCTCTCGAGCGTGCAGCGGGCATCCGTCTCGGGGATGTGGGGATCGTATGTGCCGAGCTCCTCGATCACGCGGCCGTCCCGCGGGTTGCGTCGATCGGTCGCGCAGATCCTGTAATACTCGCGGTGCTTCCGGCCCATCCGCTTCATTCGAATCGCTACTGCCACGGTCGATATCCTTCTTGAGAAGCCCAACGAAAACGCTGAACATGTCCAGCCGGCTATAGGACCGCTCGGCGGAGCCTCGTAGAGTACCCCCCCGACGAACGAAACCCAAGGGGGCCCCGAAAATAGGGACGGGAGCGAATTTCCTCGGCCCCACTCAAGCCTAAGCCGGTGACTTTCTTCGCGGCCGTCCTCGTGGCGGCGGCGTCAACTGGATACCGAGCTTTTCGGCCGTCGCCCGCTGCCAGTCATCACGGCCGAAGGGAATACTCCGCCGCACCGATCGCTGGAGGGCGTCCAACTCGGAGTTGGTCTGCGGCCCGTTGACGTGATCGACCCAGTTGCCCGGGATTGCGACCGGCCACTCGGCGAGCCCTCGGAATTGGCCAGGATGTCGGCGGTGCCACAGGCCCGACCAGCGCCACGCTTCGGCCATTTCGACGAGGTTGGCCCGCATTGGATTCCGCTCGACGTAACGGCAGACCGTAAGAAAGTGGTCGTCCGTATCGACAACAAACGACTTGAAACGGCCCTGGTAGAGCGGACCCGTGCCGACGGTCTGATGCGCGTGGTGCCAGCGCATGGTGTGCGTCATGGTCAGCCAGTGCATAAAGACCGAAAGATTCCCATCGACCTGCGGCCAGAGCACAAGGTGCCAATGGTTTGGCATCAGGCAAAACGTCAACAGCCGCACTGGCACGGCTGCAACGGCCGCCGCCAGCAGGTTCTCGAATGCTGCGTAGTCAGCGGCGGTGTGAAAGATGGTCGCCCGGCCCACGGAGCGGTTGAGTACGTGGCAGACTAAGCCACCAGTGTACAGACGTTTAGTTCTTGGCATGACGGGGAGCATACCCGATGCCGTGCGTCGTGCAAGGCATGCAAAATAGGGACGGGAGCGATTTTTGCCCCGGAGGAAAATCGCTCCCGTCCCTATTTATTCGGCGCGCTTCTTGCGGCGGGCGTCTTTCTCGCGTTGCTTCTGGAGCTTGCGCCGCTCGTCGGCGGTGAGCCTTTTGCCGGTGTCGCCCTTGGGCTTGCCCAGCCGGGCGGCGGGGTTTGTCATTTGGGCCTGAAGCTTTTGCACCTGCTGCATGCGCTCGCGCATGCCGAGGCCTGCCATGCCCTTCATGATCGCGGCCATGCCGTCGAACTGCTTGACGAGGTCGCTTACTTCATGGGCCTCGACGCCCGACCCGGCGGCGATGCGGCGGCGACGCGATTGATCGACATACCGCGACGGGTTTCGACGCTCGTCGGGGGTCATCGAGTCGATGATGCCGAAGAGGCGATTCATGTCCTTTTCGAGGTCGGCATTGCCGAGCATCTCCTTCATGCCCCCCATGCCCGGAATCATGCCGAGCACTTTGCCGAGCGGCCCGAGCCGGCGGGTCTGGGCGAGCATCTTCTTGAAGTCGTCGAGCGTGAACTCACCCGCCTTGAGCCGCTCCTCCTGGAGCTGCATCTCGTCCTGGTCAAATTTCCGCTGGGCCTCTTCGACGAGCGACATGACGTCGCCCATGCCCAGGATGCGCCCGGCCATCCGGTCGGCATGAAAATCCTCGAGGGCCTCGATCTGCTCACCAGTGCCGATGAACTTGATCGGCACGCCGGCCACGCTCTTGACGGAGATCGCCGCGCCACCGCGGGCGTCGCCGTCGAGCTTGGTCATGATGATGCCGTCGAGCTCGAGCGCTTCGTTGAACGCTTTGGCACTGATGACCGCATCTTGGCCGGTCATGGCGTCAACCACGAGATAGGCCTGATCGGGGCCCACGGTCCGGTCGATGCGCGAAAGCTCCTGCATGAGCGCTTCGTCGATCGCG
Source organism: uncultured Candidatus Kuenenia sp. (assembly GCA_964478275.1). Taxonomy (GTDB): domain Bacteria; phylum Planctomycetota; class Planctomycetia; order Pirellulales; family UBA1268; genus QWPN01. The sequence continues at coordinate 19,757 of CAYZHH010000027.1, forward strand.
AGCCGGCCGGCGGTGTCGAGGATGACCGCCGCGATGTTTTCCTTGCGGGCGCGGGCCACGCCGGCAGAGCACACAGCGACCGGATCGGTAGCCGTTCCAGGAGGCATGTCGGCCGGGCCGTGCACTGGCACGCCGAGCTGCTTGCCGAGCACGATGAGCTGCTCGATGGCGGCC
>CAYZHH010000028.1:0-19615 GCA_964478275.1 uncultured Candidatus Kuenenia sp.
GCCTGGCGGAGTTCGTCCTCGCTCTGCGCGGTTTCGGCCAGCTTGGGATTCGCGGCGAGAACCTTGCCCGCGTGCCACGCTCCGAGCGTGTTATCCAACAGAAAATCCACCATGTAGTCCTCAGTGAAGAGTTGCGTGACCGCCGGCAGTTCATCCGCCCCGATCTTGTTGCCGGCGGCGTTGACCTCGTCCTTCCGCTCTGCCTGCCAGAACTGGTAGCACCAGCCCAGGCTGTCGCTGGCGGTGAATACCTCCACGGGCAAGTCTTTGACGAGCTGGACGAGCTGCTTGCGATCTTCCACCGGCAGTTCCACCGCGCCCGCCGGGTTTGGTCTGGCTCTCGCCATCGCCCAGTTGACTGGCTTGTGCCTGGAGCTGCTTGCGGTGTCGGCGCTGCTCCTTGTCCATGTGCTTGTAAGGATCAGGCTCCTACACGGCGAGAGCTTCGAGCGATTTGTGCCACCGGCCTCGGCGATCTTGCGCGCCTGCTTGATGGCGCTTTCCAATGTGCGGCGGAGTGGTGAAGGGAGCGTGCTCATGGTGGAAAGGTTAGAAGTCAGAGAAGAGGGATCAGGCGGCCGATGAGCCATACGTGGGCTTCGGCGGGACGGTATTGGATGCCGGGGCGGAGCAGCGGCGGGGTGTCGGAGAGAAAGCCGGCGTGGTTCATTTTGGCGGCGAGATTGAGCGCGAACTCGGCGGATGACACCGGATGGTTCTCGGCCGCCATGTAGTGGTGAAACGCGGCGACCACAGCGGGCGCATCGAGCACGCCCGCCTGATGGGCCTGCCAGAGATCGAAGAGATTGCGGCCCTTGCGGCGTTGATAGAGGGCGCGGAGTTTGGTGCCGAGGAGCTCGGTGGTGGCGTAGATGGGCAGAGTGGCTTCACCCGAGAACCAGCGTGAATCCACGGCGAACGCGGTTTGCTGGATGGGCAGCAGGCAGAGATGCTCGCGGGTGTTGATTTCGATTTTTAAGCGGAGCCGGATGACAGGTGGCAGCTCAGAATCAAACCGGTAGGTGAGCGTGGCACCACGGGGGCCGAGGTCGCTCTTGGGTTCGCCGAGCCAGGGATTCAAGCGCGACCGGAGAAGATCCAAGGTGCTACCGATGGGTTCCTCACGGAGTTGGACGAAGTCCAGATCTTCGGAATAGCGGGCGGCGGGCTGGAGCACGATCTTGTGCAGGGCGGTGCCACCTCGGAAGAGCAGGCGTTCCCGCAGGACGGGATCGGCATAGATGTCCACCAATGCGCGGGAAAGAACGAGATCCTGCTCGACCTGGGCGGGCGAGATCCACGGGCAGTGTTGCGACCACTCGGTGAGGAAGGCGGGCGAGATCACAGATCCGCCTCCGGTTGGGTGTTTTCCAGAATCCGCCAGCGATTTCCGGTGATGGGGCCAACGCGCGGAGCGCCGGGGTCGAGAGCGGCCCTGGGCAAAGGTTTTGAAACAGGCAGGGCGGCGTGCATGGCATCGGCGAGAGCGGTTTGCCCAAGGTGATCGAGCAACCAGCCGAGGCGCTGGACATGAGAGGTTTCGGATTCCGCAGTGGAAGCGGCGGCGAGTTTGGCGGGGTCGATGGCTTCCGCGAGTTCGGTGAGGATGGTCAGGACGGCGTCGAGCCCGCCGATGTGACGGGCGTAGCGCACCAGATCAAGCGCAGTAGCCTCCGGGGTGGAAACGGGGAGCATTCCGGAATGGCCCTTCCGCGACTGGAGCGGGGTGGCGGCAAAGTCCTTTTTCTTGAAAAAGCGGATAGATAGGCCAGAGACTTCGATGGGGCGCTCCTGTCTCGGGACCACGATCTGAAGTTGCTGGACCTGCTGGTGGGCGGCCCCGTGCATGGCGGCGGCGCTGAGCAGGCCGATGTAATAGGGCTGTCCCAGCGAGCGCATCAGATCCTCGATGAACCAGTCCGAAGGTGGGATTCCCTGCGCGGTGTATTCGATGGGGACGATGGCGTGAAAACCTTTGCGGAGGCGTTTCACCCGTCCCTTGGAGGCGAGGCGATTCAGGGCCTTGCTGACGGCGGCGGAAGAAACGGGCAATGCGACCGCAACCTTCGAACGCTCGAAGCCGTAAAGGCCACGCCGCTGGAAGTCATCGAGGAGGTCGGAAACCCGTTTATCGTCGTTCATTGCGTGCTGAAGTATGCAGAAAAGGACTCTTTGTGTCTATATTAGGATTCCCCAGCACATTCTGCAGGATTCGCTAAGAGCCGCTGGGAGAGCCATGAAGGATTTGCGAGGGGTGTGGGGAGCAAGTTTTCAAAGGATGACCGGGCCATCCTTGAGCTGCTTCTCCACCTGCGCGCGCACTCCGGCGATCCATGCTTCGAGGTCGGCGGTGTCCTTATCGGCGGTGTCCTTAATGGTGGCGCTCGGCAGGTGAATCTTGACGGCCTTGGGCTCAAGCAACTGGCTGGCTTCGTCCAAGGCGCGGGCGAAACGCTGGGGCACGACATCGAGCAGATTGCGCCGGTCGGTGAGGGTCTTGAGGCGGAGGGCAGCGAGGATTTCGTCGTCTGTGCCAAAGGTCTCCGTAGCGGGAGGTGCGAGCTGGCAATTGGCCGTGACCGCGGTCTGCTGCTCCGCGCCCAGGCGGCTCCACATCGCAGAGGCCGCGAGTAGCTCCTGCCCGGAGGCGAAGGCCGTGCTGAGGTTGCCCTGAAGTTTTCCAAGAAGTGAGGCGCAGCGCCGTGGTGAGCTGCTTGGTGAGTTCCGGCACGGGATCGGGATCGCCCAAGAGACTGCGCCCAGCCGTGATGGCAGTGAGGGAGACACCGCAGGCTTCCGCTTCCGGCAGGCCAGTAGCAAAACGGTGGAAATCAGCGAGACGCTCCCATGCGGGCCAGCGCGTGGCGATGGTATCCGCGCTTTTCCTCCACGCTGCGAGACAAGCGGTGAGGGCATCCTTCTGCTCGTGAATCTTGAGCAACTGGGCGTTGCCGCTGAGCATCTGGAGGTTGCGAACTTCTCCGGTGTCTGGTTGTTCCGGCCGCGGGGCCTCGCCACCGGCGGAGTCCGCGAGGGCGAGCAGGGCTTTTAAGAACAGGGCGGCGGCATCGAATTCCTTGCCGTTTTGAGTAGTGGCGCCGGTTTTCTGAAACAGCGCCTTGAGGTCGAGACGCTGCTGCACATTGAGCGGCGGCACATCTACGTAGAAGCTGGCAACGCCGATCTGGTTCTGCGGCAGGGTTTGGGCCTGCACAGGCTGGCCGTTGAGAGTGGCGCGGAGATTTCCGGCCACGACCATGACAAACAGCGCGCCATCAATGGCATCCTGCGGCCAGCCGAAAGGGGCCGACTTGAAGGCTTCGCGGATGTCCTTCCCTTTCTTGCCCGCGCCGATCAGCTCCAGCACGCGGCGGCAGACAGGGTGCTTGGTGACATCGCCGGGGTAGCTGATTTGGGCAAGAGCCCCGACATCGCCACCGCGGGCGCGAGAGACGACCTGGCCCCAGTTGGCATGATCGGCCTCGGAGAACTGCGCGAAGAGCCGCTCCAGCGCACTGTTGGCAGAGTCTTGGACTTTGTCGGCGAGTTCACTGCCGCTGGCTTCCTGGCCGCCGCCGAGGAAGACCTTCGCGCTGCCGATGATCTGGCCAAGCAGTTCCTTGATGCGGTGCGTGGCGACTTCGAGATGGGTCTCGACGGCTTTGCTGGCCTCGATGGCCTCGGGAGTCGCGACGGCGCTATGCGCATCGAGCGTTTTCTTGGCGGCGATCTGGGAGGCAATGGCTTGCCGGAGCTCCTCGTGGTGGAGGCGGGCCAGATAGCCGAACAGCAGCGGGCTATTCACCCCGGCGGCGCGGGAATCGTTGAGAACGGATTTCTCATCCTCATTCCAACCATCGCGGACCCACAGTGTCACCTCGTCGGCGGCAGATTGCGGGCGGCTCGCCGGAATTGATCAGGTCGGTGGAAATCTGGTCGTAGATGAAATCCGCCGGCACGACAGGTCCCACCGCAGCGGCGGCGGTCTGGCGGGTGGCCTCAAAGACGATCAGCAACTGTGAACGGAGCTGGGCCTTGGTGCCGGAGTGGTCGGTGTTGCGAAGGACTTTTTCCCAGAACCGGCGGCGGGTCGGCAGGAGCGGCCGTACGGGATTTCGAAGAACGACACCGACCAGGCGGCTCTAGCTCCACGCCACCACCACCACCCCAGCGCCGAAAAAAGCGAACATCGGCTCGGCCAACACCACGAACCTACTTCTGACGAACACGACGCTTTTTGGCCGAAGGAAAGAGCCATGTACGGACATGGTCAGTCACGTGCCGCAACGCACTCTCAGCAACTCCCTGGCGGTAGACTGCACTCATGTCCGACGCCTGGGGCACGTGGCCCATGATCGAGTCTACGGCGACTTGGTTCCCAGTCTCCGCACCAATCGTCTCGAACGATCTTCGCAATCCGTAGAAGCCGAGCCCGCGGAGATTGATCCCCTTGAGATTCATGATGCGTCTCAACTTGGTGGCGATGGCATCATGCTCGACCACGCCGGGCCGACCTTCGGCGTCAACCTTCGCGACACTCCGCACAAACGGCTGGCCCGTCCGCGTCACAAACAGCAAGCCCTCTGCTGCCGGCTGCCGCTTAATCGGTACAGACTCGCGACACTTCAACACGGCTTTGATTGCCGCCACGGTTTCGGGCCACAGTGGACACCGCCGCCCCACGCCCGTCTTGGGTCGTGGAAAATCAATCCATCCATGCTCGAGATCGATGGCGTTGGCTGGCAGTGCTGCAACATCCCGGTTGCCCATACCGCAGTTGATTCCAAGCAGGATCATCGCCCGCAAGTGCAACGGAGCCGCATCAAACAGCTGCCGTATCTCAGTGGACAGGAAGTGCTTCCTGCCCGATGCGGCTCTGCTCCGGCGTAGGACCCGCTGTTCGGGCCGCTTCAGTTCGCGTTCGAATCGGATCGGCCGGTCGATAAGCTCCTCTTCGTAGGCGAACTTGAAGATACTGCGAGTCACGCCAACACGACCGCTCAACGTCGTTGCGTTGACACCTCGCGACAAGAACTCGCGGAACTTCTTGATGTCGTCGTGAACGATCGATTCGACGAGCCGATCTTTGCGAAAAAAATTCACCAACCGTTCGCAATCCCGAAAATAATCGGCGAACGTTCGAGGAGCCAACGTACCGGCACCCCGGCGAGCCTCTGCTGAAGCCAAAAAGGCATTGGCGAGGTCTCCAACCGTGAGCCCCTCGCGTTTCTTCACCTCATCGATACGTCCGGAGTGCAAGGCCTCGCATTGCTCGTGATACCGCTTGAGCGCTGCATCCGGATCTCCGACGCTGCCGAAGTAGAAAAGGCGGCCGCGAATTTTCTTGCAGAACTGCCCGTTCCGGTGCGGCGTGAGCGGGAACGATGGATACGGCTTGCCCGGCACCGCTCGCTTCTTAGCTGCCGCTCTTGGCCGCTTGAGGGGTCTACCCCGGCGAGATTCGCGAGGCGATACTGCCCTGAGCGAGCCGCGAACGCCGGTGCGGGAAGCGTGCCCGTCCGCGTCAGTCAGAGATCCGAATCGATAGGAGGGCGGTCCAGCCACAAAACAGGTCCAGAAAAGAACTACGGTTGTCGTACCGGTTGTCGTCCGAATTCTCACCTGGACAGGCTATCATAAAAACACTATAAAACAAGCCTTCGGGCCCGTAGCTCAGCGGTTAGAGCAGGGGACTCATAATCCCTTGGTCGTGTGTTCGAATCACACCGGGCCTACTATACAAGTGTTCACTATTCTGATGCCCACGGGCCATCGCGTGCTTTTCGCGCCTGGATGGGGTATACTTCCGCCAGTTAGTCCTCTCGCCTCGCTTGGTTTGGCCATTGGATGACTGCCAGGTCCAATGGCTTTCAAGAGTGCTTCTTTCGCACTCGGCGCATCCGGTCCTGGGCTCAAAACCCTGAAAGACCGTATGACGTTCCCAGAATTGGGGCTCGCTGAGCCCATTGTCCGCGCCGTAACTGCCGAAGGCTACACGACCCCCACGCCCATCCAAGAGGCGGCCATTCCGTATGTGCTCGCCGGCCGCGACCTCATTGGCTGCGCCCAAACCGGCACCGGCAAGACCGCCGCCTTTGCCCTGCCCACCCTCCATCGTCTCACCGCTGCCGGCAACCCGTCCAAGGGGCGAGGCCGCCGCACGCGGGTGCTGGTGCTGTCGCCGACTCGTGAGCTCGCCGGCCAGATCCAAGAGAGCTTCATTGCGTATGGCAAGCACACCGCTCTTCGCGGCACGGTGATCTTCGGTGGCGTGAGCCAGCGGCCCCAGGTCCGCGACCTCGAGCATGGTGTCGATGTCGTCGTTGCCACTCCAGGGCGGCTCATGGATCTCATGGAGCAAGGGTATGTCGATCTGTCGCATGTCGAGATCTTCATCCTCGACGAGGCCGACCGGATGTTCGACATGGGTTTTCTCCCGGACGTCAAACGGATCATTGCCAAGCTTCCGCGGCAGCGGCAGACGCTCCTCTTCTCGGCCACGATGCCCGCGCCGATCGAGAAGCTGGCCAACGAGATCCTGACCAACCCAGCCCACGTCAAGATCGCGCCAGTGAGAGAGACGACCGACCTCATCCAGCAATCGGTCTGCTTCGTCGCGAAGGCGAACAAGCCGCGGCTGCTCGTCGACCTCATCGGCACGCAGGCCATCACGCGGGCGATCGTGTTCACCCGCACGAAGCACGGGGCCGACAAGGTGGCCAAGCAGCTCGAGCAGGCCGGCATTCGCGCCGAGGCGATGCACGGTAACAAGAGCCAGAATAACCGTCAGCGGACGCTCGCGACGTTCAAGTCGAAGCGGCCGCCGATTCTGGTGGCGACCGACCTGGCGGCCCGCGGCATCGACGTCGATGACATCTCGCACATCTTCAATTTTGACCTGCCCCACGAGCCCGAGACCTACGTCCACCGGATTGGTCGCACAGGCCGGGCCGGGGCCGCCGGTCAGGCCATAGCGTTCTGCGACCGCGAGGAGCGCAAGCACCTCACGGCGATCGAACGGCTCCTGCGGCAGCCGCTGAAGGTCGATGAGCATGCGTTTGCCGAAGCGGCTCCTCCTGCCGAGGCCACGCCATCGCGCGGACCGCGGGGCGGAGACGCTCCACGGCAGGGTCGCGGCCGATCTGCTGGCCAACCTGCGGGGCACGGCACGCCGCGTCCTTCTGGTGGCCCCGCGAAGCGGCGGCGTTTTGGCAAGCGTCCCGGCGGCCAGAGGCCACATCGGGAAGCGTCCAGCTCGCGGACGTGAGGGAGGCCCGCGAGCCTCAGCCTGCTCACCAGCAGCGACGCCCGTGGACATCGCCCTCCCGTGGCGAAATGCTCCGCAGCCCGGCCTCATGCCGTTCTTGGTGGGGCAGTTGGGATCGAGGTTCGTGGCGATGAGCTTGGCGCCTTAAAATGCGCCTGTCCCACCATGTGCCCCCCAAGCGATTTGGATTTGTAAAATGAGATGAATGTCCCCGAGGGCTCGCCCGTGGAAATGACCAATCGAATCACCATTCACCCGCAGCAATGCGGTGGCCGTCCTTGCGTGCGAGGCATGCGGATCCGTGTGAGTGACGTGCTCGACTTGCTGGCTGCGGGGTTGTCACCGACCGAGGTGGTATCCGAGTTGCCGGACCTGGAGCCAGACGACGTGACGGCCTGCCTGCGGTTTGCGAGCGCCCAGGCGTCGCAGCCGGGTGCGGCGGCATGACCGTCTGGCTTGACGCTCACCTATCCCCCGTCGCTCGCGGAGTGGTTGACTTCAACGTTTGCGGTAGCGTGTTTGCCGATACGTGATGTGGGGCTGCGGGATGCCCTCGACCCGAGCATCTTTGCGTCGGCGCGGGCAGCCGAGGCGACAGTACTGACCAAGGACGCCGACTTCGCGGAAATGGTTGGTCGGTGCGGCCCACCACCGCGAGTGCTCTGGCTACGGTGCGGCAACACATGCAACGCTGTGCTTCAAGATCTCCTCGCCCGGGAGTTGCCAGCGGCTTTGGCCCGACTTGCTGCAGGCGATGCGGTCATCGAGCTGGGCATGGCTTCCTGACCCCACACCGCACTCATACCACCCAGCGGGGGGATGAGCGAGCCCGTGCGGGTGGATGCAATGCTGGACAACGCCCTCCGTGGCGAAATGCCCAGCGTTCTGCGATCTGCTTTGGGCCCGTTACTCGCGGGTGCCGGCCATGCGCCGCCATTTGTCGAGGTCGGGCACAGTGTCGTCGGCGCGGTCACCGTGGGGAATCACTTCCAGGAGATCCACCTCGGGATGGGCGAGGACGGCGACCGAGTCGAGGATCATGTCGGGGCCGTAGGCATAGCGGGCCAGATCGGATTTCTTGGTCGAGCCGGTGAGCACCAGGATCGTCCGATATCCCATCTGCACGCCGCCCAGGATGTCGGTCTCCATCGTGTCGCCCACCATGATCGTCTCGCTGGTCGCCAGGCCGAGCTCCTTGCGGGCCGCCCGCATCATGATGGGGCTCGGCTTACCGATGCTCAGCGCCTTGGTCCCGGTCGCGGTTTCCAGATAGGCCACCGTCGCCCCGCAGCCCGGCCTCGTGCCGTTCTTGGTGGGGCAGTTGGGATCGAGGTTTGTGGCGATGAGCTTGGCGCCGTCGAGGATCATCGTCACGGCCGTTTCGAGCATCTCGAGCGTGACCGCGCGACCTTCGCCCACCACGACGAAGTCGGGTGAGTGATCGACCACGGTGTAGCCATTGAAGTGGAGCGCGTTGAGGAGCCCTCCCTCGCCGATGACAAACGCCGTGCCTTCCGGCTTGTGCAGGGCGAGGTACCGCGCCGTCGCCATCGAGCAAGTGAAAATATGCTCTTCCTCGGCGGGAATCCCCATGCGGACGAGCTTCATGGCCACGTCTCGTTTGGTCCGCTGGCTGTTGTTCGTGAGGAACACAAACGGGATGCTTTCCCTGAGCAGCCGCCGAATGAACAGGTCGGCCCCAGGAATCAGTTCACCGCCGCGATGGACGACCCCGTCCATATCGATCAAATAGCCGCGCTTCATGGTATCTCCAGGTCTTGATGGCACCGGGAAAGAGCCCGGTGACTGAGGTGGGAATCAAGAACCATCACGGAGCCGACGCCTTCCCGCGAACGAGGAGACGCCGGATGTGAGTCCGCCTTTCACAAACAGTGCAAACCCCGTGCCGAGCCCTCAATGACCACTGATAGAGCACATTTCGCTGTTCACAGTTCTCGCTGGTGCACCAGCCGCAGGCGTCCTGCCCGTTTCCTGGGCAGAGCATCAGGGTCGGCCTGCTCAAGCAACAAGGCCCACGGACCGCTTGGTCCGTGGGCCTTTATGGCTGCGGGCCGATGAGGCCTGCTTCTTTAGCGACGACGACGCTTCAAGTAGACCGCGAGGCCGACGGCCCCGAAGCCGAGGAGGGCCATCGTGGAGGGCTCGGGGACCACACTCACCACCACATTATCGTACTGCGCTGTCTGAGTAGCGGCCGTACTGTAGCTCCACAATGCTCCGATATTCGTCATTGTAGACGCCGTGTAGGTGTTATCCGTAGCCGCGCCTACAGAGGTCAATGACCCAGTGAGTGGATCTGTAAAGGCCGAGTTTCCGTCGTCGCGACCGAACATCTCCCATCCATTCGTGCTCGGATTGTAGGTGACCTGAATGCTGTAGTAGTTTGCTCCGACATCAGCGACTGGCGCGGTTCCAGCGATGATATTCGTCACGTTCGAATTCAAGTCGAGACCACCCGTGTATCGCACGAGACGAATTGGGTCGGTGGTGGTGCTGTTCCCAATTGCCACGGCATACCCATTCCCAGCCATGAAGTCGCTATTCGTGCCAGCAAGAACGAACGCAGCACCATAGCTACCAGTGTCGAATCCGCTGGGATCGGTCCGAATCTGCTGGATGTTGAATGACCAACTGATGAGTCCAGGATTCGAGCTCAACACCTGATTGAACGGCGACGAAAAGGTCGACGTCGGAACAGTCGTGTAGACCCGACCGTTTGCATTCGCCGCTCCAGACGCATCGTTCGTGAGCTGGAGAATGTTCGACACAATCGACGCGCCACCATCTCCGGCAGTGATCGTCGTCGTCCACCCGGCACCAAGCGATGCACGGTTGAAGTCGTCGGAATAGACGGTGGTGGCGCTCGCTGTCGGCGAAAGTGAATGGAGTACAGCAATCGCGACAGCCATGACGGCGTATTGCGCCGTGCGGGTCTTGAGCGAGCGAGTCATGCTTGAATCTCCGGGAGCGTGAGCTCAACGTGATCAGGTACGTGGAGTTTTGATTTTCCAGCCGTTCGCCATCCTGGCGAGCGAACTGAAGGCAGTGGACACGCCAACCCTGGCATCGACGCGAGCAATTTAGCTGCCGACTGTGAGCGTTTTCGTAGGAATGTATGAGAAGGTCGTGAGAGTTCCGCGAGGAACTCGAGAGCGAGCAACACACCGAATCCCAGGTGAGCTCAAACATGCACTTCCAATGCAAGTGGCGCGCCAAAACGCTGGGGAAAGTGCCCGTGACAGGCTTCGTCGTTCCCGTCCGAGAAAACCGATGAAGTGCGGCGAATCGTGTGAGTGAATCGTGAGCTTAAAAATCAGGGCTGCCGCTTTTTTCAACACAGCGGTGTCTCCCAGGCAGCAAAAGACCTCATGTTCAGGGGGTGTTTGATGAGCCCGCCCTCCTGCCGTTCCAAGAGAGGTCCGCGAGGGGCTGCCCGTGCCGTAGAGCCGGCCTTGCGGGCAAGCGAAGCCAGGATGGCGAAGCGTGGCACACTCCGAGTGAGCGGTGGCCATGCCCCTTGGAGCCGGGCTTTACCCGGCGACTGTAAGCCGACGCCGACGCCGGGACGGCGGCGGCGGCGCGAAAGTGGATGGCCACCGCGAACGTCCGGCGACATGACACGGGCAGCCCCGAGCCGCGGACGGCGTCGCTACTTGCGAACCAGGGCGTGAAACGCGTCGGTGAGCTGCTTCGTAATCGCTCCCGGCGTGCCCTCGCCCACCTTGCGGCCGTCGATCTCCACGACCGGGATCACTTCCGCCGCGGTGCCCGTGAGAAAACACTCCTCAGCCGTGTAGAGGTCGTGGCGGTCAAGCGTCTGCTCGCGGCAGTCGATGCCCGCTGCGGTCGCAAGCTCCATGACGGCGCCGCGGGTGATGCCTTCGAGGATGCCCGCATCCGGGGGAGGCGTCAGAAGTTTGCCAGCCCTGACAACAAAAACGTTGTCACCGGTGCATTCGGCGACTTCACCCTTATGGTTGAGCATGAGGGCCTCGACGCAGCCGGCTTGCAGCCCCTCGAGCTTGGCCATGATGTTGTTGAGATAATTGAGCGACTTGATCCGCGGCGAGAGCGCCGCCGAGTGCGTCCGCTGCGTGGCGGCCGTCACGATCCGCAGGCCCTTCTCATAAAACTCCCGCGGGTAGAGGCTGATCGTGTCGGCGATCACGATCACCTGCGGATGGCTCGTCTTGTTGGGATCGAGGCCGAGCGTGCCGGCGCCACGGGTAACGAGAAGGCGAACGTAGCCGTCTGAAAGACCGTTCGCCGCGAGCGTGTCAACGACGGCTTTTACGATCGTCTCTTTTGAAAGCGGGATTTCGAGGGCGATCGCGCGAGCACTGGCGTAGAGCCGGTTAATGTGCTCGGCCAACCGAAACACTTTCCCGGAGTAGCTCCGCAGGCCCTCAAAGACACCGTCACCGTAGAGGAGGCCGTGGTCAAACACACTGACCTTCGCCTCGTGCTCCGGCACGATGGAATCGTTCATGAAGATCATCCGCGGCATGGAATTCTCAGTGCGCTGTTTCGACGCGGCCGGCGGCCAGCCGTACGATCCGGTCGGCTCGCCTGGCGATCGAGGCGTCGTGGGTCACGAGCACTATAGAGAGGCCTGCCGAGCGGTTCAACGAGCAGAGCACGTCCAGGATTCCCGTACCACTTTCGGCATCGAGGTTGCCCGTGGGCTCATCGGCCAGAAGCAGGCGTGGACCGCCCACCAGCGCCCGGGCAATCGCCACCCGCTGCATCTCGCCGCCGGAAAGCTGCCGGGGCTTGTGGTGGAGCCTCCCGCCGAGGCCGAACCGCTCGAGCAATTCCGTCGCCCGCCGCCTGGCCTCCGCTCGAACCGAGAACCATGCAAAAATGCCGTGACGCACCATGAGGGGAGCGAGCACGTTCTCGAGGGCGGTCAGTTCAGGGAGCAGATGATACGCCTGAAAGACCATGCCGATGTCGGTGTTGCGAAGCCTGTCCCGCTCGGAGCCAGGCAGGCCGTCGATCCGCCGACCGGAGAGATGCACACTGCCGGAATCGGCCGCGTCGAGCAGGCCCATGAGATGCAGGAGCGTGCTTTTACCGGAGCCGCTCTGGCCAACCACCGCGACGAACTCACCCTCGGCGAGCTCGAAATCAACGCCTCGCAAAACCTCGAGGATGCGGTCACCCGACCGGTACCGCTTCGTAAGCCCCTCGACGGAGAGGAGTGGCGGAAGGGCGATCGGGGCGACAGCCTCCGCGGGCCTCTGGAGTGTGCTGCTACTCATGCCGGAGGGCCTCCACGGGGTGCAGTCGGGCGGCGCGGAGGGCAGGCAGCACGCTCGAGGCGACTGCAATGCCAACGGCACCCGCAACGATCCACGTCACCGTCACCGGATCGATGATCGTAGGGATCTTGAAGAAGTAATAGATGGAAGGATCGAAGACACGCTGACCGGTCAGCCACTCGACGCCCACGCGGATCGTGTTGATGTTCATCGCGATCGACAGGCCCAGCGCCAGCCCCACGCCGGCCCCGACAACGCCCAGAAAGAGACCGTAGCCCAAGAAGATCCCGGCAATCCCTGAGGCTCGTGCCCCCAGCGACTTGAGGATCCCTATATCGCGGGTCTTTTCGACGACGATCATGAAGAAGATCGCCAGAATCCCGAATCCCGCCACCGCGATGATCATGAACAACAGGATATTGAGGACGGCCATTTCCATGTCGACGGCGGCCAAGAGCGGCCCCTGCTTATCGCGCCACGAGGACACGGCATAGAGATCGGCCGGGAACGCTCGACGAAGCCGGTCGCGAACTTCATCCAGATTCGCTCCGTCGCGAAGCTTGATCTGGATCGAGTTGACGCTCACCAAGCCCGACTGCGGGTCGATCATCCCCCGCATCCGCTGGAGCGCCGCGATCGGCACGAACACAAAGTTGGAGTCGTACTCGCTCATCTTGCTTTCGTAGAAGTCGACGATTGTGAACGTGTCGCTGACTGCTTTTGGGGGTGTGCCCGCCGTCGGGAACGTGATCTTCACGTCGTCACCGGGCAGCGTCAGAAACCGGTCGATTCCCGCCGAATCCCGAAAGCTCGCCAGGCCAATGCCTGGCACGATGCCTGTGAACTGTTCTTTCGCTGGGTCCATGCGTGTGCCCTGCTCTGGCCGCGCGACATCGAACGGGTTCTTCGTGCCCGACGTCTGCTCGGAGGCGACGTCGGTGGCCGTTGTCCCCTCTCCCTCTGGGAGAGGCGAAGCAGGGGCTCCCGTCGCGGATAGCACCGCATCGACCTGCTGGTCCACGGGCCGCACAGGATTGCCAGGCCCCTCCGCAGCATTGACGGCAGTGGCATCGGCGGCAGCCTGGTCGGCGTCGAGCTTCTCACGCCAGAGCCGCTCTCGCTCCACCCGCATGCGGCGGTGCGGCCAGCCTGCCCCCTCGAGCGCTGGCCTGGTCGGATCGCCAATGCCAGCCTGGCTATCCACGGTGTCATAGCCACCGTCGCGAAGATCGAAGGAAAGCTGTTCTCGGTTGCCGGGGTGCTGGAGGTACCGTCCGAAATCGCTCACGCGCGCGTGAGTCGTCTCGTCGATCCCGATGAGCATTACCTGCCGCGTGATCCACTGCCCGCGAATCTGAAAGTTGAGCATCGCCGGCACGGCCACCGTGGGCGTCATTCCCTCGATGTCATCACCGCCGGCCCGACGGATCTCGTCCATGTGCCACTGCGGATCTTGAAACCCCGAGAGCGAATGACTTTCGAAGACGAGGTCCGAAAGGATGCCGTGAATCCGCGTCTGCATCTCGTGCGAGAAGCCAGCCATCACGGCATTGACGACGATCATCGTCGCCACGCCGAGCATCACGCTGACGACACTCGCCAGGGCAATCCACCGCGTTCGGAGGTACCGCCAACACAGAAGAAGCTTGTACATAATTCAGGCCAAAGGGCTTTCCGAGGGGGCGGGAGCGTAGCAGCCGCCCCGCCCGACGCAAACCCTGAAATACACCCCGAGCTTGCCCATTCGCCCAGGTTGCCGCGACGAGAACTACGAAGAGCACCAATGCTGCACGACCTCATCCACGGGAGCTGGCATTGTGCGGCTATCGCAGCGGAAGATGAATGAGGCGGTTGAGGAACTCGTCCGCGCTGAAACACAAGAGGCAGAGCTCAGCATCGTCGATCAAGCGGCCAATCGGGGTGCCCTGGGCTGCGAAGAGCAATCCGGCGAAAGGATCGCCTCGCTGCTGCCATCTCGCGGCAATGCCCAAGAAATCGATATCCTGGGTGAAGAGCACACGGTTGAGGGCCGTCGCTCGCGTCAGCAGGTCCTCGTCGGACATTCGGCCTGCCGCGTCGTCCTGCGCTGTCAGGACGTCGATGCCCTTCCGCCGAAGCCCTTCGGTGACGCTCGCCGGCACATGCACATCCATGGAGATGGCAAGCGGCATCAGGCGGCTCACGGCTGGTGGCCCTGAGCGTTCCTGCGTCGCTGCAGAAGCTCATCCCGGGACAGGGACTGCTGGCCGCTGGCCTGGCTCGCTCGCGACCTTCCCGCTTCGATCTCAGCCACCATGCGGTCGTGGTGGTCGTGGAAGTAGGCCAACGCCGCATAGACCTCGGCTGGCCGCAGGTCGGGATGTTGACGGAGGATCTCCTCCGCCGACCAGCCATAGAAATACTGCTCGGCGGCGAGATGGTCGACGGTGTACCGCGTGCCGCTGATGGAGGCCTTCCCGTCCGCCGCAACGGTGACATGAGGATAGGTTTCAGCGGTTGCCATCGTGTTGCTCCCGTCACATTCCTTTCACGCCCAACCTCTATGTTCTACCTTCTCGACTCCGCCAGCACCGAGGGCTTGGCTGCCCTGCGCCTCCGAAGGGCGGGAGCGTAGCAGCCTCCCCTCACACCGCAAACCCTGAAATACACCCCGAGCTTGCCCATTCGCCCAGGTTGCCGCGACGAGAACTACGAAGAGCACCAATGCTGCACGACCTCATCCACGGGAGCTGGCATTGTGCGGCTATCGCAGCGGAAGATGAATGAGGCGGTTGAGGAACTCGTCCGCGCTGAAACACAAGAGGCAGAGCTCAGCATCGTCGATCAAGCGGCCAATCGGGGTGCCCTGGGCTGCGAAGAGCAATCCGGCGAAAGGATCGCCTCGCTGCTGCCATCTCGCGGCAATGCCCAAGAAATCGATATCCTGGGTGAAGAGCACACGGTTGAGGGCCGTCGCTCGCGTCAGCAGGTCCTCGTCGGACATTCGGCCTGCCGCGTCGTCCTGCGCTGTCAGGACGTCGATGCCCTTCCGCCGAAGCCCTTCGGTGACGCTCGCCGGCACATGCACATCCATGGAGATGGCAAGCGGCATCAGGCGGCTCACGGCTGGTGGCCCTGAGCGTTCCTGCGTCGCTGCAGAAGCTCATCCCGGGACAGGGACTGCTGGCCGCTGGCCTGGCTCGCTCGCGACCTTCCCGCTTCGATCTCAGCCACCATGCGGTCGTGGTGGTCGTGGAAGTAGGCCAACGCCGCATAGACCTCGGCTGGCCGCAGGTCGGGATGTTGACGGAGGATCTCCTCCGCCGACCAGCCATAGAAATACTGCTCGGCGGCGAGATGGTCGACGGTGTACCGCGTGCCGCTGATGGAGGCCTTCCCGTCCGCCGCAACGGTGACATGAGGATAGGTTTCAGCGGTTGCCATCGTGTTGCTCCCGTCACATTCCTTTCACGCCCAACCTCTATGTTCTACCTTCTCGACTCCGCCAGCACCGAGGGCTTGGCTGCCCTGCGCCTCCGAAGGGCGGGAGCGTAGCAGCCTCCCCTCACACCGCAAACCCCGAAATACACCCCGAGCTTGCCCATTCGCCCAGGTTGCCGCGACGACGCCCTTCCCGACCGGGAGGCCGGGGGCGCGACGAACGAACTGGCACGCCGCCGGTTACGTACTCAGGGAAGTTTCGGTTCCCATACTCGCCAAGGAGGGCTTCATCATGGATCCGCATTTCAACGAATATCTCGCAGCCGTCGCCGGTATGCATGACGTCTACGGCGAGCTCCCCTGCGATGGGGCCACCGAGTTTCACGTCGAGTCGCTCGCCGCCGAGACGGTCGGTGAGGAAGCCGTGGCCGCGTGAAGCCGTCACTCCGCCCGCGGGCGGAGGAGCGGAAATAGAATGACGTCGCGGATGCTTGCGGCACCGGTGAGGAACATCACCAGGCGGTCGATGCCGATACCAAGCCCCCCGGCCGGCGGCATTCCGTACCGCAGCGAACGGATAAAATCGGTATCCATGCGAGCCATCGACTCGTCGGCCGCCATACCGGCGAGCTGCGTGCGGAAGAGCTCTTCCTGAAGATCTGGGTCGTTGAGCTCGGTGTAGGCGTTGGCCAGCTCCATGCCGGCGACATACATCTCAAAACGCTCGGCGATGTGGGGCGCACCGGCCTTCCGCTTGGTCAGTGGACAGATGGCGGCGGGGTAGTCGATCACGAACACCGGCCCCGAAAGGGTCTCCTCAACCTTCGCTTCAAAAAGGTCGCTCTTGATGACGTCGGGATGGCGGCCAGCGGTATCAATGCCCGCAGCGGTCGCCGTCGCGGCCACGCTCGCTGGGTCCGTCGGATCGCACCCGGTGACCTCGCGAAGAAGATCGTCGTACTTCGCCCGTCGGAATGGCGGCGTGATATCGACCGTATGCCCCATCCATTCAAAGCTCGTGGGCGTGTCGGCGGCCTTTGCCGCCTCGAGGATGATCGCCTCAGTGAGGTCCATCATCGCGGCGTAGTCGCCGTAGGCCTCGTAGGCCTCGAGCATCGTGAATTCGGGATTGTGCCTGACACTGACACCCTCGTTTCGGTACACACGGCCGAGCTCAAAGACACGCTCAAAGCCGCCGACCAAGAGCCGCTTGAGATGGAGCTCGAGTGCGATCCGCAGCACGAGCGGCATGTCGAGCGCATTGTGATGCGTCTTGAACGGGCGGGCCGCGGCGCCGCCGGCGCTTTCCTGGAGTGTCGGCCCTTCGACTTCGAGATAGCTCCGCGCGGCAAGCACCCGCCGCACTGCCTCGATGATCTTGCTTCGCTTCACGAACCGCTCGCGGACCCCGTCGCCGTGGATCAGATCGACATACCGCCACCGCTGGCGAAGTTCCGGATCAACCAGGCCATGAAACTTGTCGGGTGGCGTTTCGATGCTCTTGGTGAGGAACGTGATGCCCGAGGCAAAGATGGTCATCTCGCCGGTCTTCGACCAGCCGAGCCGGCCGTCGATTCCGACGATGTCGCCCAGGTCGAGGCAGCCGACGACATTCCAGCCGTCGGGGCCCACCTGTTTCTTGCCGAGCATGATCTGGATACGACCCGCTCGGTCGGCAAGCGAGAGGAACACGAGGCTGCCGGCGTTTCGCTGGAGCATGATCCGGCCAGCCACGCGGACGCTCGGGCCGTCCGCGGCCTCCTTCGCCAGCGCGTCACCCGTCGCGCGCACCGAGGCGATCGCCTGCACGTCGTCAAACCGCCCGCCCCAGGGATCGATTCCTGCGGCGGCGAGCTTCGCGAGCTTGTCGCGGCGAGCCTGCTCGAGCTGGGCCGCGGTGCCATGCGACGTTTCGGGGGTTGGTGGCGCGGGGGCGGGTTTGAGTTCGTCCATCATTCGATCCAAGGGGCAACTTGAACAGGAGACCCGAGATTGTCAGGTCTCGTGGCTCATCCGTGAAGGGCGGCCGTTCTCGTCACCGCGTGATGGCGAGAAGCCGCCGTTCTCGTTCAAGGCAGGCGGTCGGCGTGTTGCGATCGACCGTGCTCTGGACAGCGGCCCAGCCCATCGTCCTCTGGAGAGCAAGCCATCGGTCCAGCGGCCGCCAGGCGGCTTCGCGGCGGGCTTCTTCAGCGGCGAGCAGCGCCTGGCCCGCCGCTTCACCGTGCTGTGCGTCCGCAGGTTGATTCATGACCTTCACTCTCGGCCACGGATGGCCCGCTCAAGCGTCTCGATCCTGGCTGCTCGGCGACGGGCCGCCACTCGGCCTCTGTGCGACCCCAGGCTGCGTCGAGCTCTGTCAGCGCGGCCTCGCACCGGCAGAGATTGGCAGGCTCATCGGAATCCAGAGATCGACGTCGTAGGTGAGCACCGGCTCGTGCCGCAGCAAAAAAATCATGCCACCGATCAGCAGGGCGTCCACGGCGTGGGTGGCGAAGGTTTGGAGGATATGATCGACGTCCATGGTTTCCAGTATCTCGCACCCTGACGGCCGCTCCAAGGCTGCGTGCCCGAGGACGCTCATCGTATGGCATCGCACACTGCCCTGATCGGCATCCTTACCGTTTCTGACCGCGCGAGCCGGGGTGAGTATGCCGACGAGGGCGGGCCGGCGATCCGCGACTATCTTGGCGCCGTGCTCGTGAGTCCCTGGGAATCTCGTGAACGGATCGTGCCCGATGATCTCGAGAGAATCGTGACGGCGATTCGGGAGCTCGCAGCTGCGGGCTGCTGCCTCATCGTCACGACCGGCGGCACCGGCCCCGCACCCCGCGACGTGACACCCGAGGCCACCGAGCAGGCCTGCACGAAGATGCTGCCCGGCTTCGGCGAGCGGATGCGGCAGGTGTCGCTTGCCTACGTGCCGACGGCGATCCTCTCGCGGCAGACGGCGGGAATCTGTGGCCTAACACTTGTGGTGAATCTTCCTGGGCGGCCCAAGAGCATCCGCGAGTGTCTTGATGCGGTGTTTCCGGCGATTCCCTACTGCGTGGATTTGATTCACACAGGCGTCGCCGACCCACCGCGGCTTGAGACCGACCCACAGCGGCTCGTCGCGTTTCGCCCGCAGGGTGCGTCGTGACCCGCGTCATCAGCCGAAACCGGGAGGCTCGGGGCTGCCCGTGTCATGGAGCCGGCGTTGTTTGCAAGCGAAGCCAGGATGGCGAAGCGCAGCACACTCCCGAGTGAGCGGTGGCCACGATGGCCACCGCGAACGTCCGGCGACATGGCACGGGCAGCCCCGAGCCGGCGAGTGTCAGGAGGCGAAGCAAACCGTCGCAATCACCCTATGATTCGGGCGATCATGGGCGCGAAGTAGGTGAGAATCGCGTCGGCTCCGGCCCGCTTGATCACGAGCAGGCTTTCGAGAGCAGCCTGCTCGCCGTCGAGCCAGCCGTTCTCCGCGGCGGCGCGGATCATTGCGTACTCGCCGCTCACCTGATACGCAAACGTCGGCACGCCAAAAGCCATCTTCACGCGGTGGATCACGTCGAGGGCCGTGCCGGCAGGCTTTACCATGACCATGTCGGCCCCCTCGGCGAGATCAAAGGCCACCTCGCGGATCGCCTCAGCGGCATTGGCG
>CAYZHH010000029.1:0-19430 GCA_964478275.1 uncultured Candidatus Kuenenia sp.
TGATCTCGGTCGGCGACAAGATGGCCGGTCGCCACGGCAACAAGGGTGTGATCGCCAAGGTTCTGCCCAAGGAGGAAATGCCCTTCCTCGCTGACGGCACACCGCTCCAGATTCTCTTGAATCCGCTGGGCGTGCCGAGCCGTATGAACGTCGGTCAGATTCTCGAGACGCATCTCGGCTGGGCCGGGAAGGTACTCGGTTTCCAGGCCATCACGCCGGTCTTCGACGGCGCGAGTGAGGACGACATCAATAAGGTGCTCGTGGATGCCGGCCTGCCGGAGCATGGCAAGGCGCAGCTCTTCGACGGCCGTACGGGCGAGCCGCTCGAGCAGGAGACGACGGTGGGCTACATCTACATGCTCAAGCTCCACCACCTTGTCGACGACAAGGTCCACGCTCGTTCGACCGGTCCATACTCGCTCATCACCCAGCAGCCGCTCGGCGGCAAGGCTCGCTTCGGCGGCCAGCGGTTTGGTGAGATGGAAGTGTGGGCGCTCGAGGCCTACGGTGCGGCCTACACCCTCCAGGAGTTGCTCACGGTGAAGAGCGACGACGTGGAGGGTCGCACGAAGATCTACGAGAGCATGGTAAAGGGCGAGAACACGCTCGAGGCCGGCACCCCGGCGAGCTTCGACGTGCTTACGAATGAAATTCGCGGACTCGCGCTCAACATGCAGCTTGAGAAGCGACGGATGTAGTTTTACGCGGGCGAAGCCAGTGTGGCATTCGCCTGCCTCGGGTCATGCGGTTGATCAGGCACGACAAGACTTCGGAGGAAAAGCACGTGAGCATCGGTGAACCCACCTACGATCGCGTTAACGATTATGCGGCCGTCAAGATCACCCTGGCCCGGCCGCACGACATCCGAAGCTGGTCGTTCGGTGAGGTGAAGAAGCCTGAGACGATCAACTACCGCACGTTCCGTCCTGAAAAGGACGGACTCATGTGCGAGAAGATCTTCGGACCGGAAAAAGACTGGGAGTGCTCATGCGGCAAGTACCGCGGCATGAAGTACAAGGGCATGATCTGCGACCGTTGCCAGGTCAAGGTCGCCCATAGCCGCGTCCGCCGGAAGCGGATGGGGCATATCGAGCTGGCGGCGCCGATCTGCCACATCTGGTTCTTCAAGGCCACGCCGAGCCGGCTCGGGGCCCTGCTCGACATGAAGACGTCGAGCCTGGAGAAGGTGATCTATTTCCAGGATTACGTCGTCCTCGATCCGAAGGACACGCCCCTCAAGAAGCAGCAGTTGCTCACCGAGGAGGAGTTTCGCGAGGCTCGGGCCACCTACGGCGAAGGAGCCTTCGAGGCCGAGATGGGCGCCGAGGCGGTGCGGAAACTCCTGCTCGGGCTCGACCTCGTCACGCTGTCGAAGGAGCTTCGCGAAGAGCTCATCACGACCAACTCGAAGCAGAAGAAGAAGGATCTCGTCAATCGACTGAAGATCGTCGAGAGCATCCGCGACAGTGAGAACAAGCCGGAGTGGATGGTGCTGGACGTGATCCCCGTGATCCCGCCCGATCTTCGCCCGCTCGTCATGCTCGACAGTGGCAACTTCGCGACGAGCGACCTGAACGATCTCTACCGCCGGATCATCAATCGGAACAACCGGCTCAAGAAGCTCGTTGACCTCAACGCGCCGGAAGTGATCATCCGCAATGAAAAGCGGATGCTCCAGCAGTCGGTCGACGCGCTCTTTGACAACAACCGCTGCAAGCGGCCGGTGCTGGCATCGAGCAATCGTCCGCTCAAGAGCCTTACCGACATGATCAAGGGCAAGCAGGGGCGGTTCCGCGAAAACCTCCTCGGCAAGCGAGTTGACTACTCGGCCCGGTCGGTGATCGTGGTCGGCCCGACGCTCCGGCTCCACCAGTGCGGCCTGCCGAAGAAGATCGCGCTCGAGCTCTACCAGCCGTTCATCATCCGGCGGCTCAAGGAGCTTGGCCATGCCGACACGATCAAGAGCGCCAAGAAGATGCTCGAGCGGAAGGACGCCGAGGTGTGGGACATCCTCGAAGAGGTGATCCGCAACCATCCGGTGCTTCTCAATCGCGCCCCGACCCTCCATCGCATGGGCATCCAGGCCTTCGAGCCGGTGCTCGTCGAGGGCAATGCGATCAAGCTCCATCCGCTGGTCTGCAAGGGCTTTAATGCGGACTTCGACGGTGACCAGATGGCCGTCCATCTGCCGCTGTCGATTGAGGCGCAGGTCGAGGCCCACACGCTCATGCTTGCGACCAACAACATCTTCAGCCCCGCCAACGGAAACCCGATCATCTCGCCGTCTCAGGACGTCGTGATGGGCTGCTATTACCTCACGATGTCGATGGCTGGCCGCAAGGGCGAGGGGATGGTGTTCAAGGACTTCGCCGAGGTCGAGATTGCCCACTACCTCGGGAAAGTGGAAACCCACGCCAAGATTAGGGTGAAGCTGCCTCCGCATCGCCGGCTCAAGGCCGATGCCGAAGCGCAGTCGAAACTGGGGGCCGTCATCGAGACAACGGCGGGCCGCGTCCTCTTCAACGCGATCCTCCCTGGGCACATGCTCTTCTACAACATCCCAATGAAGTCGAGCGAGCTCGCGCGGGTGATTTCCGACTGCTATCAACTGCTCGGCCGCCGCAGCACGATCGACCTGCTCGACAACATGAACCGGGTTGGGTTTAGTTGGAGCACCTTCAGCGGTCTGTCGTTTGCCACCGACGATCTCATCACGCCGTCGACGAAGACGAAGATCATCACCGAAGCCGAGAAAGAGGTGGCGAAGATCCTGAACCGCTACCGCAAGGGTGTGATCACCGACGGCGAGCGGTACAACTCCGTCCTCGATGCATGGACGCATGCCCGCGAACAGATCACCAAGGAGATGATGGCGGAGCTCGAGCAGGACACCGACGCCAAGCCCAATCGCCGCAGCGGGTATGTCAACCCGATCCAGCTCATGGCCCAGTCGGGTGCCCGAGGCGGTGTGGAGCAGATTCGTCAGCTCGCCG
Organism: uncultured Candidatus Kuenenia sp.; assembly: GCA_964478275.1. Lineage (GTDB taxonomy): Bacteria > Planctomycetota > Planctomycetia > Pirellulales > UBA1268 > QWPN01. Next base: position 2,994 of record CAYZHH010000029.1, read on the forward strand.
GCATGCGAGGCCTCATGGCCAAGCCGTCGGGCAAGATCATCGAGACGCCCATCAAGGCAAACTTCCGCGAAGGGCTCACGGTGCTGGAATACTTCAGCTCCACCCACGGTGCCCGCAAGGGCTTGGCCGATACGGCCCTCAAGACGGCCGACTCGGGTTACCTCACCCGGAAACTCGCCGACGTGGCCCAGAACGTCGTCGTCACGATGCATGACTGCGGCACGACGCAGGGCATCGAGAAGACGGTGATCTACCGCGGTGAGAAGGTGGACGTGAGCCTGGCCGACAGCATCCGTGGTCGAGTGAGCCGCACGAACATCATCCACCCGAAGGCGGGTGATGTCATCGTCCACGAAGACGAGCTCATCACGCGGAAGCAGGCTGCGAAGGTCGAGGAGCTCGGCCTCGAGAAGATCCAGGTCCGGAGTCCGCTCACCTGCGAGGCGCCGCTCGGTGTCTGCAGGCTCTGCTATGGCATGGATCTTTCCACCGGATCGATGGTCGAAGAGGGAATGGCTGTCGGTATCATCGCTGCCCAGAGCATCGGCGAGCCGGGCACCCAGCTCACGATGCGGACGTTCCACATCGGTGGTACTGGTCAGCGGGCCATCGAGGAGAGCGAGTCGAAGGTAAAGCGAGCCGGAACCGTGAAGTTCACCCGTCTACGAACGGTCGAGAACGAGCAGGGCGAGTCGATCATGCTTGCTCGCAACTGCGAGCTCGCGATCGTCGATGCCAAGGGGCATGAGCTCGAGAAGTTTGAAATCCCAGCCGGTGCGATCCTCAAGGTGAAGGAGGACGAAGAGGTCAAAGCGGGCACCTTGCTTGTCCAGTGGGACCCGCACTCCATCCCGATCCTTGCCGAAGTGGCGGGCAAGGTCCGTTACGAGGACGTGATTGAAGGCGATACGCTCCGCGTGGAGAAGGATCCCAGCGGCCATCTCCGTCGTATGGTGATGGAGCACAAGGGGGTGTACCACCCGCAGATCGTCCTCGAGGACGAGGCTGGCCAGATCAAGGAGTTCTACTACCTCCCCGAGAAGGCCTATATCGAAGTCGAGCCGGGGCAGATAGTGAAGGCGGGCCATGTGCTCGCGAAGACGCCCCGCGAGGCAGGCGGCACGCAGGACATCACCGGCGGTCTGCCGCGGGTCACGGAGATCTTCGAGGCTCGCAAGCCGAAGGATCCGTCCATCATGGCCGAGACCGACGGCAAGGTGGAGATCAGCAAGGAAAAGCGACGCGGCAAGCGTTCGATCATCGTCCGCAGCGACAGCGGTGTGGAGCATGAGCACTTGGTCACGCACGGCAAGCATCTTCGAGTGCATCCAGGCGACTATGTGCGGGCTGGCGAGGCGCTCGTGGATGGGCCGCTCGTGCCGCATGACATCCTGCGGATCTCTGGCGAGGAGGAGGTGCAGAAGTACCTCGTCCGCGAAATCCAGAATGTCTACCGGAGCCAGCGAGTCGAAATCGACGACAAGCACATCGAGATCATCGTCTCGCAGATGCTGCGGAAGGTGAAGATCGAGTCGGTCGGCGACACGAACCTCCTGCCGGGCAGTGTCATGGACAAGTTCGAGTTCCGTCAGCACAACGATCGAATCAGCGAATGCGTGCGGATCACCGACAAGGGAGACAGCGACCTCAGTGTCGGTGAGATTGTGCCGAAGGCGACACTTGCGGAGAAGAACGCCCAGATCGAAGTTCTCGGTGGCACGCCGGCCAAGGGCACGTCGCCCAAGTCGGCATCGGCCAGCACGCAGCTCCTCGGGATCACCAAGGCGAGCGTGCAGAGTTCGAGCTTCATTTCGGCGGCCAGCTTCCAGGAGACCACCAAGGTGCTCACCGAGGCAGCGCTCGCGGGCAAGGTCGACAACCTCGTCGGTCTCAAAGAAAACGTCATCCTGGGGCACCTTATCCCGGCGGGTACCGGTTTCGGGACCTACCAGTCGGCGGAGGTGCGGGTGCGTCCGGAGGCGCTCGATGCCCTTCGGATGGACCGCGAGAATCTCCTGGCCCGTCAGTTCCCGCTCCTCGAGACCGCCGGCGACATGGCCGCGGAGGAGTCGAGTGGTGGCGTGGCCACGCTCGAAGCTCCGGCCGGTTCCGAGTAGGGGTGCGGATTTTCCGGATCATGGCGGTCCTGCCGCGGCAGCGGACGACGTTCCCTGCCGGCGGCTCAGGCGTTTTTTGATTGGTGTCCCAGGGCGAAGTACCCTTCAGTATCCCCCGCGCCGTCCGCGCGCCGGAGGCCTTTGGGAGTGCATTCATGCGTCGCCAGATAGCCGTCATAATCGTTGCGTGTGGTGTGATGACCACGCCCTTCGTGTGCCAAGCCTCCAGCCCGTACTCCACTCCCGAGGAGTCGCCTCCGCCGGTGGCGGCCGACGGCACGATCCAGTGGGGCGTTTTCTACAAAGACCCGGCGATTCAGAAGGCCTACGAACGACTCTGGAACCTCGGTGCCTGCCGCAACACGAACCGGGCTATCACCGTGCCGGTGGAGGAGAACAAGCTCATCATCGACCGCCTGCCCGAGACAGAATTCGAAGGCCGCGTGGTCGCCGCGACCGGTGCCCTTGCCGGCGGGATGATCTCGTTCCAGCAAGCACCTGCCGCCGAGGCGTCGCCGCCGCTCGTGGCTCAGCTCCATCCCGCCGCCGTCACGCGACTGCGGGTCGTGGGGCGTGCTCCAGGATCGATGCTTCGCCCTGGCCATGTGATTCGCCTCATGGCCGAGGTCGATGACAAAGGGCGTGTCGCCGAGCCTGTGACGGCCTTCGAGATCGTGACACCGCCGGCCGACTTCAAGCCTGATCCGGTGCGGCCGGGCACACGGGGCGAGATTGTCGCGTCCGTCCGGTCCCTCTCGGGCAATGTGGCCGTTCTCCACGTGCCAGCAGGCAAGGTCCGCCGGATCACGCTCGAGATCACGGCCGATGCCATTGCCACCCTCGATGCCGCGCAGCTCGACGTCATCACTCCCGGCGACTCGATCACCCTGCGCGGACGCATCTGGACCGGCGAGGGGGCGCTTGGTGGCGGCACCGTGTTTGCCTCGGAGGTGACGGTCACGAAGCCGGCCATGCCGGGCGAAGTGGCGGCCGCGGCCATGCGGAACGCCGAGAACCGACCGTAATCGGCGTAAAGCAGCGGCGAGGTATGCCATGAAGCAGTCGGTGGCATGGGCCGTAACGGGGAGCGGGCGTGTTCGGGTGCCCCGCGTTGCCGCTCGCACGCTTCGGAAGCGGCTGGAGACTGTTGGATCCGAGCTCCGAGCCGCCTGCCGGCCGCGGCATGATCCCGAGCGGGTTCACCAGCTCCGTGTGGCCACGCGTCGCACCCTTGCCGCCCTCACAGCCTTTCGCGAATTCGTGCCAGCGAAGCACCGCATCTGGTTCGAGAAGCGCCTGCGCAGAATTCGTCACGCCGCGGGTACCACCCGTGATCTCGACGTGCTGACGAGCGACCTTGCCCGCCCGAAGGCCGCGGGGCCTGCGAAGGAAGCCCGCACGATGGCTGCTCGCGCCCGGATGCGGCTGGTGGCGATGCTCGGCAAGCGACGCGACATGTCTCGTGAACCGATCCGGCACATGCGCGAGGACCTCGTGGCCGCCGACTGGCCAGGTCGTGTGGAGCGGCTCATCGACGCGGTGCTATCGCAGGAATCGACCGAGCCCTTTGTAGCCTACGCCCGTCGACGGTTTCCCGTGCTGCTCGATCGATTCTTCAAACGAGCAGACCGGAAACTCGAGGCGGCCGACGAGCTCCATCGGCTGCGGATCGCCGGCAAGAAACTCCGGTATGCGGCCGAGATTTTTTCGGTCGCGTTTCCTGCTTCCACGCGGACCGAATGCCAGGACGCCCTCGAAAGGCTCCAGGAAACGCTCGGGAAGTTCACCGACCACGCCGCCGCTGCCGATCGCTTTCGCCGTTGGGCGCGAGAGGACGGGGTTGGCGCCGATAAGATGACGCTCACGGCACTGCGGCGCTTGGAAGACCACCGGGCCGAGAAGGCGCGGCGGGTGTTCGTGAAGTGGTGGACGCACACCCGTCGGCGGAATCTGCGAAAAAGCCTCGAACGCACCCTTCGGAGAGACTCTGCATGACGCCCCGCTGCACCGCACAGGAGCGAGACATCCAGGCGCCGCATGATCAAGCCATGCGATGGTTCGGATGCGTCGGCGTTGTGCTGGCCCTTGCCACCTGCGCCTCCTGTGGCAGCCCCGTGGCGGGTCTGCCGGAGGCGGCCACCGCGGCTGGGTTTACGGCCACGGTCGAAGGCAGCCGGCAGCCCGCCGGTGACCCGCCGCCTGGCATGGTGTGGATTCAGGGTGGCGAGTTCTCAATGGGCTGCGCGGATCCGCGCGGTCTCCCCTTCGGAGGTCACGACGCCATGGCTGATGCCCGGCCGATCCACCAAGTGCGACTCGATGGTTTTTGGATCGATGCGGGCACCGTGACGAATGCCGAGTTCGCGAAGTTTGTGGCCGCCACAGACTATAAGACCGTCGCCGAGCGGGCTCCTCGCCAAGAGGATTTTCCCGATGCGCCGCCCGAGAACCTGGTGGCGGGATCGATCGTGTTCACGCCGCCGTCAGAGCCGATGCCGTGGAATCGCGCGCCTTCGTCCCATCTCCAATGGTGGGCCTATGTGCCGGGCGCTTGCTGGAAGCATCCGCTTGGGCCGGCGAGCTCGATTGAGGGGCATGACAACGATCCGGTGGTGCAGGTGGCCTTCGAGGATGCCGAGGCGTATGCCGCCTGGGCCGGAAAGCGGCTTCCCACCGAGGCGGAATGGGAGTGTGCTGCCCGTGGCGGCATGGCAGGCAATCGGTTTCCGTGGGGCGATGAGTTTTGCCCCGACGGCAAGTGGATGGCCAATACCTGGCAGGGAAGTTCTCCGAACGAGAACACCGGTGCCGACGGCTTTGTCGGCATCGCACCGACGGGCAGCTATCCGGCGAATGCCTACGGCGTCTTCGATATGGCGGGCAACGTGTGGGAGTGGTGCAGCGACTGGTATCGCCCCGACACCTACGCCCGCGCAGCCCGCCGTGGCGTCGTAGAAAATCCGCGCGGCCCAGGCGAGAGCCACGACCCACAGGAGCCTGGCCTGCCCAAGCGGGTGCAGCGGGGAGGATCATTTCTTTGTAGCGAGCAGTACTGCGCCCGCTACATCGTGGGCAGCCGTGGCAAGGGCGAAGTCACAAGCGCCACCAACCACCTTGGCTTCCGCTGCGTGAAGGATCCTTGAGATCCCACGCGGGGTGTCGGAATCACGTGCGGGATCGCCCAACAGCCCGCCGTCCCCTCACTATCGTGAGGGGCTTCTATGGGGATGTCACAGGTCGGGGTCTGACCCCATGGAATCATGCCGGCTCGCATGCCTTACCGGCGCTTTATGAGCTTGCGGAGATCGGCGAGGGAGCGAGTGTTGGCGACGTCGGTGGCTTCGAGGCCGGCGCGGCGGGCTTGCAGGACGCCGCATCGCATCACATCAAGACCCTTGGTTGAATGAGCGTCGGTGGAGATGACGAGCTTGACGCCGGCGGCCTTCGCTTGCGCGGCATGGCGGTCGTCGAGATCGAGCCGCCAGGGATTCGCATTGATTTCGAGGAACGTGCCCGTGCGGGCGGCGGCGGCGATCACGGCCTCAAGATCCACGTCGTACGGTGGACGGCGGTTGATGAGGCAGCCCGTGGGATGGCCGATCACCGACACATGCGGGTTCTCAATCGCCTCGATGAGCCGGGCCGTGATCTGTTCCCGCGGCTGGCTCTGACCGTAGTGGAGGCTCGCCACAACCCAGTCGGCACCGGCCAACACGTCGTCGGGAAGATCGAGCCCACCTTTCTCGAGGATATCTACCTCGATGCCCTTGAGGACGACGATCGGTGGTTCACCGTCTTCCGCGAGCGATGCGTTGAGCCGATCGATCTCGCCCCACTGCTTCAACAGCCGCGTGCTGTCGAGGCCGTTGGCCATCGTGACTCGCTTGCCGTGGTCGGTGATGGCGATGTAGGCCAGGCCGCGGGCGATGGCCGCGCGGGTCATCTCGGCGAGCGTGTCTTCGCCATCGGTGGCGGTCGTATGCATGTGAAGATCACCGCGAATGTCGGCCAGCTCCACGAGCACCGGAAGACGGCCGGCAGCCGCGAGGTCAATCTCGTCGCGGCCTTCGCGAAGCTCAGGCGGAATCCAGGGCAGCCCCACGGCGGCATAGACATCAGGCTCGGTGCGACCTGCGACGGCGGGGCCCTTTGCTGTTGGCCCAACCGAAGCGTTGCTGTCCGAGGCGGCGTCCAACATGAAAACGCCGTACTCGTTGAGGGTGAGGCCATGATCGCGGGCGCGGCCGCGAAGCTTGACGTTGTGTTCCTTCGAGCCGGTGAAGTATTGAAGCGCGGCGCCGAAGGATTCAGCGGGTACGACGCGCAGGTCGATCTGGAGTTTTTTGGGGCCACGGATGCTTGTCTTCGTCTCGCCGCGAAGGAGCACATCCGACGTCTCGGGCCACCCGACAAAGCGGTCCATCACCGTCACGGCCGCGTCGCTCTCCACGAGGATGTCGAGATCGCCCACGGTGTCGCGGCCCCGCCTGAGGCTGCCAGCCGTAGTCGCCTGCCGCACAGCAGGGCATGCCCGCATCCAGGCGAGGAGTGTTTCGGCCACGACATCGGCGTCGTTCCAGAGCATCCGCCCGCGGTCGGGGTCGCGAGCAAAGCCAATGTTCTCGAGAATCGCGGCTTCGGTCTTGGCCCCAAAGCCCTTGATCGATTGCACGCGACCTTGCTTGCAGGCTTCTTCGAGCGCGGCAAGCGAGTCGATGCCGAGCGAATCGACGAGGATTTTTACCTTCTTGGGGCCAAGGCCCGGCACCCGCATGAGATCGAAGACGGCCGCAGGCACCTCCCGCTCAAGCTCTTCAAGCAGCGGCAGCCGACCGGTGTCGAGGAGCGTCTCGATTTTCTGAGCGAGGTCGCTGCCGATGCCGTCGAGGTCTGTCAGGGCTCGCTGAGAATCGGCCCGCACGGCGGCGAGCGGCTCGAGGAGGCCGTCTATCGTGCGGGCGGCGTTCCGGTAGGCCCGCACCCGAAAAACATTGTCGCCGCGATATTCGAGCAGGTCGGCGACATGCTCGAAGGCGGCAGCGATGTCGGCATTCGTCACGGCGTCGTCCTTTGGGGGGCAGCGGCCCACCGCCAGGACGGCGTGAGCCTTCAACTACTGCTGACTGTTCCGCCAGGCGGGCAGGGCAGCCGTGGGATATTGGACCCTTGCCACACCGCCATCGGAAGGGCCCCACGATGTGGTGTGGCTTGTCGGCTCGAGCAGCCGCGGGAAGGCACCCGTTGACGGGCCAGGGCCACTCCCGGGAAGCACCGGCATGCCCTGCTGTGGGGCTGGGGCAGACGGTGCGGGCGGGCTGTAGGTTTCGGGCATTGTCCGCAGTCCACTGCCACTCGTGGCGGCAGCGTCTGCGGCAGCATCGGGCCGGCTGGTGCGGGGCAGTTCGGGAATCGGCTTGAGCGAAGGAGCAGGGCTCAGCGAAGGCGATGGGTTCAGGGCCGGTGGCTCAACCGAGCGAAGTTGCGGCTGAGCTTGGGCCTGTGGCTGTGGCTGGTAGTACTGCTGCGAGGGCTGCTGCTGGTACTGCACCTGCGGGCCGGCATACGTGCCCGACTGTGGTGCGATCGCCTGCGCGGCCTGGGCCGTAGGCGCGTAGTACTGGAGGCTTGGGCCCGGTGTGATCGTCCCGGGCGCTGGGGCGCCGGCGGGAAGCGCTGGTGGGGCGAACGTCGGAGCAGACTGCGGAGCCACATCGGGGCCAGCGGCGCCCCAGGCCTGCGGCGCGGTCTGCACTCCGCTGAAGGGGCTCGCCGCTGGGCCGACTACCGGTGCGCCAGGGGCCATGGCCGGGTAGCCGGCAGCAGGAGCCGGAGCGTAGCCACCAGGCTGCATCTGGACATACTTCGTGGTCGTCACCGCGCGGTACTGCGTGACGGGCACGCTCACCGGCTGATTGACATACTGCGTGGTCGGCTGCATGCATTCGACCGGGCAGCCCGTGCAGGGATCGATCTCACACGACGGCTTGTAAGTGGTGACCGGCACACAGCGATACTCGGTGCGGTAGGTGGTCTCGGGCACGTAGCTTGTCTGTTGGACCGGTACCATGACTGGCGGCGGCGGCACGGGCACAACAACCGGCGCCATGATCGGCGCGGCCACCGGCGCCACCGGCACCACGGCGTATGCGACCGGCTTTTGGCAGCAGGAGAAGCAGCCGGAGAACAGATCGGAGAGGCAGCATTGGGCCTCTGCGCGACCCTTTCCAGCCAGGCACAAGCCTGCCACCAGGACGACACCGGCCATGCGACGCACGTTCATCATTTTTTCCTCAATTCCGACCGCGGACCACAGAGTCCGGCCAGACTCCATGGGCAACACGTAAACCTAGGTTGCATGTCGCCACCCACGCGTGGAAAAAACGCCACGTGGATTCATGAATCTTCGCGAGGGGGCCGGTGCGATCGGCACGCCCCGCACAGGCGTTACGACCAGCCTGTCGGGGCCGCCTCATCCCTGTCGCGGCTATCCCCTCGCGCCGCCGCGCGTCCTCTCCTCAAACCGGTCATACAGCTCCAAAAGAGCTTCGCGGAGATCGCTCGGATGGTGGCCGAGGGCATCGGCGAGGTCGGCAGCTTCGATCGAGCGACCATGATCCGGGAGCCGTGCGACGATCGCGGCGAGCAGCGCCAGCGTCGCGCTCGTGCGGACCACCAGCGGCAGCCCCGTGGCTCGGTGGCTCGTGACCACCAGCATCACGCCACGGAGGCGGGCCAGGAGTCGCACAAGCAATGCCGAGGAGCCGAGCACGTTCCAGCCATCGAGGCAGACGACGCTTCCGCTGGGAGCGCGGCCAACGGCCGCAATCGCGGTGACGGCGTCGCGGGTCTGGCGGAGACGGACGGTCGCCCCGAGCTGGCCTGCCGTCTCAAAGGCGGCGGAGATCGCTACGAGCAGCGTTGATTTGCCGGTGCCGTGTGGCCCTTCGATGCTGAGGCCGCGCATTCGACGAATGTCTTCGGCGAGCCGCGCCACATCGAGTGGCTGCCCCGTGGCGTCGAGTGGCGGGATCGCGCCGGGCCTCGTGTACCGCGTGGCAAAGGGGTTGGATCGTGGTTCGCCGCTCATCAGGAGGGCACGATCGTGGCCACGGGCACGTGGCCGACTTCAAAGACATGCTCAGACACAAAATCGCGGCCCTCTTCAAAGAACAGCCGCACCCGCGCGCACCATCGAATCTTGACAATCACGCCTTCGTAAGAAAGCGGGCTCGAGGGCAGCCGAGCCCCGAAGCTGCTCCCGGCGGTTGCTTCGGTGACGGCGGCCCGCTCGGTAATCCGCTCGAAGAAGTGGACGCCGATGTCTTCCTCGCCCTTGCCTTCGGTGTACCAAAGGATCGATCGCTCCACCGATCGCACCACGGCGGTGGGTGGCAACTCGACGGTGTAGCGCACCAGGATTTCCTCGAGGGGCTCATACCGTCGATCGGCCGACGAGAAGCTCGCGGTCACGGCAGGGAAACGCCCGGCTGTATCGAGGCCGCTGGTCACAGAGACATCTCCTGGGGCTCCGCGTGTCGCGGGCTCGGTGCAACAGGATGCACGACCACAGGAAAGCCTCGGGAGAACGCCGGCCATCGGGCGGCCCGCCCATGCACGACCACCCGCCATGACACGGCGTTGTGTTCCGACACAAAGGAATGCATCGCCGTTGCCGGGAGCGTGAGCCGTGCCTTGGCCTCGAAGCGAGTGCCGGGGGCGAGTTGCACGTCCTTCCACGACGCGACCGTGGATCGCCACACCACGAGCCGCTCGGTCCGCGTATCCGTGCCCTGTCGAAACGTGGCCTGCTCTTCGAGCTCGAGCGTGACGGTGAGGTTTTGGAACACCCCTGAGCCCGACTGGGCCAAGAGCACGTCGTAATGCCCACCGGGACGAAGCGGATGATCGGAGATTTCGAGCTGGGTGGTGCCGACGGCGGACGTGAGCACGAGCTGCCGAACAAACATCACGATCCCGGTGATGCCGACCACCGCAAACGGAACGAGGATCGGCAGGAGCAGCCAGTCGATGCGGCCCCCGATCAGGTCGAGGCCGGCCGTGACGGCAAGCACGGTGAGCACCGTGTTCCAGAGCAGAGCGAAGAGGCCGAAGCCGAGGAGGTTCCAGCCTTCGGTACCCGACGTGGGGAGGCGGAACCGCAGGACCGTGCCTGGCGAATTGACGAGATCGTCACAGGATGGAATGGCTGGGTGAGGATGAGCCGCGATCGGTCGGAACGTGACGGCCCGGCGTTCTTCCGACTTCCTCCAGCCCACGATCGAGCGCACAAGCCCCGCGCCGCCGAAGCCCACAAGCGCGCTCGGCAAGAGGAGCGTGAGCAGCCACATCCACCAGTTGTAGCCACGGGCGAGAACGACGGTGCCTGGGGCATCCGGGTCGTACCAGCATGGCATGGTCGCATCGAGTGAGACGTCGGCCAGGAGTGCGACGGCCCTCGCGCGGGTGGCGATCGGACCGCCGCGGAAGGCCCACGCCTCCGTCGGGCCAGCAGGCGTTTCGTAGCGGAGTCGAAACGCGGGCTCCCATGTTCGTTCGCGGGCGGTCGTGCGACGGGCGAGCCCCTTGCCAACGACGATCGCCTCGGCCTCGACGAAGCGGTGGTTGATCCGCCACTCCGGCACGGCAACGCCGGTAGCCAAGAGCCCGCCGAACACGAGCCCGGCCACGACGAGCCCGGCGTGGAACAGCCCTTCCGCGACAGAACCCCAGACCTCCGAGACGGTCCGGCGATGCCCTCGCTTCTTGGCAAAAAACCGCGGGAACCTCACTCGCTCGCTCCCTGACCACCGAGGCTGTCGTATTGCGGCAAGCCGCTCAGCTGCCAGTATGGCCTGGGTGTGAGCAGGTTGCTACGAGGCCTTTGAGACCGCCCGGACGGGTCGGCCTTCCACGCCGCCTGCGGCACGAAAGAAGCCGATCTTCTCGAGCGACTTGTAGACCTCTTCGAGCGTCTTCTCGCCAAAGTTCGAGATGGAGAGCAGATCGGTCCGCGTGCAGTTGAGCAGGTCGTGGACCGTGAAGATCCCCCGCTCTTCCAGGCAGTTGGTCGTGCGGACGGATAAACCTATCTCCGCCGTGCTCATCTCGAGCTTCTCGGTCATCTCGTCGGACTGCATCAAGTCCTTATATGGGACGCGTGGCATGGGTTCCCTCCCGTGCTAATGGTTTGGTGGCCTCTGCGAATGGCCCATCAGGGGCCGACAGAGGCGTATGCGGAGGAATATAATCGAGTTCTCACTTGCACGGCTATGCTCGGCAGGGTAATCCGGCAAGCCCCTCGCGGTGCCGTACTCCGCTCGAGCCCCTCTTTTGTCCCGAAAATGCACGGTTCAGAAGCATTCCTTGCCTCGCTGAATGACGCCCAGCGGGCGGCCGCGACGCATGTCGAGGGGCCGCTCCTCGTGCTGGCAGGGCCGGGCAGCGGCAAGACGCGGGTGGTGACGCACCGGGTGGCCCACCTCATCGGTGAGGGGGTGCAGGCCCGCGAGATCGTGGCGCTCACGTTCACCAACAAGGCCGCCGACGAGATGCGGCGGCGGGTGACCGAGCTGGTCGGTCCGCAGCCGGTGGAGATGGGCACCTTCCACCGGTTTTCGGCGCGGCTTCTGCGGCGGCATGCCAGGCAGGTGGGCCTCACGAGCGACTACTCCATCTTCGATCCCGACGACGCAAAGTCGGTGCTCAAGCGGGCCGCCAAGAAGCTCAGCCTCTCGCTCACCCATACCCCGATCGATCGCGTGGCCGGCGTCATCTCGCGGGCCAAGAATGATCTTCTCACGCCCGAGGTGTTTGAGCCGCGATGGGGCAGGCCCGTGGACGACATCGCCCGCCGCCTCTGGCCGGTCTATCAAGAGATGATGCTCGCCGCGAATGCGGTCGATTTTGACGATCTCTTGGTGCACGTCGCCCGTCTCATGGCAGACGACGCCGACCTGCGGGCCATGCTCGATGCCCGGCACAGGTTTGTGCTGGTGGATGAATATCAGGATACGAACGCCGCGCAGTACGCCATCCTCCGCGGCCTCTCGCTCGATCATCCCAACCTCGCCGTGACGGGCGATCCCGACCAGGCGATTTACGGCTGGCGCGGCGCGAGCATCAGGAACATCCTCGAGTTTGAACGCGACTATCCGGCCGCCCGTGTCGTGAAGCTCGAGCACAACTACCGAAGCACGGCCAACATCCTCGGCACGGCCGACCGCCTCATCGCCCACAACGCACGCAGAAAGCCGAAGCGGCTCGTGACGAGCGCGGAGCCCGGCGCGAAGGTGCGGATCGTGCTTGATCCGTCGGGCCACGATGAGGCCGATCGCATCGCCGGCGAGATTGCAGACGCGGTTGCCGCGGGCCGGCGCACCCCAAAGGATTTTGCGATTCTCTTTCGCACCGCGGCGCTCTCGCGCTCGATCGAGCTGGCGCTCCGCACGGCTGCCGTGCCATATCAGCTCGTGCGTGGGCTCGAGTTTTTCAAGCGGCGCGAGATTCGGGATGTGGTCGCCTGGCTGCGACTGCTCCGTAACCCTCGCGACGACGAGGCATTTTTGAGAGTGGTGAACGTGCCGCCCCGAGGCATCGGCCGCACCTCGCTCGACCGCCTTGCCGCCTGGGCCGACGACCACGGCACGAGCCGTCTCGATGCCGCGGCCGCCGCCGACCGAATCCCCGGGCTCTCCAAGAAGGCCGCCAAGGGGCTCATCGCGTTTACCCGGCTGCACAAGGAGCTGGGCAACACGGCCGGCCGCGAGGTGAGAGTGGGCGACCTCCTTGAAGCCGTCCTTGAGCGCAGCGGCTACCGCAGCTACCTCGCCGAAGAAGCCGACGATGCCGACACGGAGGAAGACCGTCTGGCAAACGTGGAGGAGCTTCTCACTGCGGCCCGTCAGTTCGACGAAACGTTTCGAGCGGGTGCGAGCAGAGGCGGCGACCCCTCGGGTGACGTCGAGGATCAAGATGCCCTCGGCGGCTTCCTCGAGACAACGGCGCTCGTCGCCGATGCCGACGCCTGGGACTCGGGCTCCGACCGCGTGGCGCTCATGACGTTCCACGCCGCCAAGGGGCTCGAGTTTCCGGTTGTCTACATGGTGGCCATGGAAGATGGCATCCTGCCGCATGAGCGGAGCCTTGATCAGCCGGATCAGCTCGAGGAGGAGCGTCGGCTCGTCTTTGTGGGGATCACGCGGGCTCGCGAGGAGGCCCATGCCAGTTGCTCACGGATGCGGGACTACCGCGGCCAGCGTCGGGTGGCGGCCCCGAGCATTTTTCTCGCGGAGATGACAGGCTCGGAAACGGAAGTGACCGGCGCCGAAGCCCCGCAGCGGCACTCCTTCGATCCTTTTGGTGACGCGGCCCGCGGCGCCCGCGATGAGTTTGACGACGTGCTTCATGAGCCGCCGGTGGCCCGCCCGTCAACGCGGACACTTCGCTCGGATGGCCTCGCCTTCGATCCCGACGACGCGCACGATGACGAGGATCGCGTCGCTGCCCGCCCTGCAAAACCCGTCCGTGAGCGTCCCGCGCCATCCCTCGCGCGGGCAAGCGATCTCTTGGAACGCATGGCCGGTGGCCCGAAACAGGTCCACCGTTTTGAAGCCGGCCAGCGGGTGCGGCACGTGGACTATGGCGACGGCGTGCTCGAAAAAATCAGCGGCGTCGGCCCGCGGTCCGTCGGCACTGTCATTTTTGATGGGAGCGCTGGCACTCGAAAATTTATTCTCGGCCATGGCGCGCTCGAGCCGGCGGATTGAAGCAACGGGTAGCGGCAACGCGCGGATGCGTTCTTCGGGAATACGATGCCGGAGTCCGGTTCCTCCGGAAGCCAAAACACCCAGCTGATCAGTCGAAATCCCACCTCAGCTTCCGCTCCAAAGCACGCATGACGGTGCGGATTTCGAAGAGTCGCTGAAAACATGTCGATGTGCCGTCGTCCGCGCCACGTGGCATGCTGAATGCCACATTGGATATGCACTGCATATCCCAGACGATTCGAGAGAACAAGAAGTTCGGCCGACGTGGCACTGGCAACCCCGGGCCGTCGCTTGAGCAAGGCGTGGCTACGCCGAGCCCACGCGGCAGGCGGCTGCCGGCTGGTGCTGTCGCCACCACGCGACGGTCGCGGCAAGGCCGGCGTCAAAATCCTGATTCGGCTGCCAACCGAGGAGATCTCGCGCTCGTGAGATGTCGAGGCCGCGACGCGGCTGGCCGTCCGGCTTGGTCGTGTCCCACACGATGCTGCCCGGGTAGTCGCACGCCTGGGCAATCTTCACGACGAGGTCGCGGATCGCGATCTCCTTGCCGCCGCCGAGGTTGATCGGGAGCGGCTCTTCCATCACCTCCGCTGCCCGCACGACGCCCTCGGCCGCGTCGTCAACATGGAGAAACTCCCGCGTGGCCGATCCCGTGCCCCAGCAGACCACGTCTGGCGAACCGGCCAGCCTCGCCTCTTCACACTTCCGAATGAGCGCGGGAATCACATGGCTCGAGGCCGTATCAAAGTTGTCGCCTGGTCCAAAAAGATTCACCGGCACCACGACCGACGACGCGAGGCCGTATTCACGCCGATACCCGTCGAGCATCACGAAAATCGCCTTCTTCGCGACGCCATACGGGGCGTTGGTCTCCTCGGGATAGCCGTTCCAGATGTCGGCCTCTGAAAACGGAATTGGGGCATGCTTGGGATACGCGCAGACGGTGCCTGTGTGGACGAACTTCTCGACGCCGGCACGGCGGGCATGCTCTACGAGATGAAGCCCCATCGCCATGTTGGCAAAGAAGAATCGGCCCGGATGGGCCATGTTGGCCCCAATGCCGCCCACTTCCGCCGCCAGATGGATCACCACCTCCGGGCGGGCTGCAGCATAGAGCGCCTCGACATTCGACTCGACCGTGAGATCGAGATCGCGCCGCCTGGGCACCACGATCTGCTCCGGTCGCACGCCCCGCTTCGCGAGCACGCGGAGGACCGCCTGCCCGAGGAAGCCTGCGCCCCCGGTGATGACGATCCGTTTCGTCGCGAGGTCGGTCATGAGAACGTTCGAAAGCCTTTGGCGACGAATCAGTGGTGAAGGCCTGTGGCGTGGCCAGCATCGCGGAGCACCAGCTCCTGGCGGGCCAGCTCCAGGTCGGCATCCACCATCAACGCCACCAGCTCGTCGAACGACACCCGCGGCTGCCAGCCAAGACGGGTTCTCGCTTTTTCCGAGGAGCCGAGCAAGAGATCAACTTCGGCGGGCCGGAAGTAGCGTGGATCAATCTCGACAAACTCGCGGTAGTCGAGGCCGAGGCGACCAAACGTCTTCTCGCAAAACTCGCGGACCGAAAACGTCTCGTTGGTGGCGATGACGTAGTCGTCGGGCTCGTCCTGCTGGAGCATGAGCCACATCGCCTCGACGTAATCTCCGGCAAACCCCCAGTCGCGGCGGGCGTCGAGGTTGCCGAGATAGAGCTTGTGTTGAAGGCCGAGCTTGATGCGGGTAGCGGCGCGGGTGATTTTTCGGGTGACAAACGTCTCGCCGCGGCGGGGGCTCTCGTGGTTGAAGAGGATGCCGCAGGAGGCATGGAGGCCGTAGCTCTCGCGGTAGTTGACCGTGATCCAGTGGGCATAGACCTTTGCCACGCCATACGGCGAGCGGGGATAAAACGGCGTCGTCTCCCGCTGCGGCGTCTCCACCACCTTGCCGAACATCTCCGAGCTCGACGCCTGGTAGAAGCGGATCTGATAGCCCACGGCATCCTGAAAATCGCGGATCGCCTCGAGCAGTCGCAGCGTGCCCACGGCGGTCACGTCGGCGGTGTAGGTCGGCTGATCAAAACTCACCCGCACGTGGCTCTGGGCGCCGAGGTTGTAGACCTCGGTGGGACGGATCTCACGGATGAGTCGCGCGAGGCCGTTGCCGTCGGCCAGATCGCCGTGATGGAGACGCAGCGGACGCTCGACGTCGTGGATGTCGCGGTAGAGGTGCTCGATCCGCTGGGTCGTGAAGCTGCTCGACCGACGCACGAGGCCATGCACCTCGTAGCCCTTGTCGAGCAGCAGCTCGGCGAGATAGGAGCCATCCTGCCCCGTGATACCGGTGACGAGCGCGCGTTTCGAACTGGGAACCATGGAAACTCCGGACGGGCGGCGGGGATCAATTCGTGGCAGCGCGAGCGACGTCGGCCTCAGCCGCAGGCTGCTCGTCGGCGGGCGGGGCGGGCGAGCTCTCGGCTGCGAGGGCCTTATCGAGCGCGGGCACGAGCGCGGCCACAAACCGCTCGCACTCGGCCATCGACTTGTTCGACCCGATCTGAGTCTCGTCGATGA
>CAYZHH010000030.1:0-19370 GCA_964478275.1 uncultured Candidatus Kuenenia sp.
ATGCACTGCCGACACCTCGGTCACGAGTCGGCGGGCATCCTGTTCGGCAGCCGTCGCGGTCTCGGCCCGATCGCGGCCGTCGAGGGGACCGCCCACGGGCATGCGGGCACGGTGAAACTCCGGGCCGACAGCCAACGCCGCAACGACGCCGACGACCAGAAGAGCAGCCGCCCACAAAAAAAGCCGTCGCAGCCTCCGGCGATGCGGTGGCTGCGACGGCTGTGAGCCATCGGGCGGGGTCGTGCTGTGCGGCTGGGTATCCACTCCCGGTATTGTCACGTCGACGAAGGGTTTCGTGCTAGCAGAGGATGGGGCGATTGCCGCCCTGTGTGCCTTCTCTGACGGTTGTTAGCCCACGTATCTCAGGAACCGCGAAATGGGCAGCTCGGCCGAGGGGTCGAGCGTGACTTCGCCGAGGCTCTCGTCCTCGAGCTCGTCACGGAGCACCCGGACGTTTGCCGGAGCCTCGATACCGATTCGCACCTTGTCACCACTCACGCGGACCACGGTGACCACCACCGAATCACCGACACGAATCCGTTCGTTCTGCTTGCGGGAAAGTACGAGCATGAAAAGCCTCCCTCAGTAGGTCCAGGGTATGAATGGAATGAATATGCGGAGGATGTGTACAAATGTCAATGTCCGTGCCGCGGCCTTGTCCGCGAGCCCGCCCACTGGCCCCAAAAGACGTCCCCCGAGCGTCCGCTTCTCCTGACCGCCGGCTGCGGGGCGACGTGTGTCGCGACGCGGCGGGTTGGGAAAGATGTGAGCCGCAGGAAACATCGTCCGACGGCGCAGGATTTCTTGGGTCGGTAAGAAACAACACCGACCAGACACGTTGTGACGGCCGCGCTAGGCTACTCGCTCACAGCATCGTGACGAGCGAACGCGGCGAGGTCGATGGGCTCTGCGGCACCCATCGCCGCCTCAGCCTTCGCGATGCGATCCAAGTCTTCTGCGAGGACGCGCGGATGGCTGTGGTGCTCGCCACGGAATCGCATGGGCCCTCCGAATATCATCCCTCGTGGCTCGATTTCGAGTGTCACTTCCGTCGGGATCGCCCCGGCCTCCTCGAGCTTTCGGTTGATGGCGAGCCTTGGAAACGGCGGCATGCCACCGGGCTGAAGGAGTGCCTTGAGCATGATCGCTGTGTCGGCAAACCGCCGGTAGCTTTTCGCTTCCTCGGGCGATGCCACGGCCGCATGTTTGACCGCGTAGCGGGCGCGCGGGCCCGTGAGCTCGATCGTGCTCGAGTCTTCGTGAAAACCTTCCGCGAAATCGGGGCCGCCGGCCCACTGGACGAGCCGGTCGTCGCTCTGCCTCGCCCATGTGGCAAGCGATACCCCGAGCCGGTCGAGCTGCACGGAGGCGACTTCGGTCTTCACCCGGCGAACCGGATCAATCACCACGACCCGCTCGCGGGCCGGATCATGGAGAACGATCTCGACGAGCGTCATGGTCGCGTCGTCGTTCGTGCGAGCTTTCGCGGGTGGAGACGCGGGAGGGAGCTCGAGAAAGTCCCAGGCAACGCCGTGATGAAAGACCGTCAGCGTGTGCGCCACCGGCTTGTCATCGGTGTCATAAAGCGTGGTCTCCACCCGCATGGCCAGCGGCGCTGGGAACGGCGCCGGTTCACCGGGCTCAGAAGCCCCGACGGCACTCGCCGCCAGCGCCGAGACCATCACGGCAAGCCAGCGAGAGGACGGACCGTGCATACGGGGCATCTGGAAAATCTCCGGGGATTGGGCTGGGAGATTAGCGGGGCTGCGATCGCCACGGAAGGTCACTCCTCGGCCGGAATCATGCGGTGCCAGTGGCCACGCCCCGCACGGCGACGCTAGGCTGGCCGCAGTTCCACTCTCAATAAGACTGTGAGCCCCGAATGGCCCGCGTCACTCTTCATGGCCACCGTCTGCTAGCGGCCACCCTTCTGCATTGTTCAAGTCTGCTTGCGTGCGTTGCCACGACGTCGGCCGCAGGTGAGCCTTCCTGGCCGCAGTGGCGGGGCCCCGGTGGCGACGGCCATGCGCCCACGGCTCATGATCTCCCCGTCACGTGGAGCGAGACGGAGAACGTCGTCTGGCAGACACCGATCCCCGGCCGCGGCTGGTCAAGCCCGGTCATCGCCGATGGCCGCATCTGGATGACAACGGCGATCGAGCGGGAGGCCACGCCCGAGGAACGTGCCCGCGCCACCGAAGGCAAGAAAACAGCCGCTCAGCTCGCGGTCTCAGGCACCGTGACGATCCGCGCCGTCTGCGTCGACGCATCCACCGGAAAGATGGTCCACGATATCGAGCTGTTCGCGATCCCCGATCCGCAGCCGATCCACAAGCTCAACTCCTTTGCCTCGCCGTCGCCGGTGCTGGGCGACGACCGGCTGTTCTGCCACTGCGGCGATTTTGGGGTGGCCTGCGTCGATGCGACAACAGGCAACGTGCTCTGGCACAACCGCGAGCTGCGGCTCAACCATGAGAACGGCCCAGGGAGCACGCCGATCCTCTGGAAGAACCGGCTCATCGTGCACCTCGACGGCAGCGATGTGCAGTCGATCGCTGCCTACGACACGGCCACCGGCAAGGTCGCCTGGCAGACCCACCGCTCGGGCACGCTGCGCGACGACCCCGATCTCAAGAAGGCCTACGGCACGCCCGTGCTCGTCGAGATCGGTGGCCGCGACGTCGTCATCTCGCCCGCCGCCGACTGGCTCTATGCCTACGACCCGGCGACTGGCCAAGAACTTTGGAAAATGAGCTACGGCTTTTTAGGCTTTTCGATCGTGCCGCGGCCGGTCCTCTCGGGCGATCTCCTCTTCATGAGTACGAGTTTTAATCAGCCGGAGCTTCTCGCGGTGAAGCTGGCTGGCCCCGAAACCGCTCCCGCCATTGCCTGGCAGGAGAAGAAGGGGGCTCCGACGATGTCATCACCGCTTGTCGTGAACGACCTCGTCTATATGGTGAGCGACAAGGGCGTGGGCACCTGCCTCGACGCCCAAACGGGTGAAATCGCCTGGTCCAAGCGACTCGGGGGCAATTTTTCGTCGTCACCCCTCTTCGCAGACGGCCGTATCTACGTCGGCAACCGCGACGGCGACACCTTTGTCATCAAGCCGGGCAAAGAGTTTGAGCTCCTCGCTACCAACCACCTCGATGGCGGCATCTTTGCGACCCCCGCCGCCGTGGGCCGGGCGCTCTTCCTCCGCACCGAACACGCCCTCTACCGGCTCGAAAAGCCTGCCGCGCCGTAGGCGATGGCTTCACTCAAGCTGGCCGTCGATGGCGAGCTGATGAAAATAGTGGGGCACCTTCTCCTGGTTGGCCAAGAGCCAGTCGATCGAAGGCTCGTGCCGCATCGCCTTGCCGATCGCTTTCGCGGTCGCCTCGCGGTTGGTGTTGAAGAGCACCTCGGGGTCGTAGGCCACTTCGGTGATCGACGGATCGAGCCACACCGACACGATGATGCCCAGGTCGTTCGCCTTCTTCTTCGGGATGTCGCCAGCTCGCACCGCATCGAGCACGCCGTGGGCGATAGCAGCCTGCACGGTGCCCATGAGGATGTTCGTGTACTTCGAGTTGTTGACGGTGACCTTGCTCACCATGAGCGTCACGGGCCGCACCTGCACGTCGGAATTGAGAATGGCAAAGACGCGGGAGTGTCCCTTGGTCTGGTCGCCAAGGAGGTTGGCGATCGCATAGCCCACGGGGCCGTCGAGCTCACCGATCACGACCTCGGGCTCCGCGGCGCTCCAGGCTTCGTCGGCCTCCACGAGCGCCTCGCCCGTCCGCATCACGATCCGGCCACCCGCCGTACCTTTTCCTTTTGACGACGTCTCACGTTTCTTTTTCGCCATCGCTTCTACGTCCTGGTGTGTGCCGGGTATTGTGGCCTGCTGGTGGTGTTTCCGCGAGGGGCTGCCCGTGCCAAGTCGCCGGACGCTTCCTGACTTTACGGCCGGCGGGGCATCCATGCCCCCAGCGGCCTGGCCGTGCCTCCGCCCGGCCGGTCGCACCTCCGGGCTCCCGTTTTCCGTGCGCACCGCGTGGCGTTGTGCTCGAACAGACGGGGCGCCGATCAATCTGGCTGCGCTTGCAAACAACGCCGGCTCCATGGCACAGGCAGCCCCTCGCTCGCTTGTCGGGGCGTCACGCCGGCGTGAAGGCGTGCTTCCGGAGCAGTTCGAGGGGCACGATGGCGAGCGTCTTTTCGTGCGTGGCTTCGAGGACGACTCGCGGGGCCTGACTAGCCTCGGCGGCCTCGAGCCACCGCGCCGCGCAGAGGCACCACCGGTCGCCCGGCACGAGCCCCGCAAAGCCCCACTCGGGCCGCGGCGTAACGAGGTCATTGCCCGCCTCCACCGTGAATTCGAGAAACGCCTCGGTCACGAGGACGCACACGGTATGGACGCCGGTATCGTCGCGGCCGGTGCGGCAGCAGCCGTCCCGGAAAAACCCAGTGAGCGGCTGGAGCGAGCAGGATGCAAGCGGGCCACCCAAGACATTCCGCTCGACAGGACGCGACTCGACGGGGTGTTCAAAGGAGATCATGGTCTTCCTGGGCGCTTGTGGTGAAGCAGGGATGGCTCATGCGGCCCATGCCACCGCCGCGTATATGATGGCTGCGCGGTCGTCGTCCCCGCAATCGGCGCCGCACTTCATTCGCGTCCACCATCAAAAATGCTGAG
This sequence comes from uncultured Candidatus Kuenenia sp., assembly GCA_964478275.1. Taxonomy (GTDB): domain Bacteria; phylum Planctomycetota; class Planctomycetia; order Pirellulales; family UBA1268; genus QWPN01. The sequence goes on from CAYZHH010000030.1 coordinate 4,682, forward strand.
TCTGCAGTCTGCGTCCGGTGCCCGTTGGCTTGCCCAGGTCGATGCCCACCTCGATCTTGTGCTGATCGACCATGCTCACTGCGAGAAGAAGGCGGCAAGTGCCGCGATGAATCTCCTTTTTGCATACGTGGATCACACCGACCTTGCGCGGGCGATGACGGAGATCGTGGAGGAGGAGCTCGAGCATTTTCGGATGGTGCTCGATCTGCTCGACCGCCGAGGGATTCCTTTTTCGAAGCTGTCACCCAGCTCGTATGGGCCGAAGCTTCATGATCTGGTGCGCCGGGAGGAGCCGGGCCGGGCGGTCGATCGACTGCTCGTCGCGGGGCTCATCGAAGCGAGAAGCTGTGAGCGGTTTTCATTGCTCGGCGAGCATGTGACCGACCAAGAGCTGCGAGATTTTTACCGCGGGCTTTTTGAGTCGGAGGCGAGGCATCACTCGACGTATGTGCGGCTTGCGGCTGAGTTCGCACCCGAGGAAGAGGTTCGCGAGCGACTCGGGGAGCTGGCCGCGGCCGAGGCGGCGATTATCGACGAGGGCGATCCACGCCCGCGAATGCATTCCTGATGCCCGTCACCCCAGCAGTTCACGGGCCGTGAAGAACAACACCAAGACGCTTCCAGTGAATGAGGTGATCGCCGCTGGAGCGGTGCTCGCGCTTGCTGCCTGGGCGGTGCTTCACTGGGCTGGTCCCGGGGAGCTCCCGGTGTCACTCGGGCCGCTGGACCCCGGCCGGTGGTTCCCTGGCCGGGGGCTCGCGCTCGACGAGCTCCCGCTTGTGCTCATGCTCATCGCCGGGGGTGTGCCGCTCGTGGGCGACCTCGCGGTGAAACTCGCGACGGGACGATTTGGATCTGACCTCTTGGCAGGCATCTCGATCGTGACGAGCGTGATCCTGGGGGAATACCTCGCTGGGGTGCTCGTCGTGCTCATGCTCTCCGGCGGCGAGGCGCTCGAGAGCCGGGCCGTGAGCCGGGCGGGGGACGTGCTCGCGGCGCTGGCCCGCCGAATGCCGTCGGTGGCCCACCGCAAAGCGGCCGCGGGCCTGGTCGATGTGCCGCTGGCTGACATTCGGGTGGGCGAGGTGGTCGTGGTGCTGCCCCACGAGATCTGCCCGGTTGACGGCACGGTGGTCGCTGGCCGCGGATCGATGGACGAAAGCTACCTCACGGGCGAGCCCTACCGGATCGCCAAGGCACCTGGCTCGGCGGTGCTTTCCGGGGCCATCAATGGCGAGGCGGCGATCGAAGTTCGCGCGGAGCGGGTCGCCGCCGACAGCCGCTACGCCAAGATCATGGCGGTGCTCGAGACGAGCGAGGAGCGTCGCCCGAAGCTCAGGCGAATGGCTGATTCCCTCGGCATGCTCTACACGCCCGTGGCCGTGGCCGTGGCACTTGCGGCTTGGTGGGCCAGTGGCGAGCCGGTTCGGTTTCTGGCGGTGCTCGTGGTGGCGACGCCCTGCCCGCTCCTGATTGCGATCCCGGTGGCAATCATCGGCGCGGTGTCGCTCGCGGCGAAGCGAGGGATCGTGATCCGTGACCCGGCGGTGCTCGAGCGGCTCGATACGTGTCGCACAGCGATCTTCGACAAGACGGGCACGCTCACCTACGGCGAGCCACGGCTTACCGAGATCCTTGTTGTTGGGGTCATGCCGGCAGACGATGTGCTCGGCCTCGCCGCGAGTCTCGAGCGATACTCGCGGCATCCGCTCGCCGAGGCGGTGGTCGCGGCGGCAGCGGAGCGGTCGCTGGCGACAGGCGATGTCGCGGCGGTGTCGGAGATTCCCGGTCAAGGGCTCGTCGGCCGCGTGCACACGGCCAACGGCATGGAGCATGACGTTTCGATCACGAGCCGGCAGAAGCTTGGGCACGTCGATACGGAAGGGGCCGCGACGTTGCCACCGCAGGCTGCGGGGCTCGAGTGCGTCGTCGTCGTTGACGGTAAGGCTGCCGGCGTGCTGCGGTTTCGCGACTCACCGCGGGCGGATGGCCGCACATTCGTTCGCCACCTCGGCCCGGCACACGGCCTCTCGCGGGTGATGCTCGTCTCAGGCGATCGAAAAAACGAAGTTCAATGGCTTGCCGATGTCGTTGGCATCACGGAGGTGCATGCCGAAGTGTCCCCCGAGGGCAAGCTCGCCATCGTTGAGGCGGAGGTGGCGAAGGCGCCGACGGTGTTTGTGGGAGACGGGATCAACGACGCTCCCGCGATGGCTGCGGCGACCGTGGGCATCGCGATGGGCACGGCCAGCGATGTCACCGCCGAAGCGGCCGGCGCCGTCGTCATGGACCAGGCGCTCGAACGCGTCGACGAGCTTTTTCATATTGCCCGTCGCATGCGAAGCATTGCCCTGCAGAGTGCCGTGGGCGGCATGGCGGCGAGCCTTGTGGGCATGGGGTTTGCCGCGGCTGGGCTCTTGCCTCCGACCGCGGGGGCCCTTCTGCAAGAGGCCATCGATATCGCTGCGGTCTTCAACGCCCTGCGGATGTCGTGGCGGACCGGCGCCCTTTCCGACTACCGTGGTCCGAGGGGCAGCCAGACCGGGGTTTGAGAGGCGAGCCCCGTTTCGCCCCGCCTGCCCCACCCGGCTTTGACTCGGTTCCCGCCATTTTCTAGGCTGCGTGACTCACCACGACACACCGACAGGACACCATTCGCATGGGCGGCATCAGCAACCGGATGAAGGAAGTCAAGCGACGACGGCACCGTCGCCAGAAACTCGCCAAGATTGAAGTCAAGCTCAAGAAGGCCACGACCAGCGAGAAGCACGTCATGGCCGAGAAGCTCCGCAAGATGACGCCGGGCTGTGAAGTCTTGATCGCTCGCATGGGTCTCGAAGAGCGGAAGCGATAGCTCTCCGGAGACACAGCCATCCATGGTCTGTGTCCACGTGGCCGCCGCATCGTGCGGCTAGCGCCTCGCCAGCGATTTGCCAATGCGGCTCGCGGCGGCGCGGGCTACCGTTGAGCCAGCGGCCCAGAAGGTGATGCCGGCACCGGCACCGGCCGTGATGCACGACGCGATAAAGTCGACCTGCCGGCTGCGTCGATCGCCCGTGGCACACCAGTTTGCGAAGTGCTCGCAGTTGTCCACCACGGGACAATACCCTTCGCGGCCCACATGCGACTCGGCCCGCGCAGCGATCTCTTCCGGTGCAAACACGGCCGTCGAATGAAGTGTCGGCCGTACCAGACTTCCGTCGGCGAACTCCTTGAGCGAGGTCCGCACGACGCTGCCACCGCTGAACGGCCTACGGAATGTGTACGGCCGCGCGTGGATGACCGTGTCGTCCCCCATGTCGATGCCGTGATGCCGATAGGTCACCAGGCTGCCGACCAGTCGCCGCACCACTTCGAGCCTATCGCCACGTGCCATGCATGAGTCTCCGTTCATCGATCCAGTTCCATCCCAAGTGTACGCGCCGTCGTGCTACGCAAGAATGCCGGCAATCGCCGCCGAGAGGGCCGTAGCCAGCGTGGAGATGGCGAGGGCCGTGAGACCGAGCCGGGCGAGGTCTTGTCGCCGCTCGGGGACAAGCGCCCCGATGCCGCCGACCTGAATGCCGATGCTCGACAGATTGGCAAAACTGCACATCGCGACCGTGGCAATGAGGGTGGCCTTCTCGCCGAGGGCGCCGCCTCGCACGAGTTTTCCCAGCTCTTCGTAGGCCACAGCCTCGTTGGTGACGGTGCGAATGCCGAGGAGGCCACCAATCGAGTCGCACTCGTTCCAGGGTGTGCCGATCGCCCAGGCCAGCGGCGCGAAGAGCCAGCCGAGCATTTTCTCGACCGAAAAATCGGGAACGCCAACGAGGCCACCGAGTTGGCCGAGGCCGAGGTTCACGAGGGTGACCAGCGCGATGAACGCGATGAGCACGGCCCCCACGTTCACCGCAAGGAGCAGGCCGTCGCGGGTGCCGCGGGTGGCGGCGTCGATGATGTTGGCATCGAGACGGGCATCGTCGAGGGCAAGACTGCCAAGCGTCTCGGGTGTTTCGGTTTCTGGCACGACGATCTTGGCGAGGTAGATCGTGGCCGGGAAGGTCATCAGGACTGCCGACAAGAGCCCGCGGGAGGCCGTCTCACGCAGCACGGGGTCGCCACCGCCAATAAAGCCGATGTAGGCGGCGAGCATGCCACCTGACACAAGCCCCATGCCGCTGGTCATCACGACGAGCAGTTCCGAGCGCGTGAGCTTTGCGAGGAAGGGGCGGATCGTGAGCGGTGCTTCGGTCTGACCGAGGAAGATCGATGCGGCAGCGTTCATCGTTTCGGCACCGCTCGAACCGAGCACGCGGGCCGTTACCCAGGCCACGCCCCGGATGACAAACTGCATGACACCCAGGTGATAGAGCACCGCAAAGAGCGCGGCCACGAAGATGATCGTGGGAAGCACCTGGAACGCGAAGACAAACCCCACCGGCCCATCGGAGCGTGCAAGCTCGTCACCAAACAAAAACGCGGCTCCTTGACCAGCACACGCAAGCACGGCATTGACCCAGGCCGCGGCGGCATCGAGCACGCGGCGTCCCATCTCGCTCCGCAGGAGTACGACGCCAAGCCCGCACTGGAGGGCAAGCCCTCCGAGGACCATGCGCGGCGAGATCGCCCGTCGGTTTTCAGAGAAGAGCCAGAGGACGCCGAAGATGGCCGCGACACCGATGAGCCCCTGGAATCGCTCGAGCCCGTCCATGTGATTACTCCCCAGTGAATCCGTCGTGGCGATCCGACGATATGGCGCGCCGCCCGCAGAATACCAGCCGGTCGCGACGGTGTTGTACGGTGCGCTCCACAAAAGCCCTTGGCGCTAGCCGGGGGACGGCGGGTGGAAGGCCGACTCATCTGCCATCGTGTCGGGGGTGGCCCCACGCCCCGCCGTTCCGCCGTACAACGCGGCCAGGCTTTCGTCGAGGTCGATCGTGGGCTGCCAGCCGGTGATCGCCGTCGTCCGTTACAGGCGTTCGAGGATGAGCGTGGGCCGGTTGACCGGTTCGTCGCTGATGGTCACGGCTTTGTGAAACATCGCGACGGCCGCGGGCACGGCCTTCGCGTGCGACGGATTGAAGTGCAGTTCGGCGAGTACGTCGCCAGCGGCGACGGCGTCGCCGACGGTCTTGTGAAGAACGATGCCCGCGGCCGGATCAATGCTCGCCTCGGCGGTTGCGCGGCCCGCGCCCAAGAGCATCGAGGCTTGCCCGACCGACCAGGCTGCAAGCCGCGAGAGATAGCCGGCCCGGTCTATGCGGATAACCTCAATGCACGCAGCCCGAGGCAAAACACTCTCGGGGTCGTCGCAGACTCGGGCCTCACCGCCCTGCGCGGTAACCATCCGTCGAAACCGATCGAGGGCCGAGCCATCGGCGATAGCCTTGCGGCAGCGTTCCAGAGCTTCGTTGCGAGTCTCTGCGACACCCCCAAGCAGAAGCATCTCGGCGGCAAGCTCCAACGAAACTTCCATGAGATCGTCTGGGCCATGGCCCCTCAGACAAGCGATCGCCTCGCGAATCTCGAGAGCGTTGCCCACCGTGCGGCCCAGGGGCACGTCCATGTTTGTGAGCAGCGCCTGCACCGGCTTGCCGAGCGCCCGGCCAATGGTCGTCATGCTCGTGGCGAGGGCCCGGGCATCCTCGATGCGGCTCATGAACGCGCCGTCACCACACTTCACGTCGAGCACGAGGGCGTCGATCCCCTCCGCGAGTTTTTTAGAGAGGATCGATGCGGTGATGAGCGGAATGCTTTCGACCGTGGCCGTCGCATCGCGGAGGGCATACAGAACGCGATCGGCTGGAGCAATCTCCGCGGTCTGGCCGATGAGCACGAGGCCACATTCGCGGGCCACACGGCGATAGGCAGCGAGATCGAGGTCGATCCGAAAGCCTGGAATGCTCTCGAGCTTGTCGAGCGTGCCGCCGGTGTGGCCAAGACCGCGGCCCGACACCATCGGCACGGTCACGCCGCAGGCCGCCGCTACGGGAGCGAGAATGAGGCTCGTCTTGTCGCCCACGCCGCCAGTGGAATGCTTGTCGACTTTTGGTCCGGGGATGTCGGAGAGATCGAGGACCGTTCCCGAATGGAGCATCGCCTCTACAAGCCCCGCCGTCTCCGTTGCCGTCATGCCCCGCCAGAGGATCGCCATCGCGAGGGCCGACCACTGATAGGTGGGCACCGTGCCATCGGTAAGCCCCGCCACGAGAAACCCGATCTCGTCGGTCGAAAACTCGCCGCCGTCACGTTTTTTGCGAATGAGATCAACGGCACGCATGAGAGAGTCGCTTGAGAATGGGCGGTGATTGCGGACGACGGCACCCGGAAATCACGCCGACGGCGCTGTCCCGAACTGGCGGTCACCCGCGTCGCCCAGCCCTGGGACGATATAGCCAGATTGGTTCAGTCCTTCATCGAGGGCTGCGACATGAATGGCCACACCAGGAATTCCTCGCGAGAGATGCTCGATGCCCTGGGGCGACGCGATGAGCGCGAGGAACACGATGCGCGGGATGCCGGCAGCGCGCAGAATCTGGCAGGTGCGAACAGCCGAGCCGCCAGTGGCGAGCATCGGATCGACGACGATCGCGACGGTTGCCGCGAGTTTGCGAGGGAGCTTGTTGTAATACTCCTTGGGCTCGAGCGTGGCTTCGTCGCGGTAGAGGCCCACATGCCACACCTCGGCGTTGGGGATGAGCTCGAGCAATCCGTCGGCCATGCCAAGGCCGGCGCGGAGGATCGGCACGATCGCGATGCGGTCGGTGAGGCGCGAGCCGGCCGCCTCACCGAGCGGCGTGGGCACACGGATGCCCGCAGTGGGCAGCGTCGCGGTCGCCTCGACGGCCACCAGCTGCGCGAGCTGACGCACGACCCGGCGAAACTCGGGCGCCTTGGTAGCCGGGTCGCGAAGCGTGCAGACGTGGTGGGCCACCAGCGGATGCTTCGAGACGTGTACGGTCGCCATACGCTCTTTTCCTCTTCAACATTCGCCCACTGAGGTCCGCAGCATACCCGGTCACGTGGAAGCGGGCGGCGACCCAGCGATATGCTCATGGAGCACCCGTCACGAGCTGACCCATGCCAGACAACTCGCAGCCCCCAAGCCCTCTTCTTGAACGTGCCCGCGCCGCGGCCGAACGGGCATACGCGCCCTACTCCGGCTGGCGGGTCGGCGCCGCGGCCGAGTTTGCCGAAGCGCCCGGTCCTCATGCCGGGGCGAATATTGAAAACGCCTCCTTCGGCCTCACAATCTGCGCCGAGCGGGTGGCCATCTTCTCGGGCGTCCTCGCCGGTGGCCGGCGGCTTGTTCGCGTCGCCCTCACCTGCCGCGATCGCGATCGCGAACTCGTCGCAAAGATCGTGCCGTGCGGGGCGTGCCTTCAGGTGATGGCTGAATTCGGCTCGGCTGACACGGTCATCGAGATCGACGGCCGCGGCATCTTTCGGCTGGCCGATTTTCTTCCGCTGCCCTTCGGCGCCGACGACCTCAAAGAGTGATCGCACGAGTGTGCTCGTAAACCCTTCATTGAGCACAAGCCCATGACGACGCTCGAACAGATTATCGACGCCGCGAAATCCCTGAGCCCGGCCGATCGGCTGCGGCTTGTCGAGGCCGTGTGGGACGATGAGCATCCAGAGCAATGGCCGGCCCTCAGTCCCGAGTGGCTTGCCGAAATCCAAAGGCGCTCGGCAGAGTTCGATGCCGGTCGCATGACGGCATTCCAATGGCAGGATGTACAGGCCCGCGTCCGGCAAAAGGCCGGGCTCGATGGCTGAGTTGCAGATCCTCTCTGCCGCGGAGGAGGAGTATCTCGCTGGTATGCCGAGCGTAGTCCGGCGGCCGCTGATGGATGCACCGGCAGGTCATCGTGAGCGGATACCCATATTCGATCGTCTACCGCGATGTGGGTGCCAATCGAGTGCTTGTCGTGGCCGTTTGTCCATGGAAGTCGTCATCCCGACTACTGGATGGAGCGATAGGGCCCGCACGGGCCATCCCGTGGCTCACTCGGCGCGGCGGCGTTGGCGCTCGTACTTGAGGCCTGGCACGAAGAAGCAGACGGCGCTCACGACTCCAAAAATCACGTGCTGCCACCCGGGCACGAGACACATGACAAGCGACGTCGCAAAGAGGACTGCCGCTTGGACGTAGAACGCGCCTGAAAGAATGCCCGCCTTGGCGAAGAACACGAGGCCGGCGATGAGCGCGAGCACAGGCGAGAGCGTGAGCACCGCCATGCCGAGCAGGCCCTCGACCCAGAACAGCAAAACGCTCGCGATCACGCTGCCTCCCCAGATGTGCGCGATCTGACGTTCCACGGCGGTCACCGGCCCTGTCCGATGCCGAAGCGCCCAGAAGATCGGCGCCCACACAGCAAGGCCGCCGCCCCAGAGCACCACATACGGCCAGCGGCTTGCGATCCCCTGGCGGGCCAAGACGTCGGTCACCACGCAGAGCGTGAGGAGCACGACCGAGTGCCACATCCAAAGGAGGCCCCAGTTTTCGAGCACCGTGGCATGGTGGGTCTCGCGAAAGAGCCGGCTGATAATCTCGGAAAATCCGCCGCTGCGTGCCGCCACCGGCTCGCCCGCCAAATAGGCCCGCAGATCGGCGGCGAGCGCTGCCGCCGAGGCATACCGGAGATCCTGTGGCTTTTGCAGGCTCTTGAGCGCGATCATCTCGAGGTCGCGATCAACACCTGGCACGAGCGACCGCGGGACGGGCGGATCGCTTTCGAGCACCGCCAGAAGCGTGTCCATCGGATTCGACGCTTGAAACGGAGGCCGGCCAGTGAGCGTTTGATAGAGGATCGCCCCCAGGCTCCACACATCACTCGTCGGCCCGACGTCGCCGCGGCTGCCGGCAGCCTGTTCCGGCGACATGTAGCAGGGCGTGCCGAGAATCGCCCCGGTGTGTGTCACGTCGCGATCCTCCTCGATTCGCTTGGCGAGGCCGAAGTCGGAAACGAGAGGCGCACCAGTTCCATCGATCAGAATATTAGAAGGCTTGAGATCGCGGTGCAGGACACCGCGGCGATGGGCAGCTTCGACAGCCTCGGCCACACGGGCGAGGATCGATGCCGCCTCGCGTGGAGGCATCGGCCCGTCAGCAAGGCGTTTGGCAAGCGTCGTCCCTTCAATAAAACGCATGCTGTAGAAGGGGTGGCCGCCGCATTCGCCCACTTCGAAAATCGAAACGATGCCCGGGTGGTCGAGCTGTGCAGCGGCTTCGGCTTCGCTGCGAAACCGCGTGAGGTCGGCTACTGTTGCCAGGTCACGGCGCAGGAGCATCTTGACCGCGACGATGCGGTCGAGGCTTTTTTGATGCGCGCGGTAGACGATGCCCATGCCGCCACGGCCCACTTCTTCAAGGAGCTCGTATTCGGCAAACGACGCGGGCAGTGGCATGATGCCCGGCACGAACATGCCGGGCATCGGCGGCGGTGCAAGCGGTTCAACAACTCCCCGTGGCACGAGCACGGTCGACTCCTCGGCGACGGCGTCGGCCATCGACATCGTGGCAAAGAGCTCTCGAAGGTGTGGCGCGAGCCGCGGATACTCGGCCGCCTGCTGATCGAGCAGGTGGAGGGCCGTCGCCCCCCGCGCTTCGGAAAGCTCCTCGAGGAGCTGTGCGAGCAATTCCTCGTCGTCGATCGACAGCGGCGGTGACTCAGCGATTGGAGGCATTATCGATAGGACCGTCGCACGCGAAAAACCAAAGATCAAAAGACCCGCTCCACAGATCATAGGCGCGACACGGCGGCGGTACACTGCTTGGAGTACCTGACTCTGCGGGCAGCAGATTGCGGCCCGATCGACGCAATCAGGTTTTTCAAGGCTCAATAACCGCTCTATTCTTCCGGAAGTATGCCTCCCGCCTACCCTATCTCTGACACATCGCCTGACGCGGGTGCCGTCCTGGATCGCTGCATTCTCGCTCTTCGACCTATCGACAGGCTTCGCAAGGGCTGCGCTTTGTCGAATTGGGGAAGGCGGCTGGCAATGGTGGCCATTCGTCGGCAGCATCCGACCGCGGATGAGTCGGAGGTGCGGATTCGCTACCTGGAGCTCGCGTATGGCCGTGACCTCGCCGCAGACGTCAGCCGCTGGCTGAGGGCGCGGGAATCGTGAGTGACACGGATGACCTCGTCGCCGCGCTCGCTCCGGTCTCCACGGCTTTCCGGCGGCTCGGTGTCGCTCATTATGTTGGCGGCAGTGTTGCGAGCACGTTCCATGGTGCGATCCGTTCCACAATGGACGTGGATCTTGTCTGCGACCTCCCAGCAGACAAGGTGGACGAGTTTCTCACAGCCTTCCATGACGACTTCTATGTGAGTGGTCCTGCCGTGCGGGAGGCAGTGAAGCGACGCAGTTGCTTCAACGTCATCCATTTGCCGACATCCTTCAAAGTGGATGTTTTCGTCAGCCGGGACCGATTGTTCGACCGCTCTGCCATGTCGAGGGCCACTCCCCACACGCTTGGTGAGAGCGATGGTTTCGTTGTGCCGATCGCGACCGCTGAGGATTCGATCATCGCCAAGCTCGAGTGGTTCAGACTCGGGAATGAGGCGTCAGAGCGGCAGTGGGACGATGTCTCGCGGCTCATGAAGCTCCACCGTGGCACACTCGACGAGGCCTACATGCGACGCATGGCAAAATCCGTCGGCGTGGGGGACCTGCTCGACCGACTATTCTCAGCGAGCTGATCTGTCACTCGCCGAGGAGGGCTCGCAGCCGGCGCATGGCCCGCAGGTAGCGCATGCCGGCGGCGGGTTTTGAGAGGCCGAGCACATCCGCGGCTTCGGCCGTTGAAAGGTGTTCGAAGTGCCGCAGCAAGACAATCTGCCGGTCGTCTTCGTCGAGCTCTTCGACCGCTCCGGCAAACCGCCGCTCGAGCTCATGCCAGGTGGCCGCCGCCGCAGGCGTGAGCTCGCGGTCGGCGATCTGTCCGGCCAGATCGGCCCCCGACCGCTCGCCGTCGTCGGCCGTCACGAGCGGCACTTCCCGATCGACACTTCGGGACCGGGCCACTCGATGCCGGCGGTGGGCGTCGATGAGCCGGTCGCGGGCCATGTGCCGCAGCCACAGCCGAAACGGCATCGTCGGATTCTGGAGATAGTCGCCCAGCCGGCGGTTCGCCTCCACCAGCACGTCCTGCACGATGTCGCTGGCGTCCACCCGCCGCTTGATTAACCCATCCATCCGCTGGTCAATCAGCCGCCGAATCGCGGCGCGGTGTCGCTGGAGAAGGCCGTTGACGGCGTCGCTGTCACCGCGACGCACCTGCTCCAGTAAGAAAAGTGTCTGCTCGCCCTGACCATCGGGCGCAGCGGTGCCGGGAAGCTCAACCATGCCAACCATCCTACCAACGTGTCGGCAATACCGGTGGTGACGGTCGTGCCCGTGCAGGGCGTGCCGCGTGGCCGGGAAACCACAATTTTTGCAGCCCGATTTTTGCCCGGCGCCAGACGGTGCTGCATAATCGCACGCGGTCATGAAGGACAGACCGCTGGCGTGCCGCTGCATTGAGTGGCCTCCTGCGAACGGACTTGCCCGTGAATTTCGTCTGTCTCCGCTGTCCGCGACGATTCGTGTTCCTCTTGGGCACGTGGTGTACGGCAGCCCTTCTAGGATGGGCGGACACGGCCGTCGCCGAGCCGTTCCTGCAGTGGACTGCGGCGAACCAGGGAAATGTCGGCCAGAGTGATGACCTCGCCGCGCGCACCTCGGCGCTTGTCCATGAGGGCCGTTGGGCGGATGTGGTCAGCATCTGTGAGACCGCCGCTCGCAAGGGCACGCTCGACCCCGCCCTGACTCGTCAGTACGACCTCGCCAAGCTCCACTGCGATGTGGCCCGCCGGCATGCCGAGCCCGCTTTCCGCCGGCAGCTCACCACGCTCTCCGAGGCCGACGCCCGGCGTGCGTACGGCGAAATCCTCGCGCGGATCGCGTCGCACCATGTCGAGAACCCCGATTTTGCGCGGCTTGTCGCCCGCGGCCGGCTCGCCATCGATGTCGCTCTCGACGACACGTCGTTCGGTCCGCACTACGCCTCACAGGCCACGCTCGATCGGCGAACCGCGTACCAGGCTCAGGTTGATCGCATCCTCGCTTCGCGGCCGATCGCCACGCAGGCCGACGCGGAGGCTGCGGCTACCTGGATCGCGCGGACGGGCCATTCGCTCCTCGGTGTCCCGCCCGCCGTGACGCTCATGGAGATGGCGGCCGCGGCCGTCGGTGGGCTCGACGAATACTCGGCCTTCCTCACGACTGGCCAGCTCGAGGATCTCTACGCGCAGATCGAAGGCAACTTTGTCGGCCTCGGCGTTGAGCTCAAGAGTGCCCCGGACGGTCTCCTCGTCGTGCATGTTATCCCTGCGAGCCCTGCCGAGCGTGCGGGCATCCGTGCCGGTGACCGCCTGATAGGCGTCGGCAGTCAATCGCTCCATGGCATGAGCGTCGACGAGTCAGCCCACCTTCTTCAGGGGCCTGAGAACTCACTGGTGACGCTCGCTGTGGCTCGTGGTCCCGGGGCGGCCCGCGCCATCACTGTCCGTCGCGAGCATGTCGAGGTGCCGAGTGTCGAGGAGATTGGCATTGTCGATCAGGCCGCAGGCATTGCCCGCGTGAAGCTCACAACCTTCCAGAAGACTACCGCCGCTGACCTGCAGGCGGCCCTCCATCGTCTCGACGCGGCCGGCATGCGGGCGCTCGTGATCGATCTGCGTGGCAACCCAGGCGGGCTCCTCTCCGCTGCGGTGGACGTGGCCGACCTCTTCCTCGAACGGGGCCTCGTGGTGTCCACGCGAGGACGGAGCCCTGAAGAAGACTTCAATTACACGGCTGGCAAGCCAGGCACCTGGCGGGTACCGCTGGTCATCATCATCGACGGCGACTCGGCCAGCTCGAGCGAGATCCTTGCCGGTGCCATTCGCGACCACCGCCGTGGCACCATCGTCGGCAGCAAGAGCTACGGCAAGGGCTCCATCCAGGGCATCTTCCCGATGGAAGTCGCTGGCGTCGGCATGCGGCTGACCACCGCAAAATTCTTTTCGCCCCGCGGCCTGCCCTTCAGCGGCGTGGGCGTGGAGCCGGACGTTCCCGTGGTGACGGCCGCCCGGCCCGTCGATGGAAGCTCCGACACCGTCGCCCAGGGTGACACGGCCCTTGCGGCCGCGGTGGAGATGGCCCGCCGCGCGGTACCCCGTCCGGCAGCAGCCGCCCCAGGCCGAACGACGGCTGCGCGCTAGCCGTCGCGATACACTGTCTGCCCGTGGGCAAAGCCCCCCATGGCCTTTGTCGACTTGGCTGACCGCCGCTTCCTGCGGCAGGAGATGACTATTGACCGCCTGATCGGGAGTTGTGCATGACCAGTCCGCGCGCCCGTGCGATTGCCGCCATCAACGCCTACCACCCCACCGAGAGGGGCTGGAACTTTCGCGAGACACCCACGGGCGAAATTTTTGGGGCCAACGTCTTCAGCGATTCGGTCATGCGGGCCAGGCTTCCGAAGAGCATCTATAAGACGCTGCAGGCCACGATCAAACAGGGGAAGCCCCTTGACCCGTCGATCGCCGATGCCGTCGCCCTCGCCATGAAGGACTGGGCCATCGAGAAGGGGGCAACTCACTACGCCCACGTCTTCTATCCACTCACCGGACTCACCGCCGAGAAGCATGACAGCTTCCTGACGCCCACCGGTGACGGCACCGCCGTCGCGGAGTTCTCCGGGAACGAGCTCATCCAGGGTGAGCCCGACGCGTCGAGTTTTCCATCGGGTGGTCTGCGTGCCACGTTCGAAGCCCGTGGCTACACCGCATGGGATCCGACAAGCCCCGCCTACATCCTCGATAACCCCAACGGCACCACGCTTTGCATCCCGACGGCCTACTGCGCGTGGACCGGCGAGGCCCTCGACAAGAAGACTCCGCTCCTCCGCAGCATGCAGGCCGTCGACCGCCAAGCGCGCCGTCTTTTGGCGATCTTCGGTCACAAAGATGTCGGGCCTGTCACGGCTTCGGCCGGTCCGGAGCAGGAATACTTTCTGATTGATCGCAACTTCTACTTTGCCCGACCCGACCTCGTGATGACCGGCCGGACGCTCTTTGGGGCCAAGCCGCCGAAGGGGCAGGAGTTCGAAGACCAATACTTCGGGGCGATTCCGGAGCGGGTACTCGCCTGCATGCTTGAGACCGAGCGGGAGCTCTTCAAGCTGGGCGTGCCGGTGAAGACGCGGCACAACGAGGTCGCGCCGAGCCAGTACGAGATCGCGCCGGTCTACGAAAATGCCAACATCGCGACCGACCACCAGCAGTCGATCATGCTCTTGCTTGGGCGGGTGGCCCAGAAATACGGCATGGCCTGTCTCCTCCATGAGAAGCCGTTTCAGGGCATCAACGGCTCGGGGAAGCACGTCAACTGGTCGGTCGGATGCCGGCTCGGCAACCTCCTCGAGCCGGGCGACACGCCGCATGACAACATGCAGTTCCTCGTGTTCTGCGGCGCGGTGATCCGGGCGGTTCATCTCCACGCCGACCTCCTGCGAGCTGTCGTGGCCTCGAGTGGCAACGACCACCGCCTCGGCGCCAATGAGGCCCCGCCGGCCATCATCTCGATCTTCCTGGGCGAGCAGCTCACCGACATCTTCGAGCAGTTCGAGAAGGGCGAGCCCACGAGCTCGAAGCGCATGGGCACGCTCTCGGTG
>CAYZHH010000031.1:0-15981 GCA_964478275.1 uncultured Candidatus Kuenenia sp.
CGTGTAGCGCTTGGGATCGAACGTGTCGGGCGCCGCCATGCCGCCGGCCATCCAGAGCACGATGATGGAATCGGCCTTCGCGGCGGGATGCTCGATCGCGGCCCCGTCGATCGAAAGGGCTCGTGCCCTGGGCTCGGGGAGAACCAGGGTCGCGGCTGCGGCTCCGGCCAGCGATTTCAGCAGTTCACGGCGTGTTTTCATGGCGAGCTCTCCACATTCATTCTACGGTGCTCGCCACCCATCGCCATACAAGCCCACGACGACAGTCGTGGGATCGTGAAACGCATGGTGCTACCCCGGATCAATCGGACTCGAAAGCCTTTCGGTGTACCACCCCCTCATTATCGTGAGGGTGTTTTTGATTGAACAGTTACCGGACAAGCTGAAATTCGGGCAGCATGACGATCGTCCAGAGCAGATCGGCGATACTTTCCGATGTCGGCGTGCTGCCCAGGAGGTCGCGAGCCGCCGCGGCTTCTTCGGGCGTTGGCCCGCGAGAAAGAGACGCATCGAAAAGCCACGCACCGACACGATCGGCGTCGGGGCCGTGCTTCTCGAGGATCTGGGCACCACCACGGGTCAACTCATCGGACAGTGTCGAGTCGTTGGCAAGCTGGATGGCCTCGAGTGTCGTCAGGTTGCTTGGACGACTCGTGACGATCTGGTCGCGGTTTGGCCGACCGAGAGCTGCCATCAGCGGCGTCGCCTTCACAAGCGACGCCCGCATCATGGGCTCAATCGCCCCTTCCGAGCCGTCGGTACGTTTCACCTCGGCATCGGCCTTGTCGGGCGCCGTGCCTGTGAGCTGCCAGATGGCATCGGTCAATTGTTCGGCCGTCATGCGTCGCGGCAAGGGGCCGCGAAACACATAGGAGCTCCCGCGCGGCAGGTCGGTCACGGCCGGCGTGGCGGCACCATAGGCCTCGGAGGTGCAGATCGTCTCGAGCACATGCTTGATATTCCACTCGTTCTCGACGAGATCGGCCGCGAGCATGTCGAGGAGATCCTCGTTCCACGGTGGCAGTCGAAGAGCATCGACCGGATGGACGATGCCGCGGCCCATGAGGCGTGCCCAGAGTCGGTTGACCAGATTTCGCGAGAGCCAACCGTTGTCCCGGTGCGTGATGAGGCCCGCGAGCTGCTCCAGCCGTTTTTGTGGCGGTGCCGCAGGATCAATCTGCCCAAGCTCTGGAAAGAACCAGCCGGGCTTGGCCATTTGGCCGGTGGCCTTTTCGCAGCGATGAAGTTCGAGGGGATCGGCCGACGCGATCGCGGCCAGGTCATACGTCTGCTGGAGCGTCCAGCGGTCAACGAAGGAGTCGTGGCAGCTCGCGCATTTGAGGTTGATGCCGAGGAACGACTGGCCGACGTTCTGGGCGAACTGAATCGGCACGGTCTGGCTGGCGTTCACGGTGCCCCGCCAGACAATGCCGTCGATGAAGCCGCGTGATTCTTTGCTCGGCGCGATCAGCTCGCGGACAAAAGCATCAAAAGGTTTGTTCTCCACGAGCGATCGGTAGAGCCATGTCGTGATCTGGGTGCGGCCCCCGGTGATGAAGCCGGTGCCGGCGTAGTCGTTACGAAGCAGATCGTTCCAGAACGAGAGCCAGTGGTCGGCATAGGAAACGTTTTCGGTGTCTCCGAGAAGCTCCTGCACCAGGAGGGCCCGCTTGTCGGCGCGCGTGTCAGCGACAAACGCCTCGACGCGTTCGGGATCGGGCAGGAGGCCAACCAGATCGAGGCTCACACGGCGGATGAACGTACGGTCATCGCTCTGCGGCGGTCGCGGGATTCCCTGGGCCTTCCATGAAGCATCGATGATTCGGTCGACAGGGTTCATGCGTCCCTGCTCGGGGGGCGGAAGTGTCACCGCACGCAGGGCGAGAGGCGGCTCCCAGGTCGTCCGCTTGAAGGCGAAACCCGCCTCCCAGGGGGCCTTGGCATCAATCCACGCTTTGAACACGGCAATCGCCTCGGGCGGCACCGGATCGCCTTCACTCGGCATCCGGAAGTCGGGGTCATCGCTTGTGATCCGGGCGATGAATTCACTTGCCGAGGTATCCCCAGGGATCAGTCCTGGCGTGCCCGAATCACCACCGGCAAGCAGATCCTCTCGGGAGTTCATCGAGAAGCCGCCCTGCCGCGCGTCGCCTGTGTGGCACTCGCCGCAGTGCTTCCTCAGGAGCGGCACGACCGCGTGAGCAAAGTCGACGCCCTGCGCAACGAGTGCATCGCCAACGCACCATGCCGCGGCAAGGGCAACCAGAGGGAGCCAACGGCCTGGGGGGGATACGGACACTGTCGTCGCTCGGAGAGGCGGGATTTCCGAGTATACCCACGCCGTGCGGCCATCGCGCCCATCGCGAGAGGACTGGCAGGCTCGGCAGCGGCGGCCGAGCGGCGTCGCCGTGCTCGCGGATCGGAATCTGGATGGGCACTTCGCCGAGGAACGGAATGTCGAGATCGTGGGCCGTGCGCTTCGCGCCACCTGAACCAAAAATGTCGTATCACATGTTCTCGTCGGGCAAAATCGCTCCCGTCCCTATTTTCTATTCACCGGCCCGCGCGCGGCGTTCCCGACGGCTACAGTACCGGCAGGCTCGGCAGCGGCGGTCGAGTAGCGGCTGCTGCGGCGAGATCGCTCACGAGCCGTTCGCAGATGGCTTCGAGGTAGAAGCGGGTCGCGGGATCGTCGTAATTGGCAGCGGTTTTGCCGGCGTCGCCGTGCTCGCGAATCGGAATCTGGATCGGCAATTCGCCCAGGAACGGGATGTCGAGATCGTGGGCCGTGCGCTTCGCGCCGCCCGAACCAAAAATGTCATAGCGCTTGCCAGTGTCGGGGCACGCGAAATAGGCCATGTTCTCCACCATGCCGAGAATCGGAATGTTCACCTTTCGGAACATCGCGATCGCCTTGGTCGCATCGAGCAGGGCCACGTCCTGCGGCGTGCAGACGATGACGGCACCCGTCAGCGGCAGCACCTGCGAGAGCGTGAGCGCGATGTCACCCGTGCCAGGCGGCATGTCGATGATGAGATAGTCGAGCGGGCCCCACCGCGTGTCACGGAGCATCTGCGTGATCGCGCCATGAAGCATCGGCCCGCGCCAAACGACCGCCTCACCGGCCGGAACCAAAAAACCCATGCTCATGACGGGCATTTCGCCGCCGCCGATGGCAAGCGTCATGGGAACGATCTTGCCGTCCTCGATCTGCGGGCGACCGGCGAGGCCAAGCAAGTGCGGCACGCTCGGGCCGTAGACATCGGCGTCGAGGAGTCCGACCCGGCTGCCAGACCTGGCCAGCCCGATGGCGATACTCGCCGCGATCGTGCTCTTGCCCACGCCCCCCTTGCCACTGCCGACCGCGATCACGCTCTTGGCCTCGAGGCCAATCTGGCCGATCTTGGAAGGTGGCCGGTCGTGTGGCTCGATGGTGACGGTGACTGAGGGCACCGCCGGAAACGCCGCGCGGAGAAGCTCCTCGGCCCGCGCCCGCGTGGCGTTCCAGAGGATCGCCGAGTGGGTGGTGAGCCGCAGGGCCACCGCAATCGCCGAGGCGTCGGCCGAGGCAATCTTCAACTGACCCGTTGGAGCCAGAGGTCGGCCCGTCTCGGGGTCACGGATATCGGCAAGGGCGGCGGTGACGGTTGCGTGGTCAATCTGTGGCATGGGAACCGGTAGTCTTTGACGGCGGGATGGGATTGGTGAGGCTCTGGCCGGCGCGGGTTGCGGCGGCGAGCAGGCCCCGAGGTTGGATCGTCACGAAGAAGACGAGCACGAGGCAGGCGAGCATCGCGAGACCTCCTGCCAGGCCACCGTCCGCCTGCACACCACGCTTCGTGCTCTTGAAATACATGGCGGCGATGATGCGAAGGTAGTAGGCCGCGGCGATCGCAGCATTGAGAGCGAGGATGACGGCAAGCGACACGAACCACGCCCGCCGGCTCCCGGAGGTAATCGGCGATGTCCAGTCAACCTCGAGCGCACCAGCCGCGAGCGTCAGCTTGCCCCAGAAGCCCGGCAGCGGAGGAATACCCGCAAGGCTGAGAGCAAAGAGCGCGATGGCAAACGCAGCGACAGGATTGGTGCCGGAGAGCCCGTCGAGGTCGTCAACGCTGGAGATTTCGTCACGAGGCGGTCGGGGCCCAGAGCCAGCCGTCCACTCGGGCCAGCGATGACCCAGGTAGGCGACCGCGCCAAAGATGCCGATCGTCGGAAGCGCATAGGTGGCCAGATAGAAGAGCGAGGCTGTCATGCCGCCCAGGCCGAGCGTCCATCTGGCAGCGACGATACCGGTGTCGCCGAGAGGCTGCTCTGCCTGGGTCGAAGCTGCGGCTGCGGCCACCGCGACACCCACAAGGAGGTAGCCGGCGTGGGCGATCGACGAGCAGGCGAGGAGGCGGCGGAGGTTCTTCTGCCAGAGAGCCATGACATTCCCGACGGTCATGGTCACTGCCGCGAGCACCACTGTGAGCTGCCAGAAGAGGTAAAGCCACGCCTGGGCGGCTGGGCCAATGCCGTCAGCAGTAGGCGCGGCGGTCGTGATGCCGAGCGCCAGGAGGCGGCCGAGCACAACGAGGCCAGCGAGCTTGGGGAGCGTGGAGAGCATCGCCGCGTTCCCAGGCCCAGTGCCTTCATAGACATCCGGTGCATAGAACTGCATCGGCACGGCGGCGAGCCGGAACATGGTGCCAACAACGGTCATCCCCAGGGCCACCGGCAGGAGAATCGTGGCCATCCCAGACGTGGTGGCGTCGCTTGACTGAAGAACCGCCGCGATGCCGGCAAGACTCGTCGTGCCGCCGATACCGTAGAGCGTGGCCGCGCCGTAAAGGAAGATGGCCGAGGCGATGAGCGACAGGAAGAAGTATTTGAGAGCCGCTTCCTGACCACGGGCATCGGTCCGCTTGAGTCCCAGGAGCACATAGGTCGGGATCGACACGAGCTCAAGGCCAGCGAAGAGAAGCACAAGGTCGGCCGCCACGCCAACGAGCGACATCCCGGCGAGCATGACGAGGAATGTGCCGGCCTCCTCGCAGGTGCCACCGCGGCGCAGCCCGGAGCTTCGGCTCGAGGCGGCCGAAAAAATGTCGCCCGACTGCACCAGGGCCAAGAGGGCCCCGACGCCGAGCACCGTCCAGCGGACGAACGTTGAGAAGCTATCGATGACCACGGGACCGGAGATCGCCGAGGCACCGTCCGTAGGCTGGCTCGCGGTCACGCTCATGGCGCCCGCGATGCCGACGAGCGCCACAAGCCAGCCATGGCGTAGCCCCGTGAAGGCACCGCCCAGGTAGACGACCAGCGCCGCGCCTACAAGGACGATTTCGGGCGCGAGCAATCCGATGGTTTCGAGCGACGTCATGGAGTAGCGACAAATGGGACGGTGGATGATTCATGAACGATCGTGCCGTTCGGCTGCCCGTCGGCCATGCGGGCTGCGAAAGCCGCTGAGGCGTCATCGGTCGCATGGCGGACGGCTGCGGATGAAGGGGCCAAGAAGGTCTGTGGCATGAGGCCGATCCAGATGACAAAGACGGCGAGCGGGGCCAAGGCCACGAACTCATGCCAGCGGATATCGAGCCGCTCGTCATGCGAGGCGTGGTCGCCGTGGCGTGGCGGTTCCCGTGACGGCCCGAAGAACACCCGCTGGACCGCCTGGAGCATGTACCAGGCACCCAGCACGACACCCGCAACGGCAAAGAGTGACATCACGAGGTAGGGGGTCTGCCACGCTGGGCTTACACCAGTCCAGGCTCGCTGGAACGAGCCAGCGAGGATCATGAACTCGCCCACAAATCCGTTGAGCCCCGGCAGGCCGATGCTCGAGAACGTAAAGAGCATGAAGAACACGGTCAGCCACGGAGCCTTCGCCGCGATGCCGCCGAGGTTCGCGATGCTGCGGGTGTGGAACCGCTCGTAGAGCATGCCCACGATCGCAAAGAGGCCGGCCGATGCGAGGCCGTGATTCACAAGCTGAAGGTTCGCTCCCTCAACGGCCAGTGGCGTCAGGGCAAAGATTCCCATCACGACGTAGCCCATGTGGCTCACCGATGAGTAGGCCACAAGCCGTTTGAGATCGGTCTGCACAAGAGCCACGAGGGCCCCGTAGATGATGCCCACCACGCCCAGCCCAAAAAGCCACGGGGCGGCCACGGCGGAAGCCTCGGGGAGCATCGGGAGCGAGAAGCGCAGAAACCCATAGATGCCGATCTTGAGAAGCACGCCTGCCAGATCGACGGAGCCTCCGGTCGGTGCCTCGACGTGGGCCAGTGGCAGCCATGTGTGGAAGGGCACAATCGGCACCTTGACGGCGAAGCCCGCCAAAAGCGCGAGGAACACAATCATCTGGAGATAGCCGGCCTGCGCGGTCATCGGGAGCGGGTGAAGAATCGTGGCGTCGGTGAGTGCCTCGATGTCGAACGTGACGGTTCCCGTGTGGGCCGTGTTCCAGAGCACGATGACGAGGAGCCCGAGGAACGTCAGCAGGCTCCCTGCCAGCGTGTAGACAAAAAACTTGACCGCCGCCTTGCGTCGCTCCTCGTGCCCCCAGATGCCGATGAGGAAGAAGAGCGGTACGAGCGTGAACTCGAAGAAGACGTAGAACAGCAAGAGATCGCGGGCAGCAAAGACGCCGAGCATCGCCGATTCGAGCACGAGCAGAAGCGCGTAAAAGCCAACTGGACGGTCAGTGATTGCCTCCCAGCTCACAAATACCGCCGTCACGGTCAGCAGGGCCGAGAGCCCGAACATCCACAGGGAAAGGCCATCAAGCCCGAGGGACAGCCGGATATCGAAAAACCCTCCCGTGAGCCAGGGCCGCTCAATGAGGGCAAACGGAATGCCGGCGGAGGCCGATGGTTCGGCGAGGAAGCGGATCACGAGCCAGCCAGCGAGGCCGAGCGAGACAAGGGATGTCACTGCGGCGCTCTGCCGCACCGCACTGAGCCCACGGGAGCGGAGCGCCCACGCCACGATCGCGCCCAGGAGGGGCGTCAGGATCGTCAGCATCAGGTGAGACTGGGGGCTAAAGCCGTTCATAGGATGGCGAATGTCGGGGGGAAGTCAGGCTCGCAGGCTCCAGGCGAGCGCCAAGACAATGACGAGCGTGCCAAGAACACCAGCAACGGCATATCGCTGCATGAGGCCCGATTGAAACCGTCGGACCGCCGCACCGACAGCCAAAGGAATGGCTGCGACGAGGTTCACAAGGCCGTCCACGATGGAGCGGTCAAACGCCGCACACAGCATGGCGAGAATTTCGAGCGGTCGCACGATGATCGCGGCGTAGATCTCATCGACATAGAAGCGATTCGCAAACAGGGATCCGAGTGGACCGAGGAAGCGGTCCATGAGCGGGCCATCGCTGCGACGCCCGAGGTATCCGAGCGCCGCAAGGACAATGCCGAGCGCCGCCGCGAGCGTGCCTTGCATCGCGAGGTCGAGGTGGAAGGCGTGGGGAGTTGCCGTGGCGGCGACCGCCGGACATGCCAGCGACGGTGTGGCAGCGAGGAAGTCGGCCAGGGAGTGGGTCGAGAAAAGAAGCCAGCCACTCACCGTCGCGGCCACGGCAAGAACCACGAGTGGGCCCGTCATGATCGGCGGCGACTCGTGGGCATGATGGCCGGCCTCTTCGGGCACACGCGTG
Organism: uncultured Candidatus Kuenenia sp.; assembly: GCA_964478275.1. Classification (GTDB taxonomy): domain Bacteria; phylum Planctomycetota; class Planctomycetia; order Pirellulales; family UBA1268; genus QWPN01. Next base: position 7,649 of record CAYZHH010000031.1, read on the forward strand.
GGACCGGTGAAGGTCATGAACACGGCGCGGAACGTGTAAAAGGCCGTGAGGAACGCGGTGAAGAGGCTCATCCAGTAGAGCGTGCGGTACGTGGCCGCCATGCTCCCATCATGGCCAATGCCACCAGCAGTCGCCGCTGTACGGCGGTCACTTGCGAGCCTGAACGGCGGGCGAGACGGCACCTCAAGGATCGCGTGGGCGTCGTGCGACGCCTCTCCATGATGCTCGGCGTGGGCATCGGGCCAGCCGCGGGAGTGGAGTGCGGCGAGGATCTCGTCTTTGCTAAAGAAGCCTGCGAAGGGGGCCACCCCGGCGAGGGCGAGCGAACCGATGAGGAACGTCGCCGCCGTGATCGGCATCACGCGGCGGAGCCCGCCGAATCGCCGCATGTCGATGACGCCACCCATGGCGTGCATCACCGAGCCTGCTCCGAGGAACAGAAGCGCCTTGAAGAAGGCATGGGTCACGAGATGAAAAATGCCAGCGGTGAATCCCAGGAGGATGCCCGTGCCGAGGCTCGCGAACATGTAGCCGAGCTGGCTGATGGTGGAGTACGCGAGCACCCGCTTGAGGTCGTTTTGCACGGTGCCGATGAGGGCCGCGACGAGGGCCGTGGTTGCCCCCACGATCGATACCGTGACAAGCGCCTCCGGGCAGGCCATATAGAGCGGTGCGCAGCGGGCCACGAGGTACACGCCCGCCGTCACCATCGTGGCGGCATGGATCAGGGCGCTCGCGGGGGTGGGGCCCTCCATCGCGTCGGGGAGCCAGACATGCAGTGGCAACTGGGCACTCTTGCCACACGCGGCCAGGAGCAACAAGAGACAGATTGCCGTGCCGACCGCGCCGGCCACGTAACCTGTTGGATCGGACAGTCGCTCCATACCGAGGATGCCGGGCACCGCCGACGCCGCGGAGTCGTGGAAATTGAGCGTGCCATAGGTCATCCAGAGGAGGAACACCGCGACGGCGAGGCCGAAGTCGCCCACGCGATTCACCAGAAAAGCTTTCTTCGCCGCCGCCGCCGCGGACGGCTTTCGGAACCAGAAGCCAATGAGCAGGTAGGAGCAGGCCCCCACCGCCTCCCAGAACACGTACACCAGGAGAAAATTGCTCGCGGCCACGAGCATCGCCATCGAGAACACGAACGCGGCCACGAGCGCGAAGAACCGTGGATAGCCAGGGTCATCGTGCATGTAGCCGATCGAGTAGATCGCCACGAGCAGGCCAACACAGGTGATCACAGCGAGCATGACCGCGGTGAGCGGGTCGAGGCGAAGGTCGATTCCAATGGAGAACGGCAGCGACGCAGGCCGCCCAGCGGCCTTCGCAACGAGGTCGTCGCCGAGGTCGATGGCGAGTGAGTCAGCGGGGGGCACGTAGGCGTCCGGCACGTTGGCCCACTGCCAGAGCGTCTGAATCTGTTCGAACGCAACAGGTGCCGCGGAGCCGCTCTCGCCATGGTTGCCAACGAGCACCTCGCGGCCGAGGCCAACGAGGAGCGTGATCGCGACGCCAGCCGCAGCGGCGATCGAGACGACGGCAGGCCAATGGGCCTTTGGGCCAAGGAGGCGACCGAGCGCCACGGTGAGGATTGCCCCAACCAGCGGCAGAGCAGGGACAAGAACGAGGAGCGTTGAAGCGTCGAGGTCAAACATGAATCGTGATCAGGTGAGGCCGAAGGGCTCTACACGTGCTCCCGCTGGAGGTGGGCAGCTTCGTCGATGGCCGGCTCGACGCCAGCCGGGGTGAGGGTGGGGAACTTCATGTCGACTGCATCGCCGGGCGGCAGTTCACGATCAACCACGCGAGGGAGATTCGATTCGCGGAGCGACTGCCATGCCGCTGCGTCGAGCCTGCCAGTTCGCGCGAAGGCTTGGAGCACGAAGACCAGGGCGATCGCCGCCTCACAGGCCGCGACCGTGAGCACGAAGATCACGAGGATGTGCCCGCCCCAGTCGCCGTGGTGGCGGCTCCAGGCGACGAGCGAGACCGATACCCCTTGGAGCATGAGCTCGGCGGAGAGGAACATCACGATGAGGTTTCGACGGGCGAGAATCCCTACCAGGCCAATCGCGAAGAGCATCGCGCCGACGATGAGACCGTCGAGAACAAGTGGGGCAGGAGTCACGGGCCGGCCCTCCGAGCGACGAGGCCGGCGCCGTCTTCGGCAGGCGTCCGCGAGACGATCGCGATCGAGCCAATGAGTGAGACCAGCAGCAACACCCCAGCAGCTTCGACGGCCAAGAGATGCCGGCCAAAGAGCTCACCACCCAGCCGGGCGACATGGTCGGCCGCGAGCGGGTCACTGCCGGTGGAATCTGCTGGAGGCGACGGCGCCACGGGCGTCGTGCTGCCCGCCAGCGCCTTCGCTTTCGAAGGCACCGCACAGCATGTTGCCGGACCAGCGGAGAGCCGGCCAATGAAGAGCGTGAGCAACCCGAGGAGAACAGCCCCGGCGACCGCCGAAAGCAGCGGCTCATTGGAGACGCGGTCATAGGCGGCCATGCCCGTGGGTTGGGCGAGCATGAGCACGAAGAGGAACATGACAAGGATCGCGCCGGCGTAGACCACGATCGTCGCCACACCCAAGAACTGCGCCCCGAGGACGAGGAGGACGCCTGCCACGCCGGCCACGGCCAGCGCGAACCAAATGGCGGAGTAGACGGGCGAGCGGGTCACGACTGTTGCAGCCCCTCCGACCACGGCCACGAGAGCCACGACAAGAAAAGTCACTTCTTCACCGATGCCACCGAGCCGATGTCCGGTCGCGACGAAGAGCGTGAGGGCCACGATGCCGAGCAGCGTGCCAAACCGGCGGGACGAATACTCACGGGCTCCGCTCTCCCCTCGCGGCAGCAACAGCCATACGCTCGCGGCAGCGCAGCCAACGGCGACGGCGAGAAGCGATCCGGTGGCGGAAATGCCATCCTGCATCACAGCGTGCCTCCCATGGCGGCCGACTTCATGGGCTCTGTGTCTTTCGTTCTGTCGTACACGCTCAGGAGTTTTTCCTTATCGAAGATCATTTCTTCGCGGCTCTTGCCGGTGAGATCGAGAAGACTCGTCAGCTCGATGGCATCCACGGGGCAGGCCTCTTCGCACATGCCACAAAAAATGCACCGCAGTTCGTCGATCTGGAACGACTCGGGGTATTTCTCACGGTCGGGCCATGGGCTCTCGGCCGCGACGATGTCGATGCAATGGGCCGGGCATGCGGTCGCACAGAGGAAGCAGGCGACGCACTTCACCCGCCCCTCGGGATCGCGGTTGAGCCGATGGACGCCGCGATAGATGAGCGGGTTGCCGACGACAGGCCGCTCATCAGGAAAGCTCACGGTCACCTTCGGGCTCACCAGATGGCGGGCGGTTGTCGTGAGCCCCTGCAGGAAGAGCGGCAGGTAGAGCCGTTCGGCGAGGTTCAGCGGCTTGTCTTCAATCCATGTGATTGCCGGATCGGTTGGTTTCATCTCAGGTCTCCACCAATTCATGCTCGACATCGAGCGGCCCGTGCGTACGAATCGGCGCGTTGTCGACACCCGAGGGGGTGAGGAGACCAGCCGCAATCCAGCCGCCAAAGAACACGCCCCACGGAATGAGGATGGCGACACAGCCGGCGGTTCCTGCGCCAAGCGCCTCGACGAGCTGCGGTCGAAACTCCTCGACGGCCGCCACCGTGACGAGGTTGGCCAAGCCCAGCGGCAGCATCACCTTCCAGGCCAGGCTCATGAGCTGGTCAAACCGAAACCGTGGCCAGCTCCAGCGGACGAGCATGAAGAACAGGATGACACCAAAAATCTTGGCTGAGAGAACCAGGAAGCGAATGATCGCGATCCACCAGGTCTCGACTGGGCCCGAGCCCGTGATTCCCCACAGGTGCCAGCCGCCGAGGAACATGATCACGATCAGAAACGCCGCCGTGACCATGTGGAGGAATTCCGACACAAGGAACAGCAGGAGCTTGATCCCGGAGTATTCCGTGTGATACCCGCCGACCAGCTCCTGCTCCGCTTCCGGAAGGTCGAAGGGAAGACGGGCCGCTTCGGCAAAGCTCGCGATGAGAAAGACGACAAAACCGAGTGGCTGGGCGAAGACGTACCAGATGCCGGTCGAAGCCTGCGCATCCATGATCCGATCGAGCCTGAGCGAGCCTGCCGCCAGCACGACCCCGAGGAGTCCGAGGCCGAGTGGGATCTCGTAGGCCACAAGCTGAGCACTACTTCGAAGCCCACCCAAGAAGCCGTACTTGTTGTTGCTCGCCCAGCCGCCAAGCAGGACGCCATACACCGCGATGCTCGAGAGGGCAAAGACCCAGAGCACGCCGACGTCGAGATTCGGGGCCACGAGCAACGGCTCTTCAGCGGTAAGCCCCAGCGCCGGGATCGGGGGGAGCGCACTGCCAAACGGGATCGCGGCGAAGATGGCCAGCGACGCAGCGAGGAGCATGAGCGGTGCGGCGGCGTAGAGCACCTTGTCCACATGCTTCGGCGTGAAGTCTTCTTTGAGAATGATCTTGAGGCCGTCGGCGAGTGGCTGGCCAAGGCCGAAGAGACGGATCTTCGTGAGCGGGATGCCGACCCGGTTAGGCCCCTTGCGGTCCTGCACCCACGCGGCCATCCATCGCTCGACGAGCACGAGATAGGCCGCCGCCGTCATGAGGCCGCCGATGAGCGCGGCGATCTTAATGAGTGCGACGAGCGTGGCGGTGGAAGGAAGAAGATCGCTCATGCGAGTTGCCTCACGCGGAGATCGACACCTGTCGCGGGCATCTCACCGCCGATCGCCGCAAACGCCGCGGACGATTCGGCGACCTCGTTGCGGACGGCTGTCGGGTTGTAGAGGCCTCGGCGACCGAGCATGTTCCAGAAGAGACGACCCTCGGGCCAGACACCCGCCGGAGGACGAATGGCCTGCCGGAAGCTCTGGGCACGGTGGGCGATGTTCACCCACGTGCCTGCCCGTTCGGCAAAGCCGGCAGCCGGCAGCCGCCATGTGGCATGGGCCATGAGTGGCGAATCGAAGAGATCTTGAACGACGAGGCAACACAGGCCAGCGAACGCCGCAGCGGCCGGCTCGTCGATCCACGCCTTGGGATATCCGGCTGTGATCCAGGCTGCGTCGGCATGGCCGGCCGCGATATGGGCGACAAGATCACACCAAGTTTTGCCACTGGCTCCAAACGCTGCGAGGACTTCCTCCACGCCCTTGCGGTTGGGGCATTTTTCGCCGCGGATCGTGAAGCCGCCCGGGAATGACTCGTCGTTACCCTCGACGGGGACATACCCGAGGGCCAGAAAGGCACTCGAGTCGATCGACCGCGCGACGCCACAGAGCAGCCAGGCTTCTTCGACGGTAAGCATTGGGGAGACGGCCACGGCCAAGCGTCCGGCCTTTTCGAGATCGGCCCGCAGACGGGTGACGACGTCGGCCCACTCAACCGGCTGGAAGGCCGTTTCGGCATGGCCATTCCCTTCACCCCCGCCGGCCGCACGGTGTTGGGCATCCAAGATCCGCGACTCATCGTGGAGATGGTGCCAGCCGTAGCGGCCGTCGTCGCACATCCACCAGGTGTTGACGTGGGGATTCTCACGAGGCTTGAGCCGATAGACCGTGTCTTGGTTCTGCTCGGTCCAAATCGAACAGCCGGCCGCGCAGCCGCCGCAGACATTGGCCTCCCGCTTCATGAACCAGACCCGCTGGCTGTAGAGGAAGTCTTTGTCGCCAAGCGCCCCCACGGGGCAGAGGTCGACGACGTTGCCAGCGAGCTTGTTGTCGAGCGGGAAACCAGGAAAGACGTCGATCTCTTCCTTCGCCCCACGGTTCGTCACCATGAGCTCGCCGGTGCCCGACACCTCGCGAGTGAACCGCACGCAGCGGGTACACATGATGCAGCGGTCCACGAAAAGGCTGATCGTGGGGCCGACATCCCGCTTGCGACTCGTGAAAGGATGGAGGTCGGCACGACGCTCCGGCTGGCCATGCTCGAAGTGGTAGTCCTGGAGCAAGCATTCGCCTGCCTTGTCGCAGATCGGGCAGTCGATCGGGTGGTCGATCAGGAGGGCCTCTTCGACGCGGGCCCGGCTCTCCTTCACCGTCTCGCTTTCGGTGACGATCACCGTGCCATCCTTGACCGGTGTCTGACAGCCGGGTACGAGCTTGGGCACCATCGAGACCTTGCCCGTCGCGGCATCCCGCTGGCCCGTCTCGATCAAGCACATTCGGCAACTCGCGACCACCGAAAGCCCCGGATGCCAGCAGTAATGCGGAATCTCTTTGCCCGCACGCCGCGCAGCCTCGATGCAGTTGAGCCGCTCGTCGGCTCCGATCTCAATCTCTTGTCCGTCGACGATGACGACCGGCATCAGTGGGCTCCCACGATCGCGAGGGCGGGCACGGGGTCGGTTACCATCCAGCCCTCAGGGTTGGTCCGCTTGATGGTGTCCTCGAACTCATCGCGAAACTTGTTGATGGCGTTTTTGATCGGCCAGGCAGCGCCGTCGGCCAGGCCACAGATCGTGGATCCGGGCATCATGCCCATCGTGTTGCCAAGCTCGAGGAGAAGATCGAGATCCTTGAGCCGACCCTTGCCGGCCCTGATTCGCTCGAGCATCCGCAGGCTCCAGCTTGTGCCCTCGCGGCAGGGCGTGCACTGGCCGCACGACTCATGGGCGAAGAACCGGCAGGAGTTGTAGAGAAAGTCGACCATGCGCACGGTCTCGTCGAGCACGACGACGGCGGCCGTGCCGAGGCCGAGGCAGCCGACCCGCCCAGGACCCGCGAAGTCGAGCGGCGTGTCGAATTCGGCCTCGGTGAAGAGACCCATCGAGATGCCACCCGGGATCGCCGCCTTGGCTTTGCGGCCCTTCCACACGCCGCCGCCGTAGTGGTCCACGAGCTCGCGGAGCGTGATGCCGAGGGGCGCTTCGTAGCAGCCCGGCTTCTCGACATGGCCGGAGAGGCAGTAAAGCTTGGGGCCGTAGGAGCCGGGATCACGAGGGTTGTTCGGATTGGCGGGCACACCGATCGACTTGAACCACTCGACGCCGCGACGGGCAATTTGCGCCACGCAGGCCATCGTTTCGATGTTGTTAACGACCGTCGGTTTGCGAAACACGCCTTCGATCGCCGGGAACGGCGGCTTGATTCGCGGCCAGGCTCGCTTGCCCTCGAGGCTTTCGATAAGCCCGGTCTCCTCACCGCAGATGTAGGCGGCCGCACCGCGGTGAAGGTAGATGTCGAGCGAAAAGCCACTGCCGAGGATGTTCTTGCCGAGCAGGCCGGCGGCATAGCACTCGTCGATGGCGGCCTGGAGGCGTTTCCACGACTCAGGGTATTCGTAGCGGACGTAGATGTAGGCGGTGGTGGCCCGCGTGGCGAAGGAGGAGAGAATGATCCCTTCGATGACCTGATGCGGATCGTCTTCCATCAGAAGCCGATTATTGAACGTGCCCGGCTCGCTCTCGTCAGCGTTGACACAGAGATAGATCGGCCCCGGATGATCCTTCGGTAGGAACGTCCACTTGAGGCCGGTCGAGAAGCCGGCGCCGCCGCGGCCTCGCAGGCCCGACGACTTCACCATCTCCACGACATCGAGCGGCTGCTTTTCGCGCAGGATTGTCTCGAGCGGCGCGTAGCCGCCACGGGAGCGATAGCTCGCGAGGGTGTACCCCTCGGGCACGCCAACCGCTTCGAGGAGCACGGGCTTGAACGGTGTCATTTCAGGTGGCCCTCGCACGTGGTTTTGCGAGCTCGATCTCAGCGGCCTCGGGCGTCAGGTTCTTGAGCAGATCATCGTTGGCCAGAATGCACGGCGCGAAATCGCAGGCCCCGAGGCATTCGGCCGGCTCGATTGTCAGCTCGCCGTCGGGCGTGGTTTCGTACGGCCGGATGCCCTTGGCGTGGCAGAGATGCTCGAGGAGCTCGTCGCCCCCCCGCAGGGCACACGCGATCGATCGGCACACGAATGCCCGTACTTTTCCATGCGGCTTCTTCTGATGGAAAAACTCATAGAAGGTGAGCGTGTCCTGCACTTCGGCCGGGGCCAACCCGAGCAGGGCTGCGATATCGACCACCGCGTCGAGCGGCACGTGCAGCAGTTCCCGATTCACGATATGCAGCGCCGGCAGCACGAGGGCTCTCCGGTTGGGATAGCGCGGCGCGAGGGCCTCGATCGCAGCCACCATCTCCGCAGTGATCACGCGACGTCCTTGAGCGATCATCGGTCGAGCTCCGCGGCGATGATGTTGAGGCTGCCGAGCACCGCCACCACGTCGGAGAGCGTGTGCCCTCGGATGAGGTGCGGAAACATAGCAAAATGAAGCACGCTCGGCGGC
>CAYZHH010000031.1:15991-18978 GCA_964478275.1 uncultured Candidatus Kuenenia sp.
GCGGCCGGCAGCGGGCGCGGTAGGCGGTGTCGTTGCCGTCACCTGCGAGATAGAAGCCGAGCTCGCCGTTGGGGGCCTCGGTCGCCGCGTACGACTCCTCGTAGGGCACCTCGAAGCCGCGATTGCTCATCGAGAGCTCGAAGTGAGAGATCGTGCCCTCGATCGTGGAGTAGACCTGCTGCTTCGTGGGCAGGGCTGTTCGCTCGTCGATGCCCACATTGACGGGGCCGGCTGGGATGTTCTCGATCGCCTGGCTCACGATCCGGAGGCTCTCCCGCAACTCCTCCATCCGAACGAGATACCGGGCGTAGCAGTCGCCCGCCGTCGCACAGCAGACCTTGAAGTCGTAGTCGGCGTAGGCGAGGTAGGGCTCATCCTTGCGGAGATCCCGCGTGACACCGCTGGCACGGGCCACCGGCCCGGTCGCGCCACGGTGAATCGCCTCGTCCTTCGTGAGCACGCCCACGCCCTTCGTACGGTCAACGAAGATACGGTTCCGCGTGAGCAGCCGTTCCATGTCGTTGAGTGTTTTCGGAAAGGTCTTCACAAACGCGCGAATCTTCTCGATGACGAGCGGCGTAGCATCGTCCGAGAGCCCACCCACTCGCGTGTACGAGTTGGTGAACCGGGCGCCGCAGAGCGTCTCGAAGATGTCATAGATCACCTCGCGCTGATAGAAGCCGTAGAGGAAGAAGGTGAACGCGCCTGTGTCGAGGCCGACGGCGCCGTTAGAGAGAAGGTGATCGCTGATCCGGGCCAGCTCGGCGATGATCGTACGGATCACTTTGCAGCGGGGCGTCAGCTCGATGCCGAGCAGCGTCTCGACAGCATGGTGCCAGCCCACGTTGTTGGCCATCGGTGAGATGTAGTTCATCCGGTCGGTGACCGTCACGTATTGGTTGAACGTGAGGTGCTCGCCGAGCTTCTCGAAGCCCGAGTGGAGGTAGCCCATCTCGGGGAGCGCATCCACCACCCGCTCGCCCTCCAGCTTCAAGACAATCCGCAGTGTCGTGTGCGTGGCCGGGTGCTGCGGTCCGAAGTTGAGCGTCCAGAGATAGTCCTCGCTCCGTGTTGCGGCCTCGGGCACGCGGAACGACTCGTAGGTGGGCGGGGCGATGGACATGGGCTAGCTATGGTCGCGGGTGATAACAGGAAAGTTGTGGCGTTCACCGCGGCCCTGGAGCGGATAGTCCTTCCGCAGTGGGTGGGCCGTGAACTCCTCGGGCATCACGAGCCGCCGGAGATCGGGATGGCCTTCGAACCGAATCCCAAAAAGATCCCAGACCTCGCGCTCGAGCCAGTTGGCTGCCTCCCAGAGCGACACGACGCTCGGGACCGTCGGCTCAGGATCGTCGACGAACACGCGCACCGTGAGCCGCTGGTTCGTGGTCGTCGATGCGAGGAGATAGACGAGGCCGTACCGATGGCCAGCGCAGGCGGGCATCTGCATCGGCGCGTCGCGGTATTCGAGGTAATCGACGCAGGTGACATCCACTAGCAAATCAAACCCGTGATCCTTCAAGACGCCGAGCATCTCGAAAGCTTGCTCGGCCGGCACGATCACTCGCGTCTGGCCACGGAACACCGACGACTCGATCCCACCGAAGCGGTCCGTGAGCGCTGCCAGCACGTCATCGACAGGTGGGGGAGTGAAGGGCATCGTGATGGGAGCGGTTACCTCGGGGTCTCAAGAACCGGCAACAAAGGATTCGGCTTCGGCCGCAAGCTCGCGCTGGAGCACAGGGTTGCGGGAGGCATCGAGCGCCATCGGGTTGACGATTTCCACGAGGGCTCGCTTCCGGGCCTGGCGGCTGGCGGTGTCGAACTCCCGGCCGGTAATCGTGCCCTCGCGTTGGATCTTGTCCTGGAGGTCGATGATTGCCTGGATGAGCTGCTCGGGCCTCGGCGGGCAGCCGGGCACATACATGTCCACAGGGATGAATCGGTCGATGCCCTGCACGACGGCATAGGTGTCGAACACACCGCCTGTGCTGGCGCAGGCGCCCATCGAGATGCACCACTTGGGCTCGTGCATCTGGAGCCAAATCCGCTGAAGCACCGGGAGCATCTTCATCACGACCCGGCCAGCCACGATCATGAGATCGCACTGGCGAGGGCTAAATCGAAAAACTTCGGCACCGAACCGGGCCAGGTCGTGCTTGCTCGCGCCGGTGGCCATGAGCTCGATGCCGCAGCAGGCCGTGGCAAACGGCATCGGCCAGAGGCTGTTCTTTCGGCACCAGCTGGCCAAGGCGTCGAGGCGACTCACCACGACGTTCTCGGGGAGCTGAAGTTTTGCACCATCGGCTACCGCCATCGGAACACCCCCTTGCGCCAGTCATAGGCGAAGCCCACGATCACCAAGGCCGTGAAGAGCATGGCGCCCCCGAATACGAGACCGCGGGAAGAGACGAGCCCATCGGCCACGGCGGCATCGATACCCGCCAGCGAGCGACTGGCCACAGCCCACGGATAGAGAAAGAGCAACTCGACATCGAAGACGAGAAACGTGATGGCCACGAGATGGAACCGCACGTCGAACCGCCGCCGCGTGTCGTGGACCGGGTCCATGCCGCACTCGTACGGCATTTCCTTGACGGCCCCCGAGCGGCGTGGGCCGATCAGCTCGGCCACCACGACAAGCCCCACCGAGACCGCCGTTGCGATCGCGACAAACAGGAGGACCGGGAGGATCGCGTCCATAAGGACCAAGGCGACTCGGGGACGGAAGCCGGGATCAAAACCACGAAATTCGGCCGCAGAAAACGACTTCGTGAAATTCGTCACAAAGTCTGCTCTGAAAAAAGCCGGGGGTGAAGGACACCTCCGGCCGGCTGCCTTTCGGCGGTCTAGTTATACCGGCTCCGGGGGCACTCGACGAGTCGCCCCGTTTTGGCGCGTCGCCGAGCCTGGCCCGTCCGCCTTGTGGCTCCATAAAAGCCCCTCGCGCGAGCGAGGGGGCGGCGGGTCGTTGGGCGAGCCCGTTC
>CAYZHH010000032.1:0-13939 GCA_964478275.1 uncultured Candidatus Kuenenia sp.
CCGCTGATCGTCGTATTGCCCGTGTAGGTGTTGGATGCGGAGAGTGTCAGGGTGCCCGGGCTGTACTTCGTCAGTGAACCGCCGACCCCGGAAATCACGCCGGCATAGGTGGTGTTCGCCAAAACGCCGCCGATGGTGAGATTCTTTGACCCCAGCACGATCGCCGATCCGGCGGCGCCCGTGATCGAGCCGACGGTCTCACTGCTCGCGGAAATCCCGCTGATATCGAGGGTCGCACCGCTGGCAGACGTACTGACCGCACCGAGATCGGAAAGACTGGCACTTCCGAAGAGCACGAGCGAGCCGGCAGACACGGTGGTCGGCCCGGTGTAGTTGCTGCTGCCAGACAGGACCAGCGTGCCGGTGCCGGCCTTCACGAGACCGGCCGAACCCGCGATTGCCGACGCGATCGTATTGGTCGTGTTGTTGACGGTGATGGTTGGCGTCATGCTCGCGAGCGTGATCGTGCCGCCCGAGATCATGATGGCCCCGGACGCCGAGCCAAATGTGATGCGGTTGGCGCTCACGGCCCCGGAGACTGTCACGGTCCCCGTGGCAAGCCCGTCGACATTGGATCCAAAGTGCACGCTGTCGACGGTGGCGACGCTCGCGGTGCCGGGGGTGACGTTGCCGCCCGAAGCGGCGCTCCAGCCCTGCGAGCCATTGCCGGTTGTCGAGGCAGCCCACGTGCCGGCTGCGGTCCCAAAGCCACCCGTGGAGCCGTTGTTGTCCCAGTAGCGGACGGTCTCGCTATTGAGCCCGGGGATGCTGCCGGTCAGGAAGTAGGAACCGATGTCAAAGAACGTTCGCGTGGTGTAGCTCGTGTCCGTGAGGCCAGTGCCACTGCCATCCGAGCCATTGGTCGTCGAAACTTTCGCGAAGTACGTGCCAGGCGCCAGGCTTTGGCTGATCGTGGCATCAAGCTGCCCGGCGGAATAGGTCGTGGTGGCGACGGTCGAGCCGAGGCTGTCGAGAATGGTCAATTTCGCGTCAAGAGTCTTGCCGGGGTCTGCCACGCCCGACGTGATCGTGGACCGTCCTGAGATCGCGTTCAGCGTGACCGTGCCGCCGGTGGTCGTGAAGGACCAGTAGTCCTCCGTGTAGTGGGCGAGGTTCGTCGGATCAGGGTTCGCCTGACCCGAGACGGTCGTGATGCCGCCCTTGCCAAGTGTGAAGTCAATCGTGCCATTGATGCCCGTGAGCGCCGTCGCCGCTCCCTGCGTGTGTCCGATCCCGGAATCCACGACGGTGAGGCTCGGATTCGCGAGAAGCACGCCGACATCATTCTGCAAAACGCCGTCGTACTTGGTGCCCACCGACCAGAGGCCGCGCGAGGCCGAATAACTGTTTCCCATGATTGGCGCGGGGGCCGATGCCCCTCCGCTACCATCGCTGTACTCGGTGACGAGGCTGCCATTCCAGTCCGATTGGTGACTGAGCCCGAGGCCATGCCCGTTCTCGTGGGTCGTGGTCTCGGCGAGGCGCGTGGTGCTGGTCGATCCGTTCGGGAACACCCAGTTCAGGTGGTAGGGCGAGGTCGAACCCCAACTGGTACTCGTCACGCCGACGTATGACACGCCACCGGCGAGGGAACCGTACCACGAGCTGTTGCCACCGATGACGGTGTGCATCATTTTGGCCTGTCCGTTGTAGAAGGCCTGGCGATCGGCATCGGTGAGGCCAGCCGTCGCAGGATCGACGGTCGTGACGTTCACGTTGAACGCGGCGAACTTTTCAGCCACGCGGGACCAGACTTCTTCGATGTACCTGAGTTCTGTGCCCGTGAACGTGGTGGCATCGCCGTCGGTGGTATACGCGGGGACCGTGCCAGGGATCTGATCCCCGGCCTTGCTGCTCCAGTCGTTGTTCCAGGTAAACCCGCTGAAGTTGAGAAAGAGGGTGTAGGCCGCCCCCGATCGAGAGCTCAGTTGGGGGGCCGGCGGGGCCGCCCACGCGGGGGGAGCCAACAGGACCATGACGAGTAGCAGCGACACGCATCGCCGTACACGAACACCAAGAGACCTGCCCCACCGAACGCGACCCGTCATGACTGCTCGCCTCACCATGTCTGTTCCCCTCCAGGAGTTCAATTCGCACATTCGCAATCTTCTTCCCCGTATCCCCCACGAAACCGATTCGAGGCTCACCCCTTGTTCACACATCCCCCTTGTTCACACATCGTTTTGCTCACCCCCCAAACACGCTCTCGAAGGAAGATTGATCGCGCCCACACCAGAACGTGGGTTCGATCCATGTGCCTCCCAGAGACGAAAGGCTTCGAAGAACGGTGCGTCCGGTCAGTCGCTGGCGCGTGGGCTGTGGAAAGCACGGGCCACACGCCGCGAAACGATCAAGAAGGCAACACCCGCCGCTGGGAGATAGGCGTCAGCCCAGCCTCTCATGCAGCACCACCGGCGAAATGGCGGAGCGAGCTCCGCACTTCGAATGGCCGGTCAGATTGCCGTCACGATCGTTTCAAAACGACAACGGACGGGGGGTGCGTGCAGTAGCGTTCCCAATTCGGCTGAAACCAAGACGGAGAGCAGGATAGTCCTTACTAAAAAGAAGGTCAATCCCTCAAAAATCCTGAGGATTCCGAAAACCAACGCCCGCCTACCAGGTGCCTGGGACCAGAGCGGGGCCGGCGGTTTTCCTACCGGAAAAAGAGCCTGGCCCCTGGGTCGAGCCCCCGTCACCTCCGGGCTCGCGAGATCCGCTACGCCGCGGTGACGCCGTGGCTTTCGCCGAAGTAATACTTCTTGGCGTCGGGGTGATTGAGCACTTCCTCGGCCGAGCCGTGGCAGAGCACCTTGCCGGCACGGATCACATAGCTGCGATCGGTAATCGCGAGCGTCTCCCGCTCACGGTGGTCGGTAATCAGGATCGCAATGCCGTCGTCCCGAAGCCCCTGGATGATCTTCTGGATCGAATGGATCGTCACCGGGTCGATGCCTGTGAAGGGCTCGTCTAAGAGAATGATCCGTGGTTCGGTGACGAGGCAGCGGGCAATCTCGAGCCGACGCTTTTCACCACCGGAAATGTAGTGGGCCTTCGAGCGGCGAATCCGTGCGATATCAAACTGTTCGAGCAGCTCCTCGCACCGCCGCCTGCGCTCCTTGGGGGCCATCCCCACAAGCTCCATGATCGCCAGCAGATTTTGCTCCACGGTGAGCTTGCGGAACACGCTCTGCTCCTGAGCCAAATAGCCCATGCCGCCGTCGCGGGCCCGCTTGTACATCGGCCAGTCGGTCACATCAGCGTCGTCGAGGAGCACGGTCCCGGCGTCGGGGATCACCATGCCGCAGGTCATCCGGAAGCTCGTCGTCTTGCCGGCCCCGTTGGGCCCGAGCAGGCCGACGATCTCGCCGGTTTCGACATGAAAATCCACGCCGTCCACCACACGGCGGCGGCCGTAGTTCTTCACGAGGCCCTCGACCGACAAAAGCGACATCTCTGCACCTCGCGTGAGCCGTTGAAAGGCCTCTGCCGGCCGCGTCACTTCACGAATCGCATCCTCGCGAAGTTGGGCAGGAAGGGCAACCGCAGTTCCCAGCCACAACGCTCGGCAACTTTGACATTCCACGACGTCGGCACGGCATGGGGCCAGAACACGACGAGGGCACGACCCACCAGCAGCCGCCGATCGACATGGTGAAGAGGTTGCTCTCGTGTGCCCCAAGCCCGGCCGTCTTTGCTGGCAGACGAGTTGTCGCCCAGCACAAAAAATTGGTCTTCAAAAAGTGGGAACTCGAGGAATGGCTCCTCGGCTTCGCGGCCCACGAGTCCAGCCTGGGTATCGGACGCGATGTAATAGATGTCACGAAGCACCGCGAGGTCGGTGACCTTCATGCTTCCACCAGCCACGGTGATCCCCACGGGCGCCAAGTCATCGGGCTCGGTCTCACCCGGCTGCCCCTTTCGCACCACCGGCCTCGCTTCAGCGGCTTCCCGGAAGCTCCGTGTCCAGGTCGTCTCGCCGTCCACCGTCACCCGCCGCCCATCAATGGCGAGCGAGATCTCATCGTCCACATTGGCAAACAAGATCTGCCAGCGGCCCTCACCACGGACGGGTGTGGTCGCGGTAGCGAGCACGGCGCCAGCCCGTGAGAACGTGGCTTTGCCCGTGGCCAGATCGATGGTGCAAGCATGCCGCAGCCCAGCTTCCACAAGATCAAGCGTGACGACACCGGCGCCATCGGTGCTCTCGAGCACGCACTCGACGGCGAGGTCACCCACCCAATGGCCGCCGTCGAGCATCACACCCAACTCGCGGCTGCGATGAAGACCGACAAAGTCGGGGCTCTGGTTGTAGGGCTGGAAGTCCCCGACAAGTACGGGCTCTGGTCTCGCTGGAGGCTTTCCTGGCTCCCAGTCCAGCGGCACGAAACGCCGCCAGCGGAGGGAAGCCGGCTCACCGGCAGCAACCATGAACGACCGGCCGCTATCCGTCGTCGTCCAGCGGGGCTCCGTCCCCTCGCTCGACCAGTCGCTCCAGGCGTCAGGCCATCCGGCTTTTCGCAAGGGCTCGGCCACATGCTGGCTGTCATTCACTGTCTGGAGCATCGCCCGCATCCGGTCGGGAGGCTTGCGGGCAATCGCGGGATCTTCCTGGTCGAGGCTGGTCCAGATATCACCGCCCGATATGAAGACCGTCTCGCCAGGCAGACCCACAAGCCGCTTGATGTAGTGGGTGCGTGCATCCTCAGGATACTTGAAGACGATGACATCCCATCGTGAGGGATCGACGAAATCGTAGGCAAACTTTTCGACGATGATCCGATCGCCGGCGAACGGTGGATACTCATGCTTGTAGCGGCCCCCGTCATCGGTGAGCCGCATGACCGCGCCGCAGCCCGGGCATCGCGCTGCGTTCAAGAAGGCCCGGGGGTTGAGCCTGCATGCCGCATCATCGAGCTCTGTGCTCGCCCCGACGCGAAACGAAGTGCCGCAGGTCTCGCAGACAAGATCGCGGTGACGGCCCATGAGCGTATTGGCCATCGAGCCGGTCGGAATCACGAATGCTTCGGCCTCGAACGTGCGAAACAAGAGGGCGAGGACAAATGCCACAACGATCGACTCGACTGTCTCCCGGCCCCCACCGAGCGGGTTTTGCATGATGTCGGCGGCGGACGAGATGCCAGTCGTGGAGGCGTTGGATTGACTCGCCATCAGGTCACTCACTCCGAGGGTCATCGTGTCCACCGGGAGCTTGGGCACACGATCTCACCGAGTGTAGCCCTCGCCGTCCACAGGCCGAAAGGCCTGATGCATCACGGTACGGAATCACCTTCGGCCACGATCGCCGCAACGGTGTCCCCGACGTCGGCGTACGTAAACGGCCGCCCGAGCGTGCGGGCCGCCATGTCGTCGTCATACCGGATCGCGAGCGTCCCATCTGGTTTCCAAATGGAAACGGCCGGCACACTCGCGAGGTCGAGCTTGCGGTAGAGGATGTCTGCCTCGTCGGAGGCGATGAAGTTCGTGATGGTGCTGGCACCGACCTTGTCGAGGAACGTCTTGACCGGCGGCATGACCTCTTCCGGCGTGCCGATGCCGTCATACTCGATGGCCAGCGACATGCAGACGATGTTCTCACGATGCGCCGCGGCGAGCGCCACAAGCCCAGGAAACTCCTTGACACACGGCGGACACGACGTGCTCCAGCAGTCGAGCACGACGACCTTGCCGCGATGCCGATGGACCTCGGCCATGAGGCCGTCGTGATCGACGAGCTGTACGCTCACTGCGGACGCGGCTGGCTGCGACGCGGCAGGTGGCGAAGGGGCTGGGCCGCAGGCTGATGCGAGCAGCACCGCCGCCATGAGCCATGCCATTCCATCCCTGCCCACGCGCGACCAGACTGATCCACGACCTCGCCGCCACTCCACGATGCTACGCTTCGAGCACATTCGTCATAAACCTCCCGAGCCACTCGTGGAACCCCGCGAGCTCGTCGTGGCCTGCGCGGTGATGCGGAGCCACGTGAATCTCTCCCACATCGTACGCAGCTGCGGCTGCTTCGGCATCCGTCGCGTGATCGCCTGCGGTGCCGCCGGCATTCATGGTCGGATCGCTCGCGATGGAGCGGAGGCTGTGACGATCGACGTTCATCGCAGCCTGCCACCCGTGCTCGACCGGCTCCGCGCCGACGGTTTTGAGATCGTGGGCCTCGAGCAGGCGACCTACTCCGAATCGCTCTTCACGTTCTCGTTTGCAGCCCGCACGGCCCTCGTCATCGGGAATGAACGCACCGGGCTCACGCCCGAGGAACTGGCACGCCTTGACCGCGTGGCTGAAATCCCGATGGCCGGCATGCCCCACAGCCTCAATGCCGCCACCTCCACAGCCGTGGCGATCTATGAATACTGTCGCCAGTGGCCACACGGCGGACATGGAGCGGCATCGTGACGCTTGTCATCGGCACCGACGAGGCTGGCTACGGCCCGAACCTCGGGCCACTCGTCATCGCGGCCACCGCCTGGAGGATCACGGCTGATGGGGCGACCGCCGAGGCGCACGTTGCATCGGCTGTCGCAACCGCCGCGCCGGGTCTCTGGGGCGACTCCAAAAAAATCTATCGTGGCGGCGCGGGATTGGGAGCGCTCGAGCACGGTGCCCTGATCGCCGTGACGCTCGCCGCCACCGATCACGCGCCACCGACAAACTGGCCGACACTCGCCGCGGTGATCGATGCCGGCGGGAATACGGAACCTCCCGACGTGGCGGTGCGCGCGCAGCTCGCGCTTCCCCGATGCAGCCACGAGCCGTCTTGCCGCGACCACGCGATGACCATCGCCGCGTCGCTCGAGGACGCGGGCGCCTGGCTCCTGGCCGTGCGATGCCGTGTCATCCAGCCGGCAGAGTTCAACGCGATGCTCGCTTCGGGCCTCAACAAGAGCGACATCCTCTCGCAGGCGACGCTCGAGCTGGCGGCAGCCCTCGCCATGCTTGCCGAGCCAGACGAGCACTGCCTCATCTGGTGCGACCGTCACGGCGGCCGTCGCCGCTACGCCCCGCTCGTCGGCCGCGCCTTCGGCCTGCCGCTCGTGCGGCCGCTCGAGGAGACCGCCACGTCCAGTCGCTATTCACTCCCGCCAGCGGGCTCGATCGAATTCACCGTCGGGGGCGAGGCCCGCGTGCCAGTGGCCGTCGCAAGCATGACGGCAAAGTATGTCCGTGAGCTGTCGATGCTCGCGTTCAACGAGTATTGGGGTGAACGCGTGCCAGGGCTCGCGGCCACGGCAGGCTATCCGGTCGACGCCGCCCGCTGGTGGCGGGATGCGGCCGCGGCCATCGAGACCGCGGGCATTCCCAAGGATGCCATCTGGCGGAGGGTCTGACGTTCTTTCGCGCTTGCCGGAACCGCGCCGGCGACCGACAATCAATGCATGCCCACACTCACCACTCGGCTTTTTGTCGTCCGTCACGCTCTCGCCGAAGATGCCGCCGCCGATGGCGATGACCGCAGCCGTTGTCTCACGCCGAAGGGTCGCAAGCGATTCGCCCGGATGGTGCGTCGGCTCATCGACGCCGGCCTCGAGATCGACCTCATTGCCACGAGCCCACTTGTCCGCTGCCACGAGACCGCCGAGATTCTTGCCGACGAGCTTCCGGGCACGCCTCCGGTAGTGACACTCGAGGCCCTGGCGCCGTCAGCCGACTGGAACGCCATCGTGGAGTGGACCGTACAGCAGGATGCTGCACGCGTGGCATGGGTCGGTCACTCTCCATGCGTCGGCAGGCTCGTGGCCGAGGCGATCGGCGACGGCTCCGCGGCAGTGCGATTCGCCAAAGGCGCCATCGCATCCGTCGCCCTGGGCGACGGCCTCGGCCAGCCCGGCGACCTCGAGTGGCTCGTCACGCCCGACCTCCTCGGCCGCCGTGCATAGCACCGCCCGGGTCGGCGGCATCGCCACAACCGCCGCGGCACGATCTGCCGGCGCGATGAGACGAGGCCGAAGTGCATCCGAGCGGTCACACCGACACCGCTGCCAAGCACGACGAACACGCTGCATGAAACCGGTCTTCCTCGATTACCGTCGGCCTGATCGCGTCGTGGGACGGAAGCGATCAGTGGCACGCCCTTGATGCCGGGCGACCTCAGACTTGAAGTTGTCGTAGTCGGTCTCTTCAGCCAGTCCGGATAGCACCTGGGACCACAGCGGCTTGTCAACGAAGATGCGGAAGGCATAGTCGGTTCCGGAGAACTCCTGAATCTCACATCGGCCGAGCAGGGAGGGGAAACCGCCTCTTCAGGCCTTCGAGATGTCCTGGAAGCCTGGCCCGAACCATGATTCAGTCAGGATCGACGGGCTGCCCATGCTCGCCGCCTCCCTGCCGGGCGCACACCGCACTGAAAAAGCCATGTTTGGTGAAAACCCACATACGTCGTCCTCTGCCTCGTGTACGAACGCATCCTCGACGGGACGGCTACCCTGCTTCGTAATCGCGCTCCTTTCCGAGCCAATTGCTGTTGACGTACCAATCGCAGAACTTGATCAGTGCCTCTTCAACAAACCTATCGATTCGAGTCCTCATGGAATGTCGACTTCCGTGTATCCCGACCCGCGCGATGCGCCGATATGGCCGCGGTCGCTGGCTCACCAGCGGTGCGAGGGGACGTCGAGGATCTCTCGCACGATCACGAGCTGCCGCAAGTCCTCTGGGGAGCGAAGCGCCGCGATGAGATCGATCGGGGGTGACGCGGCGGCCACGGCGGCAGCCGCCCTCGCCGTGCCCGAAGGCGACGCGTGCGCGAGGTCCTGGGAAAACGCCTCTTGGACATGCCTGGCAACATCACTGCCAGTCGAAGTGCGGGAAATCTGGCGGGAAATCTGCGGTGGCGCACCAGCCATTACTTTCTTGGCCTTCTGGGGCCGCTGCTCTTTGGCGGACTGCACGGGAGCCTGGTTGATCGGCTGTGGCGGCGACTCGCCACGAATCGTGCGGCGAAGCAGTTCCTCGATCTCGCGGTCGAGTTCCGGAGGGCGTCCCTGCCGCACCTGCAGCGGGCGACCCGCGGCCTGCGGGTCGACAGGCTTCGCTGCCTTCCGTATCGCGCCGACCACGTTCGAGACGATCCAGATCAGGACAAACAGAAAGGGAATGAGGCCTTCGAGCCAGCCGAGCCCCGCTCCCAGCAGCACTCCATCGGCACCTTGCATGGCGAGCCTCCTTTGCCCAGGACGGATGGTTCAGGATGCGGCAGCGGCCGCGCCGGTCATCGGCGGCGAGCCCACCGCGATCGACCGCCGCATGTCGGTGTCGGCCTGCATGTTCCGCAGCCGGTAGTAATCAAATATCCCGAGACGGCCGCTGGCGAGTGACTCCGCCACGGCCTTGGGCACTTCGGCCTCGGCAGCCACAAGATTGGCACGACTCTCCTCGATGCTGGCGATCATCTCCTGCTCGCGGGCAACGGCCATCGCACGGCGACCTTCGGCGTTGGCGCGGGCCACGCGGGTGTCGGCCTCGGCCTGGTCGGCCTGGAGACGAGCGCCGATGTTGGCCCCCACGTCGATGTCGGCGATGTCGATCGAAACAATCTCGAACGCCGTGTTGGCATCGAGCCTCCGGCCAAGCACCGTCTTGGAAATGACGTCGGGGTTCTCGAGCACGTCGCTATGCCGCTCAGATGAGCCGATCGCCGACACGATGCCCTCACCGACGCGGGCAATGATCGTCTCCTCCGTCGCACCGCCGATGAGTTGGTAGAGGTTGGTGCGGACCGTCACGCGAGCCTTCACCTTGAGCTGGATACCGTTCTTGGCCACGGCATCGAGCGACTCACGGCCACTGTTTCGACCCGGGCAGTCGATCACCTTTGGATAGACCGACGTCTGCACGGCCTCGCGGACATTGCGGCCCGCGAGGTCGATCGCAGCAGCTCGCTTGAAATCGAGCTCCATGATCTTCGCCTTGTTGGCGGCGATGAGCGCCTGCACCACCAGTGGCACGCGACCACCGGCGAGGTAGTGGGCCTCGAGCGCCTGGAGGGTGATGCCGCTGGAATCACCAAGGCCCGCCTGCACCGCCATGATCTTGCTTCGCACGATGACCGCCGGGCTGATCTTCTTGAAGCTCATCGCCACCATGTCGAAAAGGCCGATGCCGGCGCTCGAGGCATACGACTGCACCCACAGACGGAGGTAGCGGGCGACCAGCGCGAAGATGACGAGCACCACGAGAATCGCGGCGCCAAGAAGAATAAGTGGCAGGACGTTCATGCAATGGCCTCAGGATGGATCCCGCACGGGCAGGATGACGCCCAAGCCTGGTTCGCGGACGGGGGCCAGTCAAGCAGCGGGATCTCAAACACATGGCCGTGGGCGAGGCATTGCTCCGAAACCCGGCCTTAGCGGCCGTCTTTGCCCCGAAATTCATCGAAATCGAACTCCTCGAGCACGCTCGAAAGCCGAGGTCCGGACGGTTCTTCGGGGGCGGCTGGCTCCGCTGGCTGGGCGACCGCCACCTCCGACGGCGCCACCCCAACGGCGCGAACGACCAGCGCTCTCGCCTGCACGCCTACGGCCTCCACGGGGGTGTCTGGGGCGATCGGCCCCCCTTCACTGACCGCGTCGATCCTGGCACCATCGATCTCGATCGTGCCCCACGGCAGGAGCTCACTGGTCGCCTTACCGAATCGGCCCACGAGCGCTCGGAGCCTCGCTCGGCTCGACACGTCAGGCAGAACATCGTCGAGGCCGGGCGGTGGGGGCAGCACCCGTCGGCCAAGTGGCGTGAGGGGAAACCACCGAAACGCCGCTCCGAGGACGAACGGCACCGCCACGAACACACCGGTCAAGACGGCGACGCCCGCAAGCGGACCGTGCTCGATAAATGTGGTGACAACTCCGGTACCCAGCGCCACGACCGCCAGCAGCCCCAGCACGCCTCCCGAAGGAACGAAAACCTCGAGCAGGATCAGGCCAAGGCCTATCGCCACGAGCAGAAAAATCCAGAGCGCCGGGTTCATGCCAGTGTGACCGGCCGGACGACAAGGCGTCCCCCACGAACCTCGACCACCCGCACCGCCACGCCCGGATCGATGAGCATGCCATCACTCGACACATCCCGCACCTCGCCGGCAATCCGTGCCTTGCCGGCCATCGCCAACCGCGTCGTGGTGACCCCCTCCGCGCCGACCAGTGCATTGGCGTCGGCATCGTCGCCTGGATCGGGTGATGGCGGCTCGAGGAGCATCATGCGCAGCCCCGGCGTCGATGGGAGCCACCGATGGATCACGGCGGCGAGTGCCGCCACCCCGGCGACGGCGGCCAGGATCCCGAAGAGCGACCACTGCATCTGTCGAAGCTGGTAGTCATTCGCAGGAACGATAAACGACTGGCTTGCAAGCACGAGCGATGCAATCACGAGCAGCCCGCCGCCAAGGCCCAAGACCCCGAATCCGGGAAGGACAAAAATCTCAGCGAGGACACAGACAAAACCCGCAAGGAACAGCATCACTTCGAGCCACCCGGCCGTGCCGTTGAGATACTGACTCCAGAAGTAAACGATGAACGCCACCATTGCGACAAACCCGCCGAACCCCACGCCGGGCGTCTTGAGCTCGATGTAGAGCCCGGCGCCACCGATGAGCAGCAGGAGCCAGGCGAGGCTCGGGCTGGCGAGTGCGGCCAACAGCTCGTCGGCCCAGCCCGGTTCGACGATGCCCATGGCCTCGTCGAGCCCGTAGGCCCGACGCAGACCGGCTAGGTCATCGACCACATGCGCGGTAAGCCCCAGTTCCTCGGCCCGGCGACCGCTGAGCACCAGCGGGCTCGTCCCAACCTCACCACCGAGCCGCCATTCGTCACGATCTTTTCGTGCGTCGATCTCTTCCTTCGAGAAGTACTCGATTCGCCCGGTGCCCTGCTGCTCGGCCCGCCGCACGGTGATCCCTGGGAGAATGGTTGCCAGCGGTAGCGACCAGGAGCGATCCCGGAGCGTGGCCACCCCTGCCCGCCACGCCACCGCGATTGCGTCGGCCCGGGGCTGGTCAATCGCCGCAGCGCCTTCACCGCCAAGGACCGCGGTGGGTTGCATGACAAGCTCGTCGCATGCCAGCGCCACCAGCGCCGCATCGCCCCGGGCTTCGGTCGGCACCCAGGCGACCGTTCGCACCCGCGCCGGATCGAGCCCCGCAAGCCAGTTGGCGAGCACGAGGCTCTGCTCGGGCGCGCCACCCGCCGAGGTGATTCGGAGGCAGATAAAGTTTGCCCCATCATTGACCGCCCGCTCGATGCGAGTTCGCACCCGCGACACGGCGTCGGGGGTGATCCCACCGGCCAGCGACACCTGCACCCCCTTCCAGCCACCCTCGAGCGACGGATCGGCTGCAAGCGACCGCTCGGCGACCCCGAGGCCGCGGGCCAGCTCTGCCGGCGATGAAGCCAGCAGGCCCACAAACCCCAACTCCCGAGCCCGTCTTCCCGTGAAGACCAGCGGCACGGGCTCGAGCCGCTCCGTCGCCACCACCGTGGCCCGTTCCTCAACCTCGGCAAGCGCCGCTTCGACGACAAACTCGCTCCCTCCGTCGGTCGTCACCCGGAGCACGCGCGTCGCCGGATCGATGAGGCCCACCGCCACGGCCGAAGGCACGGTTCGACGGCGAGCAGCGATCTCTCGGTAGGCCGCCCGCATCGCGTCGTCCACGACAGGCTCCCGCTCATTTGCTGGACCAAGCGTGGCCGTCGCCGGCATCGCGATCGTGTCACAGGCCAGCGCGACCAAGACCGCGTGGCCACGCGCGCCTTCGGGGAGCCACGCCACAGTCTTCACGCCGTCCAATCGGCCGCTTGTGAGAAATCGCGCCAGCTCGAGAGCGCGACCAAAATCGCTGGCCGATGCGTCGTCGTCATCGATAGCGTCAAATCGCAGCACGAGCACGCCCCGCCTGTCGGGCTGGCCGCGAAGGCGATCGAGTTGGCGGAGGATGGTGCCGCGAACCTGGTTATCACGATTCCCCGTCAGCGGCAGTGGCACCGGCAGGAGGATGACCTCGGGAGACGGTGCCTCCGGCGGCTCCGCGTCGGCACGAAAGGCCGTGAGCACGCATGCCGCAAGCGCGAGGCAGCAGGAAGCGCCGCGAACGACCCGACCATGCCACATGACCCGCGCTCCAGAAACCGTAGACCGGGAATCGCCAGACCGGGAATCGCCGGTCAGCCCATTTTAGCTCCGCGAGGCCGCTCCTGCCGCCACGGGCTCACCTCCTCTATATACTCCTCGGCATGATGAGCGAGCCAACGACGACTGTTCCCCCCGCGGCCTGTGACCCCGAGCTTCTCGATCTGGTGGCCTCGCGGGCCTTGAAGCGGGGCACCTTCACCCTGGCCAGCGGAGCCCAGGCGAGCTTTTACCTCGACGCCAAGCAGGTTGTGCTCGACGCCCACGGCGCCATGCTCGTGGGCCGAACCATCCTGCGGCGGCTCGAATCCCTCGGCCCCCTTCCGGTGGCCGTCGGCGGAATGAGCATTGGAGCCGATCCGGTCACCTCCGCGGTCGTGACGATGGCGGGCGTCGCGGGGCTCCCCCTCAAGGGGTTCCTTGTACGCAAGGAGCCCAAGGGGCACGGGCTCAAGCGCTATATTGAGGGGCCGGTTGAGCCGGGGCAGCGGGTGGTCATCGTGGAAGATGTCATCACGACGGGTGGCTCGTCGCTTCTGGCGATCGACCGGGCGGTCGAGTTCGGCCTCGTCGTGGAGAGGCTCGTGGCGGTCATCGACCGGCTTGCCGGAGGGCGTGAAGCCCTCGCGGCGCGGGGCATTCCGCTGGAGTCCCTCGTCACGATCCGCGACCTTGGGATTGAGCCAGACGCACCCTGACCGACCGGTGGTCTCGTCGGCGTGTGGTATGCAACAATACAAGCCCATCACGCCAAGCCCCTCACGCCAGTGAGGGGTGATATCCGGTCGGCGCCATTCTTGTCGCCAACCCT
>CAYZHH010000032.1:14039-18840 GCA_964478275.1 uncultured Candidatus Kuenenia sp.
ATCCGGTCGGCGCCATTCTTGTCGCCAACCCTGGTATGCAACAATAAAAGCCCCTCACGCCAGTGAGGGGGTCGTGCCCCGAGCGAGCGTCCCATGCGCCTGGCGACTGCGAACCTGAACGGCACGCCATCCCCCGGCTTACGCCGGTGGCTTTTGGTTGGTGTGCTCGGCCTCGGCATGGTGCCCGCGGCCACGGCGTCACCGGCCGTGGAATCCTCGGCAGACGAAATTGCGTCGCTTGTCCGTCAACTGGGTGATGCCGACTACGCCGTGCGGGAGACAGCCTCGGCACGACTCTCGGCGATCGGTCCTGCGGCTGCCGATGCGCTCCTGGCAGCGGCCGAGCTGAGCGACGACCTCGAGGTGGCCCTGCGGGCGAAGTGGCTTGCCGACGCGCTTCCGCTGACGGCCGCCGATGATCCTCCCGAGGTCACGGCACTGCTCGAATCGTTTGCCAAAGCGCGTCTCGGCGAGCGGGTACGGATCATGCATCGCCTCCTGCGACTCGACGACGACGTCGGCATCGAGCCGCTGGCCCGCATCATCCGCCTCGAGCGAACGGCGACGGGTTCGCGGATCGCCGCGGCGCTTCTGGCGCGGGAGTGGCAGCCCGACGATCCCTTCTGGGCTGGCATCGCGCCCAAGATCATCGCGGGCCTGGGGCCGAGCCGGCGACCGGCCGCGGTATTCCTCCGTGGCCTCGTCGCCGCCACGACCGCCACGGCCGCCACGGCGCCGGAGGCGGCTCGTGGGATCGATGCCGTGGTGGCCAGCGTTGCCTCGCTCGACAGCGAGAATGGCGGCGAGGCCGTGCCGGGCCTTGCGAGTGAGCCGGGGGGGGGCAGCGCCCGCACCGGAAGGATCTTTCGCCGCTGTCTGGCTGAGCTGTTGGCACGGGAAGGCCGACGCAAGGAGGCGCTTGCTCAGGCGGCTCTCCTCTTTGAGTCGGCAGATGGCGCGGTCGCGGATAAGGACAGTCAGACCGTCGCAGATCTCGAATGGCTCGCGTCCCACGGAGTGCCTGAGTCGGTTGATCTGCTGGACGATCGCTTGACCGAGCAGAAGGTATCGCCGCTGCTCGAGTATGCGGCGGCCATCGCCTGGCGATCGCGTGCTGGCCCGAATGCAGCGGCCCGTTCGGTCGCCCTTTCAGCCGCCGCCGCCGCAAGGCTGGCCGAGGCGGGCGACTTCACGCAGCGGCTGCAGGTGGCGATGCTCCTGGCCCGCTTCGGCGCAGACGACTGGGCCGAGCGGGAGTATCGCGCGGTGCTCGACAACCGCGAGTCGCCTCGGGCGCTGCGTGCCCTGGCGGCAGTCCTCGCCTCGGAGTTCTTCCACGACCGGCAGCGGGATACCGATGCGGCTGTGATCCTCCGTCGCGAGCTCGAGGATGGCGGCAAGGACGATGACGTCGAGGGCGCCTTCATGCTGATCGAACGCGATCCCAGGTCCGTGCGTTCCCGTATGTTTTATTTCGAGGCCTGCGCGGCGGCAGCTGTCGGCAACACGATCCGCCAGCGGCAGCAGCTCGAAGCGTCCCTTCGCGCCTATGGCAAGGATGTCGATACGCTCATCGCGCTCTACCGGCTCGCCGACAACACGCCGGCACAGCAGGCCGAGGCCGCCGATCGGGTGACCAAGGCACTTGCGGCGATCGAAGAGGAAGTTCGGGCGCTGCCCGATGACCCGAATAGCCGGAATGAGTATGCCTGGCTTGTCGCCAACACCGCAGGGGACATCGCCCGCGCGATCGAGTATTCACGGTTGTCGCTCGAGCAATCCTTCGATAGCGGCAGCTACCTCGATACGCTTGCCCACTGCCACGCGGCCGCGGGGAACTTCGCCCGCGCGATCCGCACTCAGCGGCTCGCGCAGCGACAGGAGCCCCACAGCCATGCGATCCGCCGTAACCTGGCCCGCTTTGAGGCCCGGGCCGCCGAAGCCAAGGAGTTGAGCAGCCCGCTGACGCCGTGAACGCGTGGCCGCATGATGTCATGACCCACACGCACCATGTCGCCCTGGGAGACACGAGGCTTGCCGTTCACACGTCCGGCTCTGGGCTCCCGGTGCTCTTGCTCCATGCTTTTCCGCTCGACCACCGGATGTGGCACCGGCAGGAATCCCTCGCCGACCATGTTCGTCTCATCGTGCCCGACCAGCGCGGCTTTGGGCAGAGCGCAGGTGGGCTCCCCGAGAGCATCGCTGGCTTGGCCGATGACGCAGTAGCCTTGCTCGATGCGCTCCATATCGATCGCCCCGCCGTCATCTGCGGCGTCTCCATGGGGGGCTATGTGGCCCAGCACGTCGCCTCGCGATATCCCGACCGCGTTGCCGCGCTCGTCTTGGTCGATACCAAACTCGAAGCCGACACCGATGAGGCCCGCGCCGGAAGGGCCGACCTCGCTGCGAGTGTTGGCCGAGTTGGCCAGACGATCCTGGCCGATGCGATGATCCCGCGGCTGCTGGGCACATCGCCGGAGGCACGGGCAGTTCCGGGGCGAAGCGAAGCGATCGAACTCTTGCGGCGGTCGATCGTGAGCCAGCCGGTGCCCACGATTCAGGCGGCGCTTGCGGCGCTCGGCAGGCGGCCCGACATGACCGATGCGATGCGGCGCGTGACCGTGCCAACGCTGCTTGTCGTCGGCGCCGAGGACGTGATCACGCCGCGGGCCTGCATGGAGACTGCCGAAGCGGTCATTCCCCACTCAAAACTCTTGGAAGTGCCGCACGCCGGCCATCTCGTGCCGCTCGAGCGGCCCGAGATTTTTAACGCGGCTCTGCTCGATTTTCTGAGGAGTCTTCCCCCGGAGAATCTGGCCGGGGCGGCACCGCCGGCCTGATCGACGGCCCGCGAGGAAGCGGTGGTGGGCCTTCGCCATGCCGGCCGTTCGGACCACTCTGTGGGCCCGAGCCAGGTGGCTGCCGCTGGAAAGGCCCCGGCCATCGACTATTCCCATCGCGGTCGTCAGCACCTTCGCCGCGAGGCGCAGGGGGCCGCCGGTCGCCGCCACGATCGTCCTCGCGGGTTCGGTACGGCATCCGCGGATCGAAGCGACCGGCCGTGCGGGTGAGCCACTCGATCCGCTCGGCCGAGGACATATCGACGATGTTCCGCCGGAAGGCGGGATTGATCGCGGCGATGATGATGTGCCAGAGCTTCGCGGCGTCGCGGAGGGACGCCTGCGTCGGATCGGCGAGCGCCGCGGCAACGCGTTCCAGGTCGCGGCGATCGACCGCCGGAAGGGCCTCGAACGTGCCCGCCGATTTTTCGAGCGCCGCGAGGTCGCCCGTGGAGAGACTTTCGACTTCGTCGCGGCGTCTTGCGATTCGGTTACTTGACGATTCATCACTGGCACGTTCATCCCGAAGCGATCGAAGTGCCACGTCGAACTCCTGCGCCTCCGCGCGGAGCTCCGCAGGGTCGCGGAGCACCTTCAGCCAACGGGGACCGTTCCCCTGGCCTGCCTTCATCTGTTCCGCCAAGGCCTCGAGAAACTCCACGCTTCCGGACTCCTGAAGGAGCCCGAGGTGTTCGATGACCGGCAGCCGCTCGAGGATCCGCTGGTCGGGGTCGGGCGTGGACAGGCGGCCCCAGAACACGCCGAGCACGAGCCCGCCGATGATCGCCACGAGCGGCACGATGCGATCGAGCAATCGTGGCGTCGGGATCGCCTCGCGGCCCCCATCCCTCGTCGCCCGCGCGGCCACGAGCTCGACCGTCGTGGCCGACAGATCAGCCGCTGGAGTGGCCCGCGGAAGCGTATCGAGCGCATCCCAGACGTCGCCGAGATCGTCCGCCGGTCGTGTGTTGGTACCCGTGATTCCGTTTCCAGAGGTGTCGGTGTCTCGCATCGCTGTCACTCCTTGACGTAGGCGGAGAGCGCCTGGCGGAGCTGGTCACGGGCGCGGAACAGAAGCGACTTGACCGCCGGCACGGACGTCTCGAGGGCCGCAGCGATCTCCTCGTAGGAGCACTGTTCGAACTTGGCCAGGAGCAACGCCATCCGCTGCCGCTCGCCGAGCTCACCGAGTGCCCGCTGCACGACGCCTTGCAGCTCGCCGCGGTCGGCAACACGGGCTGGCATGAGCCCACTGGCGGCAACGGCTAGGTGGTCGAGGCCGATCGAGCTCGACGAGGCACTGGTGGTGTTTGGCACGCCCCTTTCGAGCCGCCGGTAGGCCCGTTGCCGCAGGTCGCTGGCCACACGGAGGGCGATCGTGTGAACCCACGTCGTGAACTTGGCGGTGGGGCGGTAGCGTTCCCTCGCCCGGTAGACCCGCAGGAAGGTCTCCTGCGCGAGATCCTCGGCAGTGGAGTGGTCGCCGGTGTGGTGGAGGAAGAGCGTGACGAGTCGGCTCTGCCACAGCTCGACCAGCTCGGCGAAGGCCCCGCTATCGCCATCGCGCACGCGCAGCATGAGCTCGGTGGAGCGATCCCCGCTCACCGTCACCGGCATCGTCTGCGAGTCAGTCGCCATCGCCAGATTCCTGCGCCCGTGCCCAGGATACCACCGCGCCAAAATGGCTTCCCAAGTAACCCGCGCCCCGCCTGCTCAGGCTTACGACACCGAAACGCGTACGAGCCCGACCGCCCGGAGGTGCGGTCGCCCGGCGGAGGCCGGGAAAGGCTGCCGGGGCGAATGGATGGCCCGCCAGCCTTATAGATGGAGCGGAGGAGGATCGAACTCCCAACCTCGGCATTGCGAACGCCGCGCTCTCCCAGTTGAGCTACCGCCCCGATTGGGGAAACTCGATGGTACGGCGGCCCAGAGGGCCTGTCCAGCGACGGCCGCTGCCGGTG
>CAYZHH010000033.1:0-6769 GCA_964478275.1 uncultured Candidatus Kuenenia sp.
ACAACGCCCTCGAGCACACCACCCGCCCGCTCGACGAGCTCAAAGCCCTGCTCCCCAAGCTCAAGCCCGGCGGCAAGATGGTCTTCGTCGTCCCCAACGAATCCATCATCTGGGAGTACGCTCCCAATGACGTCAACCAGCACCTCTACGCCTGGAGCCCGATGAGCATCGGGAACCTCTTCACCCACGCCGGTTTCGAGGTCGAGGAGAGCAAGGCCTTCCTCCACAAGTGGCCCAAGAAATACCGCTTCTGGGCCCGCCTCAGCCCCGCGATCTTCCATTTCACCTGCCGCCTCTACGCCCGCTGGGAACGCTCGTGGTTTCAGATCCGCGTCATCGCCCATCGCCCCACCACGCCCACCAGCGCATGAAGACCGTCACCTGGGCATGTCCGACATCTACGGCGGGAACGGGAAATTAGGGACGGGCTGTCGTGGACGATCATCCGTCAGACCGTCGCGAACGTGCCGCTGACCGTCCTATCGATCGTCGGCACGCTCTATGCCGTGCTGCTCGGGCTCATCGTGGTCGATGCCATGGTCCGCTTCGAGCGGGCGATGGACGAGGTGCAGTAGGAATCGAACAGCCTGTCCGACATCGTCCTGCTCGCCGACCGGCTTCCTGATCCGCAACGGTCGCGGCTCCAGAACCTCTGCCGAACCTATGCCCAGGAGGTGGTCTTTCCTCTGGTCCTGGAGCAGTCGCGGCAGCTCTGGAATCTTCGCCGCGACCGGTCGAACTCAGTGCAGTTTGGAATCCCGGCCGTGGAGTGGGTCGCGCTGTTCGTCGGGGCGCTCGACATCGGGATCTTCGAAGGGCAGTTCCAGTCCGGCCCGGCGCATGACGGCGAGGACCATGGCGGTCCGCGGTGACGGGCATTCGGCCGCCGTCTCTGTCGTTCAGAAAGCACCGGCGCCGGAACGCGAAAGTGTTCGCGCCGAATCTTCCCCTGCGGCCGTTGCTTGAAGTCATGCAGAAAGGCTCCTCTGTGCGGGAGACAGGAGACGGAATCGACACGGGCTCAGGGCCGACGGCATGATGGTGAGTTGCCGTAGCCGATCGTGGAATCGCCCGCTGGCTTGTGCGACGTTCCCGCTCGTTCCCAGGACCGCCCTCCGCTCATGAGTCTCCTTGTCATTCTCCTGCCCGTCGCCGCAGTGCTCCTGTTGGCGTACCGGATCTACGGCGCGCTTCTGGCCCGTCTCTTCCAGCTCGACGAAAGCGCCATCACTCCCGCCGTCGCCCTCCGCGACGACGTCGACTACGAGCCGATCCCCCCGAGCCTCCTCCTTGGCCAGCACTTCTCGGCGATCGCAGCCGCCGGCCCGATCGTGGGGCCGATCCTCGCCGGCGTCGCCTTCGGCTGGGCACCGGCGCTTGCCTGGATCCTCCTCGGGAGCATCTTCATCGGTGGCGTCCACGACTTCGCGGCGCTCGTGGCCAGTGTCCGCCACAAGGCGCGTTCGATCGCCGAGGTGGTCCGCGACCACATGAGCCGCCGGAGCTACATCCTCTTCCTGTCGTTCGTCTGGATTGCGCTAATCTACATCATCGTCGCCTTCACCGACATCACCGCCTCGAGCTTCGTGGGGAAGCAGGTGCTCGAGAATGGCGAGGGAGTATCGGGCGGGGGGATTGCTTCGTCGAGCCTCCTCTATCTCGTCCTGCCGCTCGTGATGGGCGCCTGCATGCGTTTCCTGAAGATGCCGATTTGGCTGGCAACGGTGATCTTCGTTCCGCTGGTTGGCTTGGCGATCTGGGTTGGCCAGCACATCCCTTTCGAGCTTGCGACGGTCCTCGGCACGACCGACGCCACGGCGCAGCGGATGTGGGGCGTGTTGCTCTTGAGCTACTGTCTCGTGGCCGCGATGGCGCCGATGTGGCTCCTTCTCCAGCCTCGCGGCCATCTTGGCGGATGTTTCCTCTACGTGGCTCTGTGCGGCGCCGCGATCGGCCTGATCCTCTCCGACAAGCTCGTGGCGGGGGATTCGCAGATCCGCTATCCCGCATTCACCGCTTGGACGACGACGTCGGGCAGCCTCGTGCCGATGCTCTTCATCACGATTGCCTGCGGAGCCTGCTCCGGCTTCCACTCGCTGATCGCCTCCGGCACCACGAGCAAACAACTAAAAAACGAGCTCGACGCCCGGCCGATCGGCTATGGCACCATGCTGCTGGAGGCGATGGTGGCGACGGTGAGCCTGTGCTGCGTGATGGTGCTCTCGCCGGAGGATCCGCACACCGCGCAGCCGCCGAACTTCGTCTATGCCTTGGGGATGGGCCGGTTTCTCGAGATTCTCGGCGTGCCCACCGCGCTGGGAGTATCGTTTGCCCTGATGGCGTTCACGACGTTTGTGTACGACACCCTCGACGTGTGCACGCGGCTGGGCCGCTACATCGTCCAGGAGCTCACCGGCCTTTCCGGCAAGGCGGGGGCCTGGCTCGGGACGGCGCTTACCGCCGGCGCCCCGCTCTTTTTCCTTTTGCGTCCCCATCTCGACGCCGCTGGCAATCCGATTCCCGCGTGGAAGACCTTTTGGAGCCTCTTTGGGGCGAGCAACCAGTTGCTCGCGGCCCTGACACTCCTCGGGATCACCGTCTGGCTGTGGCGGACTCGGCGAGAGACGTGGGTGTGGTATGTGACCGGAATTCCGACGCTCTTCATGTATGTCATGAGCACGTGGGCGCTGGCTGCAATGACGCTGCCGAGGTTTCGATCCGAGGCGGGCTGGATGTTGCCGGTTGATCCGGTGCCGTGGGCGGGGGTGGTGTTGTTGGTGCTCGCCGGGGTGATGCTCGTGGAGGCGATCCGGGCGATCGGTGGCGACTGGCAGCCGCCCCGTGGTGGAGTACGATACCCGCGTGCACAAGCGCCAGCTCGATAACGTGATCTGCTAACAAACGCTCCCCGGACCGCGATGGTTGTTTCCTGTACGCGCGGCATGTTCATCCCACGGCCAGCTCGGAACGAGGGCTTGAAGGATGAAAAAAGTTGAATCTAGACTCGTGCTGTGTCACGTCTTGAGTTTCGAGTAGAGGGATTTGAGTTTTCGGCGTGCGTCCGTGACTCGCATCTGCCAGTCTACGCTGCGTTGCGTGCGGTTCACGCCGGTCGACTATGCACGCGTCTCGCGCCGCGCCCCGTCGAGCGTCTCCCGGAAGCCACGCTCTACCAACCGCTGGCGAACATTCTTGACCGTCTTGGTGCGGCAACCGAACGCCTCGGCGATTCGACGGTCAGTCCAGCTCGGCCCATCGCAATCAGCCTTCAGGAGAATCTGGGCTCGCCGAACCTTTTGGCTCGTGCCCTTGAACTTGCGAACCGTCTCCACCAATTCCGATCGCTCCTCGTCGGTCAGGCGAACGATATACTTTTTCTGCATAAAACACCTCCTTTGTGTTGCATGCAGAATCGTCGATTTCGGCGCGCCAAGCAGTCCTACTTTGTAGCCGTGACGAAGAACTAGAAGCCAAGCTGAGGGCTCTCGAATCGAAAAGATAAGACGCGTGAGCGAAGGCACTGACCGTCATGAACGATTCATGCGACGTGGCATAGAACTGGCTCGTGAAGCCACGCACCAAGGAAACACGCCGGCCTGCAGTGTGGGCGCTCTCGACGACGACATCACGGGTGAAGAGATGGAGCAACTGCCTGTCAGTGCTCGCCATCGGCTGCCCCGGAGGGCGGACCACATACGGCATGCGTGCGTGCCGGTCGCCTTATCCACGGTTTTTCCGACGGCGTCGCGTGGGGTGCCTCCGGTCGGAGCGTACGGCTCAGCTTCCGGTGCAGCTTCCGGTGCAGCGTACATGGCCAGCGGGATCGGGCGACCGAAGGTAGACTTCGACGACGGGCGCTCGCCGATGTCGGCTTCAACCTTCGTTCCCGTATTCCCGCTCTCTCACGCCCATGCGTCTGTCATTCCTGCCGTGGCTCTTCGCGCTTCTTGGCCTTGCGGCGGTCGGCTGCACCCGCCCCGCGCCGCCGATCGTGTCGCCCCCCGTGCCGCAGGTGAGGATCGCCAAGCCCGTGGCTCGCGACGTGACGGAGTATGTCGTCTTCACAGGCAATGCTGCGGCGATCGACGAAGTGGACGTGCGGGCCCGCGTGTCGGGGTTCGTCACCAAGGTTCACTTTGAAGATGGCCAACGGGTGACCAAGGGCCAGCCGCTCTTCACGATTGACGAGCGGCCCTACGCGATCGCACGCGACCAGGCGGCTGCCGAGGTGGCGAAGCAGGCAGCCGAACTGGAGCAGTACGAGCGGGAGGTGGTTCGCATGGCCCCGCTCGTCCCCAAGAACGTCGTCACCCGCGAGCAGTACGAGATTCTCGAGGCGAAGCGCGACATGTCGAAGGCGATGCTCGACAAGGCTCGCTCGGCACTGGCAAAGGCGAGCCTCGATCTTGAGTTCTGCACGCTCACGTCACCGCTCGACGGCCGAATCTCGTCCCGCAACGTGAGCCCCGGTGACCTAGTGACAGCCGACTCGACCGGGAGCAAGCCCCTCACGACCGTGGTGAGCACCGCCCCGGTGTACGTCTCCTTCGATGCTGATGAGAGATCGGTCCTCCTCTCGCGGGCGCGGGCCCAGGCCAAAAGGCTGGCCAACGGCACGCCCGAGGTCGAGTGGCGGAACATCAAAGAGCTCGCGATCCCCGTGGACGCGGCACTCGTCGCTGACGAGGGGTTTCCGCGGCAGGGCATTCTCGATTTCGTGGACGTGGCCGCGGCGTCCACCACCGGCACGGTTCGCTGTCGGGCTGAACTCCCCAACGCAAACCAACTCATTCTTCCGGGGATGTTCGTGCGGGTACGGCTCCCCTTCGGTGATCCGGAGCCGGCGATCCTCGTGCCCGACCGCGCGATCGGCATCGACCAGAGCCGCCGGTATGTCTGCGTCGTGGGGCCCGACGATCGCGTCGAGCATCGGACGGTCGAGCTTGGCATTCTTGATGGCGACATGCGGGTGATCACGCAGGGGCTCACCGGCGGCGAGCGTGTCGTCATCGAAGGAATCCAAAGAGCTCGCGACGGAGCGGTCGTGCGGCCGATCGAGTCCACCAGCGCGGCTGCAACGAACGAGGCCTCCTGACGGCCAGTCGGCCCAGGGCTCAGCATGGTAACGTTTTTCATCGACCGCCCCGTCTTTGCGACCGTCCTCGCGATCGTGATTCTGATCGTTGGAGGCGTGGCGACCATCGGCATGCCGATTGCCCAGTATCCGGAGATCACACCGCCCACGATCGCGATTCAAACGGTTTATCCCGGTGCTTCCGCGCAGGTGGTGGCCGATACCGTCACCACGCCAATCGAGCAGGAGGTCAATGGAGTCGAGGGCATGTTGTACATCGCCTCGACGAGCACGAATGACGGTCAAGCGACCATCGACGTCACGTTCAAGCTCGGAACCGACATCGATCAGGCCCAAGTGCTCACCCAGAACCGGGTGGCCGTGGCGATGGCCAAGCTGCCCGAGGAGGTGAAGCGACAGGGCGTCACCACGAAGAAGAAGTCAACCAGTATTTTGCTGTGCGTCAATCTCGTCTCGCCCGACGACCGCTACGACCTTCTCTACCTGAGCAACTACGCGCTCATCCACGTAAAGGATGCGCTCGCTCGGATCGAGGGCGTCGGCGACGTGGCCTTCTTGGGTGCCCGCGACTATGCCATGCGGGTCTGGCTTGACCCCGAGGCGCTCGCCACCCGAGGCCTTGCCGCGTCAGACGTCGTGGGGGCGCTGCGCGAGCAGAACGTCCAGGTAGCCGCTGGCCAGCTCGGCCAGGAGCCGACTGCGGGCCAGATCGACTTTCAGGTGCCTGTCACGACACTCGGAAGGCTTGCAAACGCCGAGGCGTTCGCCGAGGTGATCGTGAAGTCGGAGCCAGGTCGCCTCGTGCGGCTTTCCGATGTGGCCCGCGTGGAGCTCGGGGCCAGAAACAGTGACATGACGAGTTGGCTCGATGCCAAGGAAAGCGTCACGATCGCCGTCTTCCAACTGCCGGGCTCCAACGCCCTGGCCACCGCCGAGCGGGTGCGGCACGCAATGCACCTGCTGTCCGAGCGGTTCCCGAAGGGCCTCGAGTACGGGATCTACTACGACACGACCGTCTTTGTTGACGAATCGATTCACGAGGTCACCAAAACCCTCTTCGAAGCCGTCGTGCTCGTCTTTGTCGTCGTGCTCGTCTTCCTCCAGCAATGGCGGGCCACGCTCGTGCCGATGCTCGCCGTACCGGTGTCGCTCATCGGTACATTCGCCGTCATGCGGCTCCTGGGCTTTTCACTCAACAATCTTTCGTTGTTTGGGCTCGTGCTGGCGATCGGGATCGTCGTGGATGACGCCATCGTCGTGGTCGAGAACGTGGAGCGATGGATCCGAGAGGGCCTTTCCGCACGCGACGCGACGCGGAAGGCGATGGAGGAAGTGGCGGGGCCCGTGATCGCCATCGCGCTGGTGCTCGCGGCGGTGTTCGTGCCGACCGCGTTCATCGCTGGCATCAGCGGCCAGTTCTATCGGCAATTTGCCCTGACGATCGCGGCCAGCACGGCGATCTCGGCCGTTGTCTCGCTGACGCTCGCGCCGGCGGCGTGCGTGATTCTCTTTGCCGGCCAGTCCGGTAAGCCCCACGCGTCAGGGCAGCAGGACGCCTTGCCGGCCTTCGGGATCGCGCTCGTGGCTGGGCTTTTCGCGATTTGGCTCTTTGAGAATCTGGCGATCGTGTGGGTAGGGCTTGCTGCTGCTGCTGTCGTGCCCGACGAATGGAAG
>CAYZHH010000033.1:6779-18799 GCA_964478275.1 uncultured Candidatus Kuenenia sp.
GGTCTGGGGAATTCGGCTCCTGCTGTTGGCTGCTGGCGGAGCCGTGGGGTTGCTTGCTGCTCCGCTCGTGAACCTTCTGCTCTCGTGGTTCTTCAAAGCCTTCAACGTCTTCTTCAACGTGACGACAGGGGCCTATGGCGCGGTCGTGGGCCTGCTGCTACGGACAGCGATCGTGGTCGTGGCCGCGTATGTGGGCCTCATGGCGCTGACGTACTACGGCTTCACGAGCGTGCCGGTCGGCTTCATTCCGGAGCAGGACAAGGGCTACCTCATCGTCAACTGCCAGTTGCCCGACGGCGCGAGCCTTCAGCGCACGCAGCCCGTGGTGCAGCGGCTCGCCAAGGAGGCGCTCGCGACGCCCGGAGTCGATCATGTGATTTCCGTCGCTGGGTATTCCCTCATCACGAGTACGAACCTCGCAAACTCCGGAGGCATGTTTGTCCTTCTCGAGCCCTTTGCAGCCAGGGCCGTGGACCCTGAAAAAGCGGCTGCGGCAATCGTCCGGCGGCTGCGGCGAGCGTTTGCGGATGTGCCCGAGGCGATCGTGTCGGTGTTTCCGGCGCCGCCTGTGGAGGGCATGGGAAATACGGGCGGGTTCAAACTCCAGCTTCGGGACCAGTCATCGGCCGGTCCGGCGGCGCTCCAGGAGGCGCTCGAGACGCTCGCCGACGCGGCGGCGGCGCAGCCTGGGCTGACCGGCGTCACGACGACGTTTCGGGCCAACGCGCCGCAGGTGTTTGTGGAGCGGGATGTCGCCAAGGCACGCGCTCAGGGCGTTTCGATTGCCGCCGTGAATGACGCTCTCCAGCTCTACCTCGGCAGCGGTTACGTGAACGACTTCACTGCGTTTGGTCGCAACTGGCAGGTGACCGTGCAGGCCGACGCGCCGTTTCGGATGAAACGAACAGACATCGGCAGGCTCCAGGTGCCCAATGCCGCGGGCGACATGGTGCCGCTTGCGACACTAATCACCGTGGGTGATTCGAGCGG
This sequence comes from uncultured Candidatus Kuenenia sp., assembly GCA_964478275.1. Lineage (GTDB taxonomy): Bacteria > Planctomycetota > Planctomycetia > Pirellulales > UBA1268 > QWPN01. Next base: position 7,770 of record CAYZHH010000033.1, read on the forward strand.
CCCGGCGGTGGTCAACCACTACAACCTCTACCCCTCTGCCGAGCTCTCCGGTTCTCCCGGTGCCGGTACGAGCTCCGGCGATGCGATCGCCATTCTCGACGCGCTGGCGGCTCAGCCGCCGGCAGGGCAGGGGGTGATCCCACCGGGCATGGACATCGAGTGGACGGAGCTCTCACTCCAGCAGATTCTGGCTGGCAACACGGCCATCCTCGTGTTCGCACTCGGAACGGTTTTTGTGTTTCTGGTGCTCGCGGCCCAGTACGAGAGTTGGGCGCTGCCCCTGGCGATCATCCTCATCGTGCCAATGTGTCTTCTGGCTGCGATCGCCGGGGTGTGGCTCGCTGGCCTCGACAACAACATCTTCACGCAGATCGGGCTTGTCGTCCTCATTGGCCTGGCCGCCAAGAATGCGATCCTCATCGTCGAGTTTGCGAAGCAGCGTCAGGATGCCGGCGCCACCGCCGCCGAAGCCGTGCTGGAAGCTGCAAAACTCCGGCTTCGCCCGATCCTCATGACGTCGCTCGCGTTCATCCTCGGCGTCGTCCCGCTCGTCCTCGGCACGGGTGCCGGTGCTGAGATGCGTCGAGCCTTGGGTACCGCGGTCTTCTCTGGCATGGTGGGCGTGACCGTCTTCGGCATCTTCTTCACGCCCGTCTTCTATGCCGTCATCATGTGGTTCTCCCACCGCCCACGCAGCAAAACGTGAACGGGCCGCTCGCTGGGCGGCAGAGCCTTGAACCTGGAGGCTGGTCGCTCTCTTCAGCCATGACCACGAATGCCTTTCGTGAGCGTCCGACCGCCATGAACCACTCCACTGCATCGTGATTGCCTCCGCAGTTCTCCAGGCCTGCGCTTGGGCGCATGAGGGGGATCGGCCAACATCCCCCGATGGTCCTGGCGGAAAATACGACGGCACGTTCGTCGAGGACTACGAGTACGTCGCGGGATCGGGTGACCTCGACGAGTGCAACAGACGTTCTGGTGTCACACCCGAGTGTCCCCAGGGTACGTACTACGACGTTCTCACTGAAGCGTATCCCTTCGTGCCGCGAGCGTTCCGGGGGCAGCCTGATCCAAGCCGTTCCAGTCGATACGGTGCTGGGTCGATGTGCGGCTGCACCTCGCCCCCGTGGAAAAGCGCTCGCGAAGCAGGTCATCCGTGTGACGGTAGTGTTCGAATGCCGCGCGCGTGCGGAACATGAAGAGCAGGCCCTTGGTTTCCCATTCGCAGTCGAGATGCTCGGCTGCGATCAGCTCGTCGAACACCATGCGGGACGACCGCAGGAGCGATTGAATGGCGGCGCCGGCGGCGAGCATGTCGCGGGTGTTGCAGCGGCGCCGGAAGCCGAGGAACCAACCGAGATTGGCGAGCAGCGTGCGAGCGCGGATTGTGAGCGGCGAGTTGCGTTGGATCAGTGTTGTGAGCGTGGACCAGACCGCGCCAGGGCCGGCGAAGGGCAGGACATGGCTTGGGCAGACGTAGCCACAATTGGCGTGCGAGGCGCCGCGGCCGAAGATGCCGCGGTCCAGGAGGGTGACATTGTTGCCTGCGGCAGCGAGGGAGTACGCCGAACACGCACCCACCACGCCCCCACCAATCACGGTGACATTCGCCATGCATCACTTTTTCGGAGCCGCGGCACGTGCTCCATCACACGAGACGGGTCATGCCGGAGGCACCGTTCTAGGACTCTGGGCTGACCATGTCGATCGGGCCGCCCGCCCGCTCGACGCTCGATCGCCGTTTTTTAACGTCTTGCCGCTCTGGAGCGGCGCTTCCCTCGTTTTGCTGCCGCCCCCTGCAAATCAGGAACGTCGCGCCAGCCACGCTTTCGATGAACGCCTAATTCGCCCGGGTGGCGGCGCCACTCGCAACACCTGCGGAGGGCAAGCCGCTCGGGCTCTCGCTCCAACTCCTCTGGCGGCGGTAGGAAATCTCTGGCAGCCGGGAGAGCATCGCCACCGCTTTCAGACGACCGGGCCGGCGGGATAATGATCGCGACGGTCTGCCTCGCCGGTAGATTTCACGCACTGGACATGCCATGACGCCCGCGCTCGTTCAGCCCTCCCGAGGCACTCCATGAGCGTGGAGCATGTCTTGGCACGACAAGGGCCGCGGCGGCTCTTGTCACTTGACGGCGGTGGCATTCGCGGGGCGCTGACGATCGAGATCCTCGCTCGGATCGAGTCGTTGCTGCGCGAGCGCAGCGGACGCCCCGACCTGGTTCTGGCGGACTACTTCGATTACATCGGTGGCACGAGCACCGGGGCGATCATCGCCGCGTGCCTGGCCGTGGGGAAGTCGGTTGACACTATCCGTGGTTTCTATCGCGAAAACAGTGCCGCGATGTTCGCGCCCGCTGGGCTGTTGAGCCGGATTCGCAACAAGTTCACAGCCAAAAATCTTTCGGTGCGTCTCCGGGCAGAGCTCGGGGATGAGACGAGGCTGGGGGACGCGTCCATTCGAACGCTCCTCATGCTCGTGTTACGGAATGCGACCACCGATTCGCCCTGGCCGGTGAGCAACAATCCGCGGGCGATGTTCAACGCCCGCGACTACGCATCGTGCAACTTGGAGTTTCCGCTCTGGCAGTTGGTACGGGCCAGCGCAGCCGCCCCGACGTTCTTCGAGCCCGAAGAGATCGAGGTGGAGGGTCACCGGTTCGTGTTCGTGGACGGCGGTGTCACGACGTTCAACAATCCGGCCTTTCAGTTGTTTCTGATGGCGACGGCCGCCCCCTATCGGCTGAACTGGCCCACGGGCGAGGATCAGATGCTGCTCGTGTCGGTCGGCACAGGGGGGGCGGCGGCCGCGAATATGAATCTGAGCCCTATGCAGATGCATCTGCTCTATAACGTGCAGTCCCTGCCATCGGCATTGATCTCGGCGGCCATGAATCAGCAAGACATGCTCTGCCGCGCCTTTGGGCGGTGCATGCAAGGCCGGCCCATCGATACCGAGCTCGGAGACATGCGGGATGGCGCGACCGGCGGCATGAGCGCTCCAGAGCACGACGCATGCTTCCAGGGCCGCGACGGCGCGATCGCGAAAATGTTCACATACCTGCGGTACGACGCCGACCTCAGTCGGGAGGGATTGGACCGGCTTGGACTCGCGGATGTGGAGCCAAAGAAGATACAGCAAATGGACTGCGTGGCGAATCTCGACGCGCTCCAAGAGATTGGCCGCCGAATCAGCGCGCGGGATGTCTACGGCGACGTGTTGGCCCAATTCCTGCCTGTGGATGGCGTGCCTGGATCGGCCGGGTTGACCGTGTCACCGTCTGAGAATGCCAATGTTCGGTTGCTCGACGGCGTCAATCGCACGGGCCGTTGGTTTCGGGCGAAGAAGACTGGTCCGGTATGGGTGCGTGTTGCCGAGACGCGAGAGAGCGTGCAGACGCTTGAAGGCATCGAACATGTGGATGCCGGCGGCTGCATTTGTCGTGGCGAGGCCGGTGACCTGTGGCCGCAGTCGGCGGAGACCCTGGCGAGCCGATATGGTGCGACCGACGACGTGGATGCGGCAGGGTGGCGGAAATACATTCCCCGCACTCACGCTCCAGGTGTCATGGCGGCGAGCATGCCAGATGCATTCGTCGTGCAGTCACGATGGGGCGCGCTTCGGGGAAAAGCCGGTGATTATCTCGTCAAAAACTATGCCGATCGGGACGTGCCCTATCCTGATGATGTCTGGGTCGTTGATCAAGCGCTCTTCGGCCACACCTACGAGCCCGTCACGAGCGATTCCGTCGAGGAGCCGTGACTATTGTGTGAGCGCACGATCGCCGAGGTTCATGGTCTGGCCAGGATTCCGCTGAAACTCTGACGGCAGCCTCTGCGACAACGTCTCGAACAGCGGCAGCACATCTTCGGAAGAGAGAAAGCGCAGAGAGCCCACGTCATCGATTTCTCGCGTGGAGAGAAGCCGCACGAGGTTCGTAAGATCCTCGACGGGGCGATCGTCGGGCGTAACGCGGGACCAACGGAGTTCCTTGTCGAGCGCGACCAGCCAGTGTCCGTCCGCGGTGAACGCGATGCTCCTTGCCATCGGGCCAAGCGGGCTGCCAATCGGTCGGCCGGTCATGCAGTCCCACAAACGGACCCCGTCAAATCCGGTGATGGCGACCATGTTCGAGTGCGGATGGAACCGGCCGTCGAGCGCGGCCGAGGCAGCGGGCAGTGTCAGCGACGCCGCTTCGGGAATTCGCCAGTTCCACACCCGAGCCGCGTTGCCGTAGCCACATGCGAGGACACGATGACCATCAGGAGAGAACTCCGTCGATGCGACCGCCGCGCCCAACTGGAGCGGCCGAGCCGACCCCAGCGTGTCACGAAGTGGCCAGACAAGAAGATCACCGCGAGCACCGGCCATCAATACAGCAGCGCCATGGGGATCGAATCGCACATGGGTGAGTGCCTGATCAGCTTCACCCGCTCGTAGGTATCGTGGGTCGCCGATGGGTTGTCCGCTGGGTGACGACCAGAGCCGTGCCGCGCCAGCCGCCGTCGCCGTGACGATCATCGTGCCGTCGGGGCTCACGTCACTATCGGTGACGGGCCCGTCGTGCTCGAGGGGCGGCGTCGCGGGATCACCGGAAGCCACCTTCCAGAGGCGGGCGGTGTGGTCCTGGCTGCTCGTCAAGAGGTGCTCGCCGGAGCGTGTGAAGGTGACCCGCGTGACGGAAGCGGTGTGGGTGATGGGGGCATGGTCGTGCCGTTCACCGGTCGATGACCAAAGCCGCACGGCACCATCGTCACATCCCACGGCCACCCATCGACCGTCGCGCGACATCGCCACGGACGTGATGTCGGAATCGAGTTTCAGGGGCCCAGCCCTTGTCTGGCCAGTCGACGCATCGAGAACCCACGCCGCTCGCGTTCCCCAGGCCGCGAGAAAGGGCGCCGCTTCGGCAGCGTCGATGTGGCTGATCGAATCATGGTGAGCGACGCGAATCGACCCTTGGTGCTCGGTCCGGCTTGAATCCCAGTGGGTGAGGCGACCTTCCGCGGCGATCAGGGCACCGGTCGGTGTCGGTGCGGCGCTAGGCTCCTGGCGATGCCGCCACGGCGGTGCGAGCAGCCGCCCACTGGCTGCATCCCAGAGACGCACCGCATGGTTGAAATCAACCGTCGCGATGCGCGTGCCGTCCGTGCTGAATCGAGCACTGAATGGCCTCTCGTGATGATCCAGCGGAGCGCCGATGGCGTTTCCGTCAGACGCACTCCACATCCGTGCGGTGCGGTCGGCACTGAATGTGAGGAGATGCGTCGAGTCTGGCGAGAACACCACCTTGGTCACGGGACCACGATGAGCGAGGGGGCCGCCGATGGCCGAGCGTGTTGCCGACTCCCAGAGTTGCGCGTAGCCATCGCCGCTGGCAGTGGCGATCTTCGCACCGTCAGGGCTCGGGCTGGCATCCCACAGCGAAGGAACGGAAAGGGGATCCCCAGCGATCGCCCCGGTTGCGAGATCGCGGATCTGCACCTCGGTGCCCGTGCCCACGAGCAGTGTCTTGCCGCCCGGCACAAAGTGAACGGCAGCGACCTGCGAAGAAAACTTCAGCGGTGGAAAGTGTGTCTCGCCAGCCGCCAGATCCCACAGCTCGACCGCGTGGTCCGTGCCAGCCGTGGTTGCCACGGCGAGAAGTTGATTGTCGGGCGAGAGTTCAGCGCGACCATCGGCACCCGAACCTGGCCACGGGATGTCGTGCATGGCGGTCAGGCTTGCCACAGGTTTCCCGGTCTGGGCATCCCAGACGCGGATCGACCGGTCCTGGGCGAGCGTGACGATCCGGGTGCCATCGGCCGAGAAGCTGGTCCACGAGACAAGTTCTTTGTGCCTGAGGGGGGGCCACACCTCGCGGCCCGTCTCGGTGTCGATGCCGATCACACGATTGCTCGCCCCACTCGCGAGCACGAGTCGTCCATCGGGACTGATAACCTGACGGAGCGTGCGGCGGCGCTGTTCCTCCGGCAGCATTGACATTCGTACGGGCCGGGGGAGCTGCTGCAAGGCAACGTCCAGGCGAATGCGGGCGAGCATTTCCGCTCCATGGTCGTGCGACGCCAGCATTGGAACCGTCTTGGCATACCACAGTGCGGCCCCTGCAGGGTCGCCTTCGGCTTGCAGACGGTCGCCATTCGAGAGGAGGAGAGTGACGAGCGTGTCGCGAGCCTCCTCGCCAGCGGCCTCGGCCTTGCGTTGCTCTTCCTGCGTCCGCAGCTCGCTCGCGCGTGCTTCATCGCGGGCCAGCACGGCCCGCGCCTCCGACTCGACGGCGCGGCGGCGCATGCCGTTGGCGATCAAGCCACCGGCGATCGCCATGACCGACAAGACCGCCATCGTGACGAAGGCGGCTCCGCGCATCCACTGGCGGCGAACCGATTCCTGGTGCGACGCCACCACAAAATCCGACTCGAGCGAGGTGAGTGGAAAGTCGGCTCGCAGGAGCTGGAGCCCTTCGGTCAACGGCTTACCGGCTTGAAGGAGCAGCTCTCGGCGCCGGACGTCCTGACCCCACCTCGCCGCCGCCGTTGCTATGCGACCGCGCACCTGCAAGAGCTCACGGTCGTTGCGCAGCCAGTCCACGAGGGGTTGCCATCGCGTGAGGAGCGATTCGTGCGCCATCTCGACGAGCGGAACGCCGTCGTCAGCCTGCTTCGCGGTGAACAGCCGGGCTGCAATGAAGGCATCGACCAGCTCACGGGCAGGTGACGCTCCGTTTCCGGCGGAGCCGAACACCGCGTGCGGTGCCGCCTTGCGGGTGGCGATCGCGGCCGCGTCGCCGCGCACCGTCACCAGATTGCGAAAAACACTCGGCAGCGCTGCCTGGGCTTCTGTCGACAGCCTTGCAAACTCGGTGTTCGCGCGACGGGCCAGCGCGCCTTCGATGCCACCGATCGCCTGGTAGGCGGCAAGAGTGAGTACGTTTCCGGATCGCGCACGATACAGTTCTTCGAGGGTGAACTGGACGAGTGGCAAACAGCTTCGGTCGTCCGCGGCCGCATCCCGGAGCAAGTCGTCAAGGCGGACACCGGTAGCAAGATCCTCTTCAAATCGCAGTCCTGCTGCGAACGCAGGGCGGCGGATCAACTGGGCGAGTTCGGATCGATCAGGCGGTTGAAGATCGTATTGGCCAGCACCGGCCTTCAGTTCGACGAAGGCTGGGATTTCAGCGACGCGGTGGTAGAAGTCGCTTCGCAACGTGGCGATCACCCACGTCTGTCCGCTCGTTGCCAAAGACCGAACCACGTCGAAGAATCGGTTGCGTTCGTCGGCTGACAGGGACTCCGCGGTATACATCTCCTCGAGTTGGTCGATGAACAGAACGAGGAAACCACTAAGCGAAGGCTCTGAGGGTGCCCTGGCCAGATGGCTGGCGGCCTGAGCGAGCCCGCCTTTCACGAGGAATGGGGCAGCCTCGGGCTGGGTGCGAAGAGTGTGTGCCAGCGAGGCGGCACTCGTGCCGTCGCTCCCGAGCTCCGGCAATGCCTCGTCCCGCAGGAGGGCGGTCGCCAGGCAGTCGAAGAGATCACCGGAGCGGTCTCCGATGCGGACGATGGCCCGCCGAGCAAGGCGTACACGCTCGACGACGCCGGGCTGCACGAGGAGCGGCATGAGTCCGGCCCGAATAAGCGATGATTTACCGCACCCACTCTCGCCCAGCACGAGGAGAAAGGCCTGTCCCTCCAAGGCCCGCTGCTTGAGCCGCTGAAGGGCTTCGCTGATGGCCCGCGTCCGGCCAAAAAAAATCTGACTGTGCTCGAACTCAAAGGCATTCAAGCCACGAAAAGGGCAGCCTTGCGTCCACGTGGGGGCGGTCACGTCATCGCGCACCTCGAGCGTGATCCCCTGCCGCTGCAATCGCGACTCGAGCAGCTTTCGGAGATGGTCCTCGAGCCGTGCCTCGAAGTCGGCCGCATTGTCGAACGGATGGAACGCGGCGACGAGTGTGCCGTCAGAGCCGTGGAAGAATCGCGTCACGAACTCGTCGAGCTGGGCCCGTTGTTCCACGGCCTGTCGTGCCGACTGCACGTCGCGGAGGCTGACCACCGGCTCGGCCATCTTGCGATAGACGAGCAAGTCGGGAGTGCCGCTTCGACGATGGCCTTCGAGGGCATCCTCGAATTCAAACTCGGTTCCCGAGTTGTAGGTGGAGCCATCGGGGCGGGTGATCGTCCGCGGCAGTCGCGTCCCCAATCGGGACCAGAGGATGCAAACGACGATGTCGGTTTCCGACGGCCGCAGGATCTGAGCCTGGAATGTGGCGCTCGCCAGCAGTGGCTCGTGCTCCCAAAATATCGCCTCGATCATGGCGACGGCCGCGTACTCGTTCGCCAGACGGTCGAGAATGCGATTCGCAATGAGCCGCTCTTCGGCCACGTCGCCCGGTGAAGAAACGAACACACGCAGCCGGGGACGTGTGTGTGGTCGTGGCGATTCGTGAGCCATGAGGCCGTGCATCCGCAAGCAATCGTCCGTGGCGCTATGTCAGAATCTTATGGACGACGTTGCCGTGCACATCCGTCAAGCGGAAATCGCGACCCTGGGCACGGTAGGTGAGCCGGGTGTGGTCAATGCCGAGGAGATGGAGAATGGTGGCGTTGAGATCATGGATGTGGACCTTGTCGTCCTGGGCGTTGAAGCCGAGGTCGTCCGTTGTGCCGAGCGTGATGCCGCCTTTCGTGCCACCGCCGGCCATCCACATGGTGAAGGCGTTGGGGTGGTGATCGCGGCCGTCATTGCCTCCCTGGACCATCGGCGTGCGGCCAAACTCGCCACCCCAGATGACGAGCGTCTCGTTAAGCAGGCCGCGTTGCTTCAGATCGCTCACGAGGGCGGCGCAAGCCTGATCGACGTCTTTGCAATTCTTCTGAAGGTCGCGGGTGAGGTTGCCATGCTGATCCCAGGACTCGTGGAAGAGCTCAACGAAGCGGACACCTCGTTCGACGAGGCGGCGGGCCAGGAGGCAGTTGTTGGCGAAGGACCGCTGGCCCGGCTCGGCGCCGTACATATCCAGGATTGACTCGGGCTCGAGCGAAATGTCGGTGACCTCGGGGGCCACGTCCTGCATCCGAAAGGCCATCTCGAAGGCGGCAATCCGTGAACTAATCTCCGGGTCGCCGATGGATTCAAACCGCTTGTGGTTCAAGAAATTGACAGCCTCGATCGTCTGTCGCTGCTGGGCGCGGGTGATGCCCTTGGGGTTGGCGAGATAGAGCACCGGTTCGCCGGTGGAGTTAAAACTGACCCCATCGTGCACGCTCGGAAGAAAGCCCGATGACCAGTTTGCATTTCCGCCAGACGGTCCCTTCAATCCAGACGACATCACCACGAACGCGGGCAGGTTTTTGTTCTCTGAGCCGAGGCCATACGAGACCCACGAGCCGAGCGAGGGGCGGCCGAACTGTTGCGAGCCCGTGGACATGAGAATCTGGGCGGGGGCGTGGTTGAACGCTTCCGTATACATCGAGCGGACAAGCGTGATGTCGTCGGCGCAGGAACCGATGTGCGGGAGGATCTCTGCCATCTCCATGCCGCACGATCCGTACGTCTTAAATGGAAACCGGGAGCCGAGGAGCTTGTTCTCCGGACGAATGAAGGCAGAGCGATAGCCCTTGAGAAGCTCGGCGGGTGGGCTCGTTCCATCAAGCTGGCGGAGTACCGGCTTGTTGTCGAAGAGATCAAGGTGGCTCGGCGCGCCACCCATGAAAAGGAAGATGACGTTTTTTGCCTTGGCCGGAAAATGCGGCAGCCCGGCCATGTGCGGCGATGGGATCACCGAGGCGGCGGAGGCGGGATCGTTGCCGAGCAGCGAGGCGAGCGCGACCGAGCCTAGGCCGAGGCCGCAGTCTTTGAGGAACCAGCGGCGCGAGAAGGATCGCTGGACATCGGCGAGCGTGGAGCGAGGAAGCATGATTCAGTTTTTGACGATCGTTTCGTCGAGATTCAGAAGCACGCGGGCCACGGCGGCGGCGGCGGAAAGTTCCGTCTGGGCGTGCGCCGAGAGATCGAGCGTCACAGGGCGGTACTCATCGAGGAACTCCCGCACCTGCTCGGCTTCGTCAGCGAGTCGCGATTCGTAGACCGAGACTAGAACGTCGATCTCGTATGCGTCGGGACGGCGGGAGGTACATCGCTCGAAGGCACGCGCGATCTTGTCACGAAGGGTGCCGGAGTCGCTGAGCATCACATGGGCAAGCCCGACGGCTGCCTCGAGCGACACTTGCTCGTTGAGCGTGACGAGCGCCTGAAGCGGCGTCGTAGACACGTTGCGCCGCGCGCAGGAGATCGTGCCAGCGGGCGCGTCGAAAGTGACCAGCATCGGATAGGGCACCGAGCGAAAACGGAAGGTGTAGAGCGCCCGGCGATAGCGGTTTGAATCAGTCTCGATGAACCACGTCTTGGGTCCATACGAAAGCGGACGCTCAAACAGGTAGCGAGGCGCAGGCGGAAATATGCTGCGGCCACCCAGCGCAGGATCGAGGAGGCCGGAGCTCGTAAGCTGAATGTCCCGCACGGTCTCCGCAGCGACGCGGAACCGCGGGCCCCGAGCGAGGAGCCGGTTCCGGGGATCGTCCTGTCGCAGTGACGCGGAACCAACGGACGACTGCTGGTAGGTGGCGCTGGTCACGATGAGGCGGTGCAGCCGCTTCATGTCCCAGCCACTTTCCATGAATTCGCAGGCGAGCCAGTCGAGGAGCTCGGGATGGGAAGGCGTGGCTGCCTGGTGGCCGAAGTCTTCTGAAGTCTCGAGCAGGCCGGTCCCAAAGGAGGCCTGCCATACGCGATTCACGACCACGCGGGCCGCAACGGGGGAGGCAGGGTCAACGAGCCATTTCGCGAACGTCAGGCGAGATGTTGGGTCGCCTGGTGGAAGCGGGTGAAGAAAAGCTGGGACGTGGGGCTCGACGACTTGCTTTGGCTGGGTCTGGTCGCCCCGCTCGAAGAGTCGGGTCTCGCGCGCCTGGGCGACTTCAGCGGCAACGAGCGCCCATGTGGGCTCGGGAACCTTGGCGTAGAGGGT
>CAYZHH010000034.1:0-18645 GCA_964478275.1 uncultured Candidatus Kuenenia sp.
CTTTCTCGGTGGGCTCGAGCGTGTCACCCATGTCTTCGTCGATCCGGATGGGCACGACGTGATCCTGGCCGGGCCAGCCGATCGGATCGCCGTCGATGCAAGCGGCACCTTCGTTGGGGCCACCAGCCGACGACCGCTGCTCTCTCTCGAAGATATGATTGTTGCCCTGCGGGCGATCGACGCCGCCCGTGAGGGAGGCATGCAGTGCTCGATCGATCCGAATCCGGAGGGCATTGTCAAGCTTCAGAAATTTCTCGCGCGGCAGCGAACGATCGGCCGCGATCCGCAGGTCGTGATGCGAGGCATGGAGGAGGCGCTCGGGCCGCAGACGGTCCGCGTGGGTGGCGTCCCCGGCGACAGCCGATTTGCCCGCGTGCTCGTGGCGGCCGACTATCGCATGAAGCGGATTGGCATGGGGCTCGATGAGTCTGGTGTTGACGGTCTCCCCAGCTATCTGTCGCTTGTGCCCCCCGGAGGCCGGGCTTCGTCCCTGCCACGGTTTTGGCTCGAGGCTGAGTATGATCCGATCGCTCGCGATCCCGATGAGCTGGCCTGGCGGATCGACGGCCGGCGGATGAAATGCGTGAGCGAGAATGACGTCGCTGGCCGAGAGGGCATCCAGCGCGGCGCCGGGCGGCGCGATCCGGTCGCCGAGCGGTGGTGTGAGGCGATGACCGCCCACTACGATGCCTTGGCCGCCAAGCAGCCGGTGTTTGCCGAGCTCGTCAACTGCGTCGACATGGCCGTGGTCGCAGCCCTCATCCGTGGCCGACAGCTCGATAAGCGTGCCGGTCTGGATATCAGTCTCCTCCTCGACGCCAAAAAACTCCCGATGCCGTCCTATAGCGTTCCGGAAGAGATTCCGACTGTCGCGACGGGCGTGAAGAAGGGCACCAACTGGGTGCTCTCGGCCTCTGGCGGCGTGCAGTTCCAGCCGTGGGAGTTTGCCACCAAGACTCATGACGTGCCCGAGCTGGCCACGTTTCGCGAGACCGCCCTGGCAGGCCGCAAGCCTGACGGCTGGTATTGGTAGAAGTCGGGAGCGTTCCCAGGCTTCGATGGGTGTCACGGCATGGCGGTCGTCGTACACCCGCACGATGGCGGTGAGCAATCGCTCCAGGCCGCGGCGGAACCATGGCTGTGCGGCCGGATCGCTGCGGAAAAATTCGAGCATGAGCGAGGCGACCTTGTTGGCGCCCTGTGGGGAGGGATGCGTGCCGTCCTCGCGGAAGTCCTCGCGCTTCCAGAAGTCGCCGTCCCGCCAGAGATAGGGCCCCCACAGGACCGCGGGCGCCGCAGGATCGGGCTTCACCGCGAGCACGGCCTTGCGAACCGCGAACCCGCTTTCATACGCATAGGGCCCGGGATTGAGTGGGCCGTGGGCGTAGCCAGCGTCATTGCGGCTGGAGAGATAGATCAGCCGCCGTAGAGACCGCCGGATGGACTTTTGTAGGTCGCAGCCATGGGCATGCGGTCAAGTCGCACCGGATCGGCGCGAACGCATGGCGAAGCGCACAACACGAGAACCAGGACGAGCCGCATCATCGTCGCCTCCATCGCAGCGCCAAGCCGGCAAGTGGCAGGAGCGTCACCAGCGAAGGTTCTGGGACGACCTGGTAGCTGAGCACCGTGACGGAGAGCGCTGGCAGCGAAAAGCTCGTTTGTGCGGCCGTGACGCCGAGGCTGGTGACCTGCATCAACTCGGCCAGCGGATCCGCTCCTGTCAATTGCAGCCCGTTCGCCAGGGAATAGTTCGCCAGCGTCGAGAGATCCACGCTTCGGACCAGGGTCGGATCGCGATTGACCAGGATGAGCCTAAGGATGGACGCATCGTCGCTCAGAAACGCCCCGGCGCGGACGCTGTAGCTGATGTTGTCGCTGGAGTTGCCGGCCAGATTGGTGACCGTTGCGTCGAGGGCGTTCTCCTCGATCATGTCGCCAAGCACGTCGTACAGCGACGCGGTGGGCAGGACCGTCATGATCTGATTCCCGCCAATGTCCGTGCCATCGTAGCGGATCGGGTGCCAGACGGCGGCGCCGTTGCCCCAGATGAAGTAGTGGGCCCGCTCGATGTTTTTGTGGCTGAGCATCATCATGAAGTCGGCCGTGGTCACCGCGCCCTGCCACTGCATCGGAACATCGGGGTCAAAGTTGGTCGGTGGGTTCGTGCTGGAGTCGATGTCGATGGCGTGCGCGTGCTCGCCGATCATCAGCGCCATGGGCTTGCCGAGCTGCTGCGCGGTCATGTCGACATCGGAGCGGAGCTGGTTAACATAGAGCTCCATCTTGTCCACGCCACGGATCGCGATTTCGGGTGATTCGGAGTCGTAGTAGATGTTGACGCTCAGGCCGTCGATGTGCGGGCCGAGGGTGGTGAGCAGCTTCTGGTCCCACAGGTGGCCTGCCGCCGCCTGCGGGGGTGCTTTGGGGCCGGCGGCCATCGCGGTGATACGGATCGTCGAATCGACGGCTCGCATGGCGACGGTAAAGGGAACCATGTCAGTGGCGTACTGCACGGCGCCGTCGCTCGCGGTGCCGGCGGTGCGGAAGTCGTACTCGTTGGTTGCCCACGGCTCGTTGCCGAGGTTGAAGATGCCGATGCCATAGGGCTGGGGATGATCCAGGTTGTATTGGGCCCGCAGATCCGCCCATGCGTAGCCCTGGCCAGCGGGCATGTTGAGGTACTCGACCAGGTCGGCTGCGCTCTGAGCGGCCTGTGTCATGTCGGGATTGTTGATGTTGCCGTAGATGTTGATCAGCATGTGTTGATTGTCTCCGGACACGCCGTTGCGTTCCGCCATCTTGAGGTACTCATCGAGCCCGAATGCTGCTTTTTGGCCGATGCCGGGAACACTCTGCACCGGCCGCGACGCGACCGGTCCGATGGTTGCTTTCCAGTCCCACACATTGATTGGCCCGAGGGGATACCGCAGCGAAGTCTGGCGGAAATCATCCTCCCACTGCTGTCCGATGGCCAGCGGCGATCCATCGACCGGCGAGTAGTATCCGATCGGATTCCCGCCTGACGTGAAACTGGAGCGGGCATCGACGCTCATGCCCCACTGCAGCGGCGCGTTGGCGTGTGTGACCGATCCCAGATTGACCGAGACGTGCGCATCGGGCGCCGCCACTGCATGCGACACATAGATCATCACACTCAGCAGTGTGACGGCTCGAACGGAAAACATTGGAGACCTCCTGAACCATTTTGCCCCTGGTATTCGGAGTGATCGCTTCGCAATTCGGTGTTCGTCAGCCTCCTGCCTCCTCAGTCAGGTTCTGGATGATCCGGCTGAGACCCTTTCTGACCGCGGTGACATCCGCCGGACGAAGCCCGCCCAGGACGATCTGGTCGATTTTCTTGGCCAGGTGCATGCACTTCGGCTCGAGGGAGCGGCCCGTGTCGGTGAGCGAGACGACGACCGACCGCGCGTCGGCCGGGTCGCGGCTGGTCGTGACCACTCCCGTCTGCGTCATGGCCTTGACCGTGCGCGAGATGGTGGAGGCAACCAGACCGGTCCGGCGGACAAGCTCTGCCATCGAGACGTTGTCCCGATCGAAGAGAGTGAACAGAACAGGCCCCATCCCGGGCTTCAGAAAGCGCTCGATGCCCGCGTCGGCGAGGCTGCGCTCCACCCAGTAGAGGTAGAGGTAGGCGGCGCGGGAGATCATGAAGTTGATCTGCCCGAGGACGGGATCTTCAGGCCCCTGCACGAGCTTGTGTGCGCGAGCTTTCGGCGGCTGCCGGCCACGAGGTGTTTTGGTAGTTCGTTGCATACGCAACAATATACCGACCGATGTTTCCGTAGGCAAGTAAAATCTCAGGAATCATCGAAAGCCGGGGATGGGGCCGCCCAGGCGATGGTGGCAAGGGGGGCGGCAGCCGCCTCAAAATGGGCGTCGATCCAGCCGGCGGCAGCGAGCGACTGAAGCGATGCCGCACGGTCCCGCGGAGGCACGCTTTTGACGAGCAGGAGGCCGTGATGGCCGGCGACGGCTGCGGCGGCGGCGAGGGAATCGCTCGTCACGTCCCATCCGGCAGGAAGATCGGGCGGCGGATCGGCAACGTCGAGCCATGCCGCGACATCGAGGACGGCCGGGTAGGGTGCGGTGGGAACATTCACGAGTGGCAGATTGAGGGCGTCCGCCACGAGCCTCGCGGTGAGGGTCATTCCGCGAATCGCGAGGTCGTGCATGAGTGCGGCCGGCCGTGGGCTCGCCCTGTCGATCGCACGCAGGCCATCGACGACACTGCCGCCGCCCACGACGAGGAGCGGCTGATTGATCCCGTCGAGCAGTGTTGCCAGCGCTGCTGGCCAGCCTGGCCGCGCGAGAAGGCTCCCGCCAATCTTGACGATGATCGACGCGGGTGGCGGGGCGTCGCCGCCGCGGATCGAGCCGAACTGCCAGCCGGGTGTCATGAGATCGCCCCAGACGCGATGAGGGCGAGGGCGTGCGCCGGAGCGGCACGGGCGACTGCGGGGCCGAGCGAGTCGGCAAGGCGGATGACCGGCAGGCTCCAGCCGGTTGCCGCAAGCGCCCGCGCTGCAAGACCCTCGCCGTGGCCGGAGAGTACGATCGACTCGGGGAGCCAGCCGACCGTCCGCGCCACGCGGCGAGCCGCCCTCGCGATATGCGACGCCTGGCGGCTTGCGATCCACTCGGCGGCACACACGGCGTCGTCCTCTGTGAATGCGTCTGGATCGAGGAGCATCGTCCGCGCGAGTCGCACTCGCGCCGCGTCGAGGGTGGCCGGCCCTCCGTCAGCCGTGTCGGTGGCTGCTGCGTCTTCGGGGATCCCGTGGAGCGTGAGCCAGGCATCCCGTGACTCAGCAAAAAGCTCGCTCGCCACAGGCCGCCAGACGTCGCGGTGTGGGAGCCGCCGGACGATCGCCGCGACCGCCGTCCGCTCGACGCCGGTGTAGACGAGCTCGCCTGACATCATCCGGCCTGCATCGTCACTGGCAATCGGCGTGGGCGACCCTGCGGCGAACGGCATGATGTCGGTGGTGGTCGAGCCGATGTCGAAAAGGAAGGCCCGCGCCGTGGGCAGTCGAGACGCGGCGAGTCGGGCGAGCGCGTGCCAGTTGGAGGCAGAGGCGAGGGGCCAGGCGTGAACGGCCTCGGCCGCCGGCACGATGCGGCCGTCGACGAGGTACACGCCCGGAGGTTCCTTACAGCCGAGAGCAGCGGCCGCTGCGACGAGTGACTCGCTGATGTGCGTCACGCCAGCTTTTCGCGACGCGTAGCAGTCGCAGATTTCGCCAGTCATGGTGGCGACGATCCGACCAGGGTGTCGGTCAGCGACGAGCGCGGCGAGCGCCTCGGGAAGTTCCTGCCACCGCTTCCACAGAGGAAACACCACGCTTGCCGACCATCCGAGGCCGTCCGCCGCCTTGAGATTGGCGCCCCCGATATCCAGGGCAACGAGATCGCGAGCGCGTGTCATGGGGATGCGAACGGGTGGCGGTCAGCGGCCGGGAACACGGAAGCTGCCGGCGTCGCCGGCAGCGGCGGTCGGGTCGAGGTGCGGCGTGCGGCCTGCAGCGGCCTCGATCATCGCCGCCACGAGGCTCGATGCAAACACGGTGGTGTGGCCGACGATCGACGTGGTGAGCCGCGGATTGATTTCAAGGACGCGATCGCCGCGGCCGTCGGCTCGCTTGCCCAGGATCATGTCCACGCCGAGCCAGCCGGCGGCGGCACCGACCGCGCGGGCGGCCCGCAGAGCCAGGGCCGTGGCTCGGGCGGCCACGCCGGGATCGGCGAGGAGATCGCTCCCGAGATACCGCGGGGCGTCGCCGTCGGAAAAACGTTGTTGCATGGCCGGGAGCGGGATCGCCCCATGCGGGCTGCAGAGAAGCGAGACACCGACGGCTGTTCCCGCGACGAACGCTTCGAGGCGCGAGGGAGCGGCGGGCAGTGCCAACGCTGGCGCATGGTCGCGCACGACAAGAACGTCCTCGCATCCGCAGCCGGCGAGCGCCTTGCGGATCGCAGGGATGTGAAAGCCGACCGGCATCGCTTCGCCAGCGGCGAGCATCCGGCCCGCGGGTACTGCAATGCCGCTGGCAGCGAGGGCGTCAACCGTCGCTTGTTTGTTCGATGCGATCGCGATGATGTGGTCACTCGGCGCCAACACGCGGCCACCGGCAGCCCTCACACGCTGCACGCGGTCGAGGAGGGTGCCGTCGCTTTCCGGAGCCACGATGAGCGTCCAGTCAGCGTTTCGCGAAGCTGCGACGAGCGACGCCATTTCATCGCCCGGAGATACGGTGATGGTTCGGGCGCGTCGCGGAAGGGTGATCGGCATCGTCGCCGCGACGAGCACTGTGATGTCAAGGTCCGGCGCCTTCGCCGCATCGGCGGCGACTGCCTCGAGCATCATTCGGCCTTCGGCGGCAATCGCCGCATCGCCGCCGGCCAGCCCGCCGGAGCAGCACCATTCGTAGAGCAGAATCCGCATGGCGAGAGTGTGCCATATCGACCCGTGGCGTGGGCTCGGGGTTGCCCCCGCCATGTCGCCGGACGTTCGCGGTGGCCATCGTGGCCACCGCTCACTCGGAGTTTGCCGCGCTTCGCCATCCTGGCTGCGCTTGCACACAACGCCGGCTCCCCGGCACGGGCAACCCCGAGCCGAACCCGTATTGGAGGCGCAACCACGCGGCATCAAATCGCCTGTGCGTCCGGGCATGACCCGGCTGCCCGCCAAGACCGGCGGGGCCATGGATGGCCCGCCGGTCGTAAAGTCAGAAAATGCCGAGCTGGTCGCGGGCTGCTTCGGTCATACGGTCGGGCGTCCACGGGGGATCCATCACGATCCGCACCTCCACACTCTCCACGTCGGGACGCTGGGTGAGGACTCGCTTCGTGTCGGCGATGAGTTGCGGGCCGGCTGGGCAGGCAGGGCTTGTCATCGTCATGTCAACCGAGATGGCGTGTTTGACTGCATCGGTCGCCGAAGGTGTGAGCGTGACGCCATAGATGAGTCCGAGGTCCACGATGTTCACGAAAAGCTCGGGGTCTATGACTCCTTTGAGCGTCTCGCGAACCGTGTCTTCGCAGAGCAGGCCTGCAGGGGCGGGCGAGGCAGCGGCTTCAGAAGCGGACTCCCCAGCGGTGCTGCCGGCCGAGGCGAGGGCAGGGGAGGGGCTCGCGGAAGGCTGCGGCATGCCAACCGCATGGGCCGATGGGCCATCGGCGGTCGCGACGTCGCGGAGCTTCACCCAGATGCCGCCATCCTCAACCTTCACCTCATGCGACCGGGTGGGCCGAATCGCTGGCATCGTGAGAGCGGCGCCGGTGCGGATGTCGAACTTCGCGCCATGCCGCGGACAGGCGATTCTGAAACCGTGGAGCTCGCCGTCGGCAAGCGGGCCGCCGTCATGGGTGCAAACGTCGTCGATGGCATACCACTGCCCATCAACATGGAAAAGGGCCACCATCTCCCCTTCCACATCAACGAGCGTCTTGCCCGGATCGGGAATTTCAGTGACGTCGATCACCCGTACAAATTCGTGCATCATCATTTCTCCAAGGATCGACTATTCACTTGTTGGCATCGCATCATCATAAAAGCCCCTCGCGCCAGCGAGGGGACGGCGGGTGGTTGGGCGAGACCGTTCTTGATTGCCACTGGGACGGCATGTATCCCGCAGTCCCCCGGCTCTCGCCGAGGGCTTTTATTGGAGAGAGTGGCTTGCATGGTCACGGTGGCCCGGAGGAGCCACCGGCGGCCGGAGGGCCGCCAAGGCCGCCGGACATGGATCGGGGCCCCCAGCCGTGTCAGTTGATCCGCCGGATTCGGCTTGAGACAGCCCGGGCAAGCGCTTCGCGGACCTGCGGGATCGTGATCCGGTCAAAAACCTGTTGGAAGAACCCGGCCACGACGAGTCGGGCGGCTTCGTCGGCAGTGAGCCCCCGCGCCTGAGCATAAAAAACCTGCTCGGCATCGACGCGGCCGCTCGTGGCGCCGTGGGTGCAGCGGACGTCGTCGGCCTCGATCTCGAGGCCTGGAATCGAGTCGGCACGCGATTCGTTCGACAACATGAGGTTGTCGTTTCGCTGGTAGCCGTCCGTCTTTTGAGCAGCCTTGTCAACCTTGATCATGCCGCGCCAGACGAGTCGCGAGCGGTCCTGCAGCGCTCCCTTGTAGAGGAGGTCGCTTCGGCAGGACGGTGCCTCGTGATGCTGAAGCGTGTTGTAGACGAGGTGCTGACGGCCTTCGGTGAACATGACACCGTTGACTTGAGCCTCGGCCTCGCGACCAACGAGCGAGACGTCTTGCGCGACCTGGGAGAGCCGGCTGCCGAGGGCACCGAGCGTCCACTGGAGCCGGCCACCGGCATGGACCACGGCCTTTTGGCGGGCAACATGCCAGACGCCCGTATTCCAGTTCTGAAGATTCACCATCCGCAGCGAGGCCCCGCGGCCCACGACGATCTCGGTGCCGCCACAGTGAAATCCGCCCGTCGATCCCGCAGCACCACCACCGGCTGTCTCCGTGAGAAGGGTGGCTTCTGCACCCTCGCCGAGGACGACGAGCACATGGGACGTATCGACGCCACCCGGCGTGATCGCTGCCATGACATGCAGGGGCTCGGCCACCCTTACCCGTGGCGGAACATAGAGAATGGCGCTCGCCCGATGGAACGCAGCATGGAGAGCCGCGAACCAGTCACAGCGAGCATCGATGACGGAGAACCAGTGTGACCGAAGCTCGCGCTCGAGATCGGCAAGGATTGGCTCAGCTGCGCCAAACCGGACACCACGGGCCGAGAGTGCGGGGTCGATCTCGTCACGGACAACGAAGCCGTCGAGGGACGCAAAGCGGCCAGCGAGCGGCGTGGCGGGAGTGGCCCGACTCGGAGCATCCGAAAAGAAGTCATTGGAAGCTTCGCCCGAGAGGATGGCCTCGGCGAGCAGACCATCCGGCGCGTCCAAGCCGCTCGGCTGGGCCTGAGGGCCCCAGGCATTTGGCTTGAAAAGCCGAAGGTCGGTTCGCATCCACATCTCGCTGCGGCGGTCCGGCAGCGCGAGTGACTCCAGGGCAGAAAAGGCCTCCCTCCGCAGGTCGGTGAGCCAGCCTGGAGCGGACTGGTTCGCCACGAGGCGATCGAGGCCAGCGGCATCAAAACGACTCTGGACGGGGGAGGGGGGCGTGGCGGTGGTCATCATGCGTTTCGGGTGCAGCCAGGGCCTGGCATCAGCCAACCGAGCCCTCCATTTGCAACTGGATCAGTTTGTTCATTTCGACGGCGTATTCCATCGGCAGCTCTCTGACGAGCGGCTCGATAAACCCTCCCACGATCATGGCGCTCGCCTCGGCTTCGGTGAGGCCGCGGCTCATCAGATAGAAGAGCTGCTCCTCACCGATCTTCGAGACGCTCGCCTCGTGGCCGACGGAGACATCTTGCTCCTCGATCTCGATGTACGGGTAGGTGTCGCTGCGGCTCTTGTCGTCCAGGATCAGGGCGTCGCAGACGACGCTCGACTTGCTCCCATGCGCCCCAGGCTCGACTTTCACGAGGCCTCGATAGCTGGCCCGACCGCCGTTCTTGGAGATGCTCTTGGAGACGATCCGGCCGCTGGTGTTCGGCGCCGCGTGGACAATTTTGGCACCGGCATCCTGATGCTGGCCGGCCGAGGCAAACGCGATGGACAGAATCTCGCCGCGAGCCCCCGGCTCCATGAGATAGACCGCCGGATACTTCATCGTCAGGTGGCTGCCGAGGTTGCCGTCGATCCATTCCATGAGGGCGCCCTCGTAGGCCATCGCCCGCTTCGTGACGAGGTTGTAGATGTTGTTGGCCCAGTTTTGGATCGTCGTGTAGCGGCAGCGGCCATGCTTCTTCACGACGATTTCCACGACCGCCGAGTGCAGGCTTTCGGAGGAATACATCGGGGCGGTGCAGCCCTCGACATAGTGCACCTGGGCTCCCTCATCGACGATGATGAGCGTCCGCTCGAACTGGCCCATATTCTCCGCGTTGATCCGGAAGTAGGCTTGGAGCGGAAATTCAATCTTCACACCCTTGGGCACGTAGATAAACGAGCCCCCCGACCAGACGGCCGAATTGAGCGCGGCGAACTTGTTGTCGGTGGGAGGGATGATCGTGCCGAAGTACTGCCGCAGCAGATCGGTGTGCTCGCGGACCGCCGTGTCGGTGTCGGTGAAGATCACGCCCTTCTTCGCGAGATCCTCCTGCAGCGATCCATAGACCACCTCGCTCTCAAATTGAGCTTTCACGCCAGACAAAAACTTCCGCTCAGCCTCGGGGATACCGAGCCGGTCGAAGGTCTTCTTGATCGCGTCGGGCACCTCGTCCCAGGTCTTGCCCTGCTTCTCAGTCGGCTTGAGGTAGTAGTAGATGTCCTGAAAATTGATGCCGACGTCGCCGCCCCATTTCGGCATGGGCTTGCTCTTGAAGATCTCGAACGACTCCAGGCGGAAATCCCGCATCCAGCCGGGCTCCCCCTTCATCTCCGAGATCTGGGCCACGATCTCCGCATCGATGCCTTTCCGGGCTTTGAATACGGCGGTGGTCTCAGTACGAAAATCGTACTTGTTGATTTCGCCGAGCGTCGCCGTCGCGGTGTCTTCCAGATCGGTTGCCATGATCGTTGCCCTCTTCGTCGTTGTGTACCGCGGGTCAGGCCGAGACAGTCTCGGCTTTGGCATCTTCCATCGCTCGCTCGACCGCGGCTGCCTCGGGGTACGCGGCGCGAATCCGCTCGTAGCCCTTCTTATGAAGCTCCGCCGCCAGTTCAGGACCGCCCGACTCCACGATCCGGCCGCCGAGCATGACGTGCGTTTTGAGGGGCACGTTGTGCTCGAGCAACTGCTCGTGGTGCGTGATGATCAGAATGCCCATGCGATCGCCACCAATCTTCGCGATGCTCTCGCTGGCGAGCCGCACAGCGTCGGCATCGAGGCCGCTGTCGGTCTCATCAAGGATCGCGAAGCGGGGCTGGAGCATGGCCAACTGGAGGATCTCAGCCCGCTTCATCTCGCCGCCTGAAAAGCCGTCGTTGACATACCGTCGCGCGAAATCGGGGTCCATCGACAGCTCGGCCATCTTGGCCTTGAGCTCGCCGCGGAACGCCTTCATCGGCATGAGCTCTTGCCCTTCCTTGCGGTCAGGGTTGCGGACGTTGGTGACCGCATGACGGAGGAGCTCGGCCATGCGCACGCCGGGAATTGCCATCGGCCGCTGGAAGGCAAGGAAGATTCCCAGGCGGGCCCGCTCGTCGGGCTCCATGGCGAGCACGTCATGCCGCGTGTCGTCGGCGTCGACCAGC
Organism: uncultured Candidatus Kuenenia sp.; assembly: GCA_964478275.1. GTDB lineage: Bacteria > Planctomycetota > Planctomycetia > Pirellulales > UBA1268 > QWPN01. The sequence goes on from CAYZHH010000034.1 coordinate 11,302, forward strand.
TCGATCGAGCCGGACGTCACCTCGTAGCTCGGATGGCCCATGATTGCGTAGCCAAGCGTGCTCTTGCCGGAGCCGTTGGGCCCCATGAGGGCATGGATCTCACCACGGCCGATCTCAAGATCGACCCCGTGGAGGATCTCCGTGCCCCCAACGGCCACGTGGAGGTTTTTGATCACGATCCTGTCATTCGCCTGGCTCATCGACGCATGGTCCTTCAGGGAGTTTTGTGCTTCTATCGGGGCAAGCGGGGCAAGATCAGCCCGTGAGTTTCTGGTGGTCAAAAACGAGGGAGTCGTTCGCGACAGCGGGAGCGACATAGCCCGAGTGGTGCGGCACCGGCAGCTCGTCGTCCATCTTGCCTGGGCCGTCCTTCCGCTTGGCGATCCGCTGCCCCAGGATCTTGTCCTGGATTCGCATGAGTCCTTCGAGAAGGCTTTCCGGACGGGGCGGGCAGCCGGGTACGTAGACATCGACGGGCACGACGAGGTCGACACCCTTGACCACGTGGTAGCCCCACTTGAAGTACGGGCCGCCGCCGGTCGTGCAGGCGCCCATCGCGATCACGAACTTCGGATCGGGCATGAGGTTGTAGAGGCGACGAACGCGGCTGGCCATCTTGTAGGTGACGGTGCCAGCCACGATCATGAGATCAGCCTGCCGCGGCGTGGCCCGAAAGGCACCCGCACCAAAGCGATCGAGGTCGTAGCGGCTGGCACCGGCCGCCATCATCTCGATGGCACAGCACGCCAGGCCAAACGTCATCGGCCAAATGCTCGACTGCCGGGCCCAGTTGATGGCCTGCTCGATGGTGGTAAGGACGAGGTTTTCCTCGAAGCGGCCCTCTATCCAAGGGCGGCCGCCCGTTGTGGGCACAGTCGGGGGTTGGAGGGTGGTCACACTCATGGCTGCAGGCTCCCTGTTTTTCGTTGTGGTACGTGGGTGTGTGGCGTGATGGATTCAATCATCCGGCAGGCAATTCGACGCGTTACCCGCTCGACGTGCAAGTGCCGGCAACGGCCCCAGCTCCCGCCTGCTTGCCGACGACGAACCGGCAAGATTGGTCGCCGTCGAGTCGGCATTCGGTCAGGCGTACTTCCGCTCCCATGAGATCCTGGAGCATGAGCCGCTCGGCCACGCAGATGCCGCGATCCTCTTCGGCGAGGTCCGGGTAGGGGCACGTATGGCTTGCCAGCACAGGCAGCCGATGGTCGCCCGCGGAGAGCTCGACGGAGCAGCAGATGTCTCGCTCTCGGAAAATTGCCGCCACGCTCTCGAGACGCTCGACCGTATTCGAGCCCGTGATGCGATCGCGATAGGTCGCTGCGAGGGCCCCTCCGATGCGGCTGAGGAGGCCGGATCGCACGGACGGGTCGCGGACGGAGCGGACCTCCCGCCACAGGGCGAGTGCGAGGTCCCGGAAATTGTCGCCCCCCATCTTTTGCCCGGCGATCGTCAGGCGGTAGGCGTGGGCAGGGCGGCCGCGGGGGCGGGATACGGTGGACCGCTCCACCAGGCCGGCACGCATGAGCCGCTCGAGCCTCTGCCGAACGGCTGTCGCTGTGACCCCGAGGGCCTCCGATAACTCGTCGATTCCGAGAGGTTCCCTCTGCCGGAACAGATCGATGGTGGCCGCATCATTCTTGCGGCTGTCGCGGGCGGCTGGTGGTGTCACGCTGTCTGGCATACCCTCACTGTATCGCTCATCGGATTTCTGACAAGCTGGCATGCGAAAAATCAATTGTGACCGTGATTTTGCAGACGATGCCCGGTGCCTTCCTGAGTCTTGACGACCATGACACGTCCCAAACCCTCACCTGAGCCGGTCCATCTGCCTCCGCTTACTGACAGCGGATGGTTCTGGGCCCTCATGTTTTCGCTCATGTCCGTGGTCGGGATTGCCCTGATCGCCCCGAAATGGGACTGGCGGCAGCGGCAGCTCGAGAGTCGCTACGTGGGCAGCGAGCATGCGGCGTTTGAGCGACAGCGGCGGTCCGAAGGGCTGGAGCCAGTCGATTTGGCCGACACGGTCGCCGACGCAGAGGCGATCGCCCCGCAGCGCATGGTCCCCGCCTGGACGCTCGTCACGCTTGCGGCCGTCGCCGCGTCGTTCTCGGCCGCCATGCTCTGGCGGGAGCGACAGCACCTCAGCCGATAATCGCTCGGCGGCGGGCGAGGTAGTCCCACACGACATACCGGTCGAGCTCGCGGCCGGCGGTGAAGAAGACCCGCCCCTTGGCCGCCTCGGCCAGGCGGTACGCGAACTGGATATCTTCGCGGGACTGCGACCAGCCCGAGAGCAGAAAGAGATTGATCGTGATGCCTTCGCGGCGGCAGGCCTCGGCCTCGCGAAGCGTGGCCTCCTCGGTTCGCTTGTGCGGCGGGTAGAGAAGATAGAGCTGGCTGCCCTCGAAGTGCGCGGTCGGCAGGCCGTCGGTGATGAGAATCACTTGGCGGTTGGGAGTATCCTGCCGCGCCAGAAGCCGCCGGGAGAGCGACAGCGCCTGCTGGATGTTTGTGAAGTGGGGCGGCACGTCCCCCTCGGTGATCCGCGGATCGGACATGTCGGCCCGCAGTCGGACGACCGAGTCAAACACCGTGACGGGCTTCGGCAGGAGCTTTACGATCTCGCCGACCGTTCGTGGTTTTGCGAACGACGCCATCTCGATGAACTGGACGTAATCCCCAGGGTACTCCCGCTCGACGAGCCCCTGGAGGGCGAGGGCCATCTTCTTGACGTCCACATAAAGCCCGCCGTACCGCATCGATCCACTCATGTCGAGGACGACCGTCGTGGCACACTTTGGCGAGTTGCGGGTTTTGTGAATCTCGATGTCGCGGCCATCGAGTCGCAGGCCTCGGCCGATCAAAGAGCCCCCGCCTGATTCTGCGGCCTGTCTCAGCATCGCATTGACGAGCGACCCAGGAATGTCCATGTGGGCGACCGAATCACCGAACTCGTAAGGCCGCGTGGCGACGAGCTCGACCGCGCCATCACCAGGGATCGTGCCCTGATGGCGACCGGTCCGCGAGGGAGCGAGATCGGCAAAAATCTTCTCGAGCAAGCGGCTCTGAAAAATTCGCATCGCCTTGGGCGTGAGCTCGTAGCCACGTTTCCCCTTCTCGATCCCCTGACGGGCCGCCGCCTCCTCGATCGCAGCCTGCACCTGCCTGCGTATCCGATCGAGCTCGCCAAGCTCATCCGAATCCGCGAACTGCCCCAGAGCATCCATGTCGATGAGGACGACGCGGGCATTCTTCCGGGCTTCCTCGAGCTGGGCCAGCAGTCGCTCGATCTCCTCGAGCTTCGCCTTCACCTCGAGCGCCTCATCGATGCCAAGCTTCTCGCGGCCCGTAAACGTCCATCGCGACGCCATTTCGTCAATCTGGTACGCAACCCCGAGCCGCTCGATGAGCCCGACGAGCTCAGCGGCAAAACGCCCTTGGTCATCATCCTGGGCGTACCAAAGCCGTTCGAGCCGACGAAGCTGCTCTTCACGCACCGCCCGATGGAACGCATCGCGATGCGAAGCAGGCGGTCGTGCCCGCGCCGCCGCGTCGTGGAACGCCCGTCGAGCCCGCTTGCGGACGCTCTCGGTCTCATACCGCTCGAGAATCTTTTGTCGGATCTCCTCGAGCCGGCGCTTCAGGGTGTCAATCGACGGCCCGAGCCCGGCGAGCTGCTCGGGGTCGAGCACGATCGCGTCGGCAAGCTGCTCCGGCGTGAGCTCGACGTCCTCGAGGTCACCGACGGCGAGGAGATGTTCCATCATCGCCGAGGCGAGGTCGGCGTCGGGCGGCCGCGGCGGCGGAATCCGCGCAGGGTCGTATCGCTGGTAGGTGTGGACGATCCCACCGAGCGTGTCACGCGTGGGCATGACGCAACCTCCCCGGATGCTGTTCCATCATCGAAAGCCTCCGGTGTCGTAGATGGTTTTGCCGTGGGATTGGAGTCGCGAGATGCGCTCGGTGGCGTAGAGGCCGGCGAGAACAAACTCGATGCAACTGGCCCGCATGGCCGGATGGCGGGCGGCGTTGACCTCGAAGGCCCGCTCCCACACGGCTGGCACGTCGGCCACTTTGTCGTAGTAGGCATCGCTGGGCACCATGTCACCTACTTCAATCTTCACGCCCTCTCGGAAGACCTGAGCAATCGCATCGAGCCCGTGCGCCTCGACGTATTCCTGGAAGACGGTCGCGATCGCCTCGGCCATCACCGCGTCGAGCACCTGCCGCTCATTCATCTGGTGGCTGCTCATCATGTCGAGCTCGAGCTTGCCGAGACTCGACGCATAGAGGTGGCCAAGATCGCTGATTCGAGGTACCGACGGCTGCTCTCCCAGTCGCACGCCACGCTGCCGCGCGCTCGCCACCATCGTCTCGTAGTTCGCGATGGAGAACCGCGCCGACACTCCCGACTGGTGGTCGATGTACTTGCTCTTTCGGGCGGCGCCCGTGATCTCCTCCACGATCTGCTTCATGAAGTGGGGAACGATCACAGGCCACTCGCCGCCGAGGTCGATCCCAGCCTCCTGCTCGGCCACCGCGATGCCGAGGTCGCGGTCCTGTGGGTAGTGGGTGTGGATGACCGATCCGATCCGATCCTTGAGCTGGGGGATCACCTTGCCGGAGCGGTTGTAGGTGGACGGGTTCGCCGAAAACAAAAGCATCACGTCGATGTCGAACCGGACTGGATACCCTCGGATCTGCACGTCTCGTTCTTCGAGGATGTTGAACATCCCCACCTGCACGAGCTCATCGAGCTCAGGCAACTCGTTCATCGCAAAGATGCCGCGGTGCATCCGGGGAATGAGTCCCAGATGGAGCGCCTCTTCGCTCGCCATGCTCGCCCCGCCGACGAGTTTTGCAGGATCGATCTCGCCGATGATGTCGGCGAATTTTGTTCCGGGGGCGAGCCGTTCGGCGTAGCGATCTTCGCGAGGCCACCAGGCGATCGGGACCTCCGCCGGATCACGGCCTGCGACGAGCCGCCTGCCGGCCGAGGTGATCGGGGCGAGGGGATCGTCGTGGAGCGGGATCGCCGGATCGTCGAGGTAGGGGATTGCCTCGTCGAGGAACCCCACGAGCAGCCGCATGAGCCGGCTCTTGGCTTGTCCCTTCTCTCCGAGGAAGAGCATGTCGTGGCCGGCGATAAGAGCGACGCTGATCTCGGGAATCACCGTGTCGTCGTAGCCGATGATCCCGGGAAAAAGCTCGTTACCCGCCCGCAGCATCCGAATGAAGTTCTCCCGCACCTCATCCTTGACCGAACGACTCTTCCATCCTGACGCTCGCAGTGCAGCGAGCGAGTTGGGGCGGAGGGTATGCGACATAGGGCGACTCCGTGGTGGTGGCTCGATTGTAGGCGTGCACCTGGCCGAGGGCGCGTTGATGACACGATTGAAGCAGCCTTGACCCCTCGGACCTGACGCGGCACGAGCAACCCCGCGCGGAAGCTTTCCGTAGTCCGGTTCCTCCGGAACCGGGCCAATACGGTCAATAATCACCGGCGTCCCGCTGTTCGAGGAATCCAATTCACGTGACCCCAATCAGGCAGGTACGCCCATGAGCCGGTTTGATTTCCAGCCCGGCCCCGCCACGCAAGACGAGATTGCGACAGTCGAGCAAGCGCTCGTCGTTGCCCTTCCCGCCGACGACCGACAGTACCTCGCCACCCGCAATGGCGTCGCTCCGGGCGATGCCGCCGAAGGGAAATTGTCAATCGAATAATCCAACCGGTAGCGATCGCTTCAGCACGGGCGTGATCGGCATGTCGTTCAACCAGTTCTGGGACGCGGTGCTCATGGAGCCTAAGCCGCAACGAGCTGCCCGCAGTAAGGACCAGCGATGCCTCACGGCGATTCTGCAACCTGTTGCCATACCATGGCCGACGGGCCTGTCATTGAAGGATGGAATGGAAAGCGTATATCGACCGCGCCCCGGCTGTGCTCGGCAGGAAGCCCAAGGTGCGAGGCACGCGCATCAGCGTCGAACTGATTCTCGGCCGACTGGGCGCGGGGCTGGACGGTGGAGCAACTCGTTGAGGCGTATCCCCATCTGGATGCCGATCATGTGCGAGCGTGCTCAGCGTATGCGGCGGAGGCACTGGCGACGGATGACGTGATCGACGTGCCGACGTGCCGACCGCTGCCGCATGACGCGCCATGAACCTGCTCGCCGATGAGAACATCGATCGGCCTGTCATTCGATGGCTTCGAGAGCAAGGCCATGACGTGATAGAAGTCGTATGCGAGATGCCTGGTGCAAACGACGAGGCCGTGGTCGCGCTTTCACGGCGGACCGGACGCGTCCTGGTGACGTTCGATCGGGACATCGGCCAGGCTCTTGATTACGGATTTTGACTCCCACCCGGGTGTCGTCTACCTTCGATTGGCCGGGGTAGCCGATGAATGGTGGGGCCGTTTCAAGGCCGTATGGCCGACCATCGAACAGCTAGCTCCGGGGCGGTTTATCACCGTGCAGAACACACGCATCCGATTTCGGCCTCTCCCAATGGCGGATCCGGAAGGCCATTGACGGTGGTATCGAAATCAGACCGGGCTGCGACTCGGTATACCTGAGTGACGTCCCGCTCAGTACGAGCCGGCCGCCGGGCGGCCGTCGAGGATGGCGGCGGCGTCGCCGACGCCCAACCGCGTGCAGCCCATGTCGAGGTAGGCGACAGCGTCGTCCCAGGTGCGAATGCCGCCCGAGGCCTTGACTTGAAGGCGGTCGCCGACGGTGTCGAGCATGATGCGGATCGCTTCTGGTGTTGCCCCGGTCGGTCCTGACGCCTTCACGCCAAAGCCCGTCGAGGTCTTTACGAAGTCGGCCCCGGCGGCCTCGGCGAGCAGGCAGGCGGTCGCGATCTCATCGCTCGTGAGATAGCAGATCTCGAGGATCGCCTTCACGAGCACGCCGGCCGGCTTCGCTGCGGTGACGACTGCTGCGATGTCGTCACGCACGAGGTCGAGCTGGCACGACCTGAGCGCGCCCACGTTCATCACCATGTCGATCTCGCGGGCACCATCCGCGATGGCAAGCTGGGTCTCAAACGCTTTCACTTCCGACCGCTGAGCCCCATGCGGGAATCCAATGACAGCGGCGATCACCACCGGGCTGCCTTCCACGAGCCGTGCGGCCTCGGCTACGTCACAGGAGCGGACGCAGAGGCAGCCCACGCCTCGTGCCACGCACATTGCTGCGTGCTTTTGTAAGTCAGCCTCGGTGTATTCGGGCTTGAGAACAGCGTGGTCGAGCGTGCGGGCGACGTCGGCGATGGTGCGAGTGGTCATAGGGAGAGCAGGGGAGAGGGAGAGGGAGAGGGAGAGGGAGAGAGCGAGGGAG
>CAYZHH010000035.1:0-18436 GCA_964478275.1 uncultured Candidatus Kuenenia sp.
GCAAATCCGCCATCGTCGGTTCGACTCCGACCGGAGCCTCTTGCTCGAAGACCCTCGCGAAGCCCCGGAAACACGGGGGCTTTTCGGGGGTTTCTTCGTTTTCTGGCCTCGCTTGCCACGTGCTCAGCACCGCGGCTTATTCGCTGGTGAGCACATCGAGATACTTCTGGTAGGCGTACACGCGGTCGCGGCGTTTGCCGGAGGTCTCCTTCAGGATTCCCGCCTCTTCCAGGGCTCGAATTGCCTTGATCACGGTGGGTTTGCTGACGCCAAGCAGCTTGGTCGCAAGCGGCAGAGTGACAACGGGGTTCGCTGGGAGGAGTTCCAACAGCCGAACCGCGGGCACAGTGACGCTGTCATGAGCGATCAAACGGGCCCGATCCTTCGCAGTGAGCCCAAAGAGCTTCTCGGCTACACGGACCCCGTCGTCGGCGGCTGCACGGACGCACTCCAAATAGAAAGCGGTCCATCCCTCCCAGTCGCCACCGGCTCGCACTGCCGTCAGAAGCTCGTAGTACCGCTGCTGACGCTGCTTGAGTGCCAGGCTGAGGTACAGCATCGGTCGCTCGAGCAAGCCCCAGTGCTCCAAAAGCAGGGTGATGAGCAGACGGCCAATGCGGCCGTTGCCGTCGAGAAACGGGTGAATCGTTTCGAACTGCACGTGTGCCAGGCCAGCCTTGACCAGCGGCGGAAGCCTGTCGTCGGAGTGGATCCATTTTTCGAGCTGGGCCATCAAGCCAGGAACGGATTCTGGTGGTGGCGGTACGAACCGGGCGTTCCCTGGGCGCGTGCCACCGATCCAGTTCTGCGACCGGCGAATCGCGCCGGGCATCTGGTCCGCTCCGCGGGCGCCTCGCATGAGTCGTTTATGCGCTTCGCACAGCAGACGAGTGCTGACCGGCAGCCCCCTGGCGCTGGCGATCTCCTTCCGAGCGAAGGCCAGCGCATTGACGTAGTTGCAGACTTCTCGAACGTCGTCGGGCCGCTCGGCCTTCTTGGTAGCCTCAAACGTCACGACATCTTGGAGCGTCGCCTGGGTGCCCTCGATCTCCGAGGAGATGACCGCCTCCTTGCGAACGAACCCATAGAGGAACCACGGGGCGCTGCGGACCATTGCGGCCGCAACGCCGAGCTTGCCGAGAGCAGTCAGCGCCTCGGTATGAAGGGCAGACAGTCGGTCATCGAGCGCCAGGGGCGGGTCGGCTGGCGGCAGCGGTACTGGCACAAACGCCCGAACGTTCTCCCCTGAAGCGGGCCCCTCTGGAGAGGTCCGGTATGTCCCGGCGCTGCGCGGCATGACGAGGCAACGGTCCTTTTTGAGCGGACCATGCTAGTAAAGGATTGTTGACTAGCCAGCAACGCTCGCCACGTTTGCCTGCCTAGCGGTCGGTTGGCCCACCGGCTTCCTCGAGATTCACTCCCCGGGAGCGGCCAGACCAGAAGGACATTACTTGGTCAGCTTTTTGTACCGGAAGCGGTGGGGCTCGTCGGCGTCGAGGCCGAGCCGTTCCTTGCGGCTTCGCTCGTAAACCTCGAAGTTGCCCTCGCAGACGTGGACGTAGCCGTCGCCCTCAAAAGCGATGATGTGCGTCGCGAGACGGTCGAGGAACCAGCGGTCGTGGGTGATCACCACGACGCTGCCGGCGAAGTGCATGATGCCTTCCTCGAGCGACCGAAGCGTATCGACGTCAAGGTCGTTCGTCGGTTCGTCGAGCAGGAGCAGATTCGCGCCGCCGCGCAGCAGCTTGGCCAGGTGGACGCGGTTCCGCTCGCCCCCGGAAAGCTTGCCCACCTTCTTCTGCTGATCCGGGCCCATGAAGTTGAACTTCGCCACATAGCTGCGTGAGTTCACCGCCCGCTTGCCAAGCTCGATGATGTCGTGGCCGCCCGAGATCTCTTCAAAGACCGACTTGTCAGGACTCAGTGCATCGCGGTTCTGGTCGACGTAGCCAATGTCCACGGTGGCGCCGATTTTGATCGTGCCGGAGTCGGGCTGTTCATCACCCACCAGCATTCGGAAGAGCGTCGTTTTACCGGCACCGTTGGGGCCGATGATGCCCACGATGCCGCCGGGCGGCAGGCGGAACGAAAGATTTTCGAACAGCAGTTTGTCGCCAAAGGCCTTGGAGATGTTCTCGGCCTCGATCACCTGGTCACCAAGCGGCCGGCTCGCCGGAATGAGAATATCGATGTCCTGGTCTCGAACCGCCGCCTGCTCGGCTGCCAGCTTGTCGTAGACGGCCAGGCGGGCCTTGCTCTTGGCCTGGCGGGCCTTGGGCGACATACGCACCCATTCGAGCTCCTTGTCGAGAGTCTTCTGGCGGGCGCTCACCTGCTTCTCCTCGAGTTGGAGTCGGGCTTTTTTCTGTTCAAGCCAGGAGGTGTAGTTGCCCTCGTATGGCATGCCCCGGCCGTGATCCACTTCGAGGATCCACTTCGCCACGTTGTCGAGAAAATAACGGTCGTGGGTCACCGCCACGACCGTGCCGGTGTACTCGGCGAGGTGGCGTTCGAGCCAGTCGACGCTCTCGGCATCGAGATGATTCGTCGGCTCGTCGAGCAGGAGGAGGTCGGGCTTCTCGAGAAGGAGCCGGCAGAGGGCCACGCGCCGCCGCTCACCGCCGGAAAGGTTTGTCACTTCCCAGTCGCCAGGCGGCAGGTTCATGGCGTCCATCGCGATCTCCACCTGCCGGTCGAGATCCCAGAGGTTCTTCGCGTCGATCTCGTCCTGCACGGTCGCCTGCTCGGTGAGGAGCTTCTCCATCTCGTCCGGGTTGATCGGCTCGCCCAGCCGCATGTTGATCTCCTCAAATCGCTGGAGGACGGCCCGCGCGTGACCGACGGCCTCCATCACGTTCTCGAACACCGTCTTCGATGGATCGAGAGTCGGTTCCTGCTCGAGGTAGCCGACGGTGTAGCCCTCACCGAGTCGTGCCTCTCCTTCGTATTCCTTGTCGATGCCCGCCATGATTTTCAGGAGCGTGCTCTTGCCGGCGCCATTGCGGCCAAGGAGGCCGATCTTGGCGCCAGGATAGAAGGCGACGTTGACGTCCTTGAGCAGTTCCCGCTGGCCAAACTTCTTGAAGAGGTGCGAGATCTGGAAGATGAAGGCGGCGCCCATGCAAAGAGTCCGATCGGTGGGATGAAAGGCAGGAAACGAGCGAGAGGCCGGCGGTGCATGCCGGGCTGGCGGTCGCCAGTATCGTAGCCCAGCTGGCACCGCGTCGAGACGTGGCATCGTTGCAGCGGGGCAGGTGATGTCTTACGATCAATCTGCGGTTTCGAGGCTGCCGAATGGGGCCTGCCGCGACGCCTGCCAAAGGAGCTTTGTCCATGCCGGAATACGTCCATCCCGAGGTTCTCGTTTCCACCGAATGGGTGGCCACGCACCTCTCCGACCCCGGCGTGCGGATTGTCGAGTCGGACGAGGATCGGGCGCTCTACGTGCAGGGGCATGTGCCGGGCGCCGTCGAGATCGACTGGCAGACCGATCTCCAGGATGCCGTCCAGCGCGACTACATCGACCGCGAGGCGTTCGAGCGGCTCTGTGCCGAAAAGGGAATCACCAACGACACCACCGTCGTCTTTTACGGCGACAAGAACAACTGGTGGGCGTGCTACGCCTTGTGGGTGTTCAAGCTCTATGGGCACGAGAAGTGCCTCATCATGAACGGTGGCCGTAAGCGGTGGGAGCTCGACAGCCGCCCCTGGTGCAACGAACGCGTCTCGGTTCCGCGGGTTTCGTATTCGGCGCGGGAGCAGGACGGCTCCATTCGCGCCCTTCGCGACGAAGTCCTCAAGCACTGCAAGGCCGGCAAGCAGTTGCTCGATGTCCGCAGCCCCGAGGAGTATCGGGGTGAGCGGACGCACATGCCCGACTATCCAAACGAGGGTGCTATCCGGGGCGGCCATATCCCCGGGGCGCTCAGCGTGCCCTGGCCTCTCAACTGCAATGAGGATGGCACCTTCAAGGCCGCGAAGGAGCTCGAGAAGCTCTATATCAAGGAGCTCAAGCTCAAGCGACGATCACCCACGATCGCCTACTGCCGGATCGGCGAGCGATCGAGCCTGACCTGGTTCGTGCTTACGTATCTGCTTGGGTTTGGCAATATCCGAAATTACGACGGATCGTGGCTCGAGTGGGGCAACTGCGTTCGCGTGCCGATCGCAAAGGGAGCGGAGCCGGGGGGTATGACCGTCACGTCAAAACCAGCGGTGGTTGCCGCGGTCGCCGTGAGTGACACCGAGGCTGCCTCCGGCTAAGCGATGGGGAACGTCGCCGAACGGATCGCCGAGGTTGTGGACGAGTTCGCCGACCTCGATGGTCGGGAGAAACTCGAGTTGCTCGTTGACTACGCCGCCGGTCTCGAGCCGCTCGACCCCGAGCACGAGGCCCGCAAGGCCGCGTCTGAGGGTCGCATCCACGAATGCCAGACGCCCGTCTACATCTGGGCGGACACGGCCAGTGACGGCACGGCGAGGCTCGTGGCCCATGTCGCCCAGGAGGCACCCACCGTCAAGGGCTTTGTCGCGGTTCTCGCGGAGGCTGTCCGCGGTCGGCCTCCAGCAGAAGCCGCGACCATCCCAGACGAGTTTCTCGATCGCATCGGTCTGGCTGACGTCCTCGGAATCCTGAGGTCCCGGGGACTGCGGGCGATCACGGCCCGCGTGAAGCGGAGCTTTGCTGCAGCCGTTCGGGAGAAGGCCAGCCCCGAGGACGGCGGCCCCTGACGTTCGAGGATATTGTGGAATGAGTCGGCCGCCGCAGGTTGGAGGCCCGCAGCCAAGGGGAACGAGCGAGTGTCACCAGCGGAAAAAGTCGTTGCCGGCATCGACCTTGGCGGCACGGCAATCAACTACACGTTTCTCGACGAGCGTGGCCAGTTTCTCATTGACGGCCTCTGCGAGCATCCGGCCAGGAGCCTGGATGGACCGACGGTCTGCTTAGCGCAGATTGCCGACGGTCTGGCGGTTGCGGCGAAGAAGGCGGGGGTTCCAGTAAGCAAGCTCGTGGCCGCTGGCCTCGACACCCCTGGGCCCGCCAGTGCCGAGGGGGTCTTCAGCCTCCGAGGCTCGACCAATTTTGTCCACCATGACTGGGCTGGGTTCGACGTTCGCGCCGGCGTGGAGGAGCGACTCGGCATTCCAGTCACGTACCTCAACGATGGGAATGCCGCCGCACTCTGGGGCCACGCATCCCTGTTCGGTTCCGAGAACACGGCGACGAGCGTGTCGGCCATTATCGGCACGGGCCTCGGCGGCGGCGTGATCACGGCCGGCCGCGTCGTGACTGGCCGCAACGGATTTGGTGGCGAGTTGGGGCATGTGCTGATCCCCTATCGCGACATTCCCGGTATCGATGGGCTCGTGCCCCGCTGCAATTGCGGTCGCGTCGGCGATCTCGAATCGCTCTGTTCGCTGACGGCCATTCGGCAATCGCTTCTGCCGCACTTTCTTCGCCATTACCCGGATCACCCGCTCGCCGCGGAGCCCGACATCGCCGCGGCCGCCAAGCTGGTACGAGGGCTTGCGACGCGGGGAGACGCAATGTGCCGCCAGATTTTCCAGGTGCAGGCCAGGGCTCTTGGCCTCTTCTTCGACGAGATGATCAATATCTTTGACCCGGATGCCCTTGTGGTTGGAGGAGGCGCGGTCGAGGCCGACGAAGCGTTTCGGCAGTGGTTCCTCGGAGAGATTCGGGCTGGCATGCCGGATCAACGCGAGGAGCAGGCTGCCATCCCGATTCACGTCATTTCATCCGGCGATTCAGCGGGCGCCCGTGGGGCCGCGCTCGACGCCGCCCGCCTCGTCCGCGAACGCGGACTGTAGCCTTCCCCGCGAGGGAGTCAGGCCACGCGGTCGATAATTGTCAGGACGGGCAGGCCGTTGGGCGCAAGCCGAGGGCCAACGTCGCCGGCGTGAGCGGCTGGGGCAGGTTCGGCTGCCGAAGGGCGAGGCCGCGGAGCACCAAAAATCGTGAGCCAGGCCGTGCCAAGGAAGCCGCGGAGCGAGCCGAACGTCGCCTCGACAGCCGCGGGCTCGTACCCACAGTGCACCATGCAGTCGGCACACTTGGGGTTGCCACTGGCGCGGCCGTAGCCACTCCAGTTGGTCTCCTCCATCAGTTCGCGGAACGTCTGGGTATAGCCTTCGTCGAGGAGATAGCAGGGCCGCTGCCAGCCGAAGAGGTTGTAGGTGGGCGTGCCCCACGGCAGGCAGTCCAGATCCCAGTTGCCCTTGAGGAACTCGAGAAACACCGGCGACTGGTTGAATCGCCAGCGGCGCGGAGCCCCATCGAGAATGCGGCGGAAGAGCGACTCGCTCCGTTGCCGCCGCAAGAAGTGATCCTGGTCGGGCGCCTTGGAGTAGGAGTAGCCGGGCGAGATCATCATCCCCTCGACGCCGAGGGCCATGACCTCGTCGAAGAATCGGTGGTAGCGGGCCGGATCAGCGTCGGTGAAGAGCGTGGAATTGGTGGTCACGCGGAAGCCCGCCGCTCGGGCAGCACGGATCGCCGACACCGCACGGTCATAGACCCCCTCACGGCAGACGGCCTGGTCATGCTCCTCGCGAGGGCCGTCGAGATGCACCGAAAACGCCAGGTACTTCGACGGCGTAAACCGTGAAAGCATTTCCTCGAGCTTGAGCGCGTTGGTGCAGAGATAGAGATATCGCTTCCGCGCGACGATGCCTTTCACGATCGCTTCGATGTGTGGATGGAGGAGGGGCTCCCCGCCCGGGATCGACACGATCGGCGCCCCGCACTCATCGACGGCTGCAAAACACTGCTCCGGCGTGAGATGTGACCGGAGAACTTCGGGCGGATGCTGGATCTTGCCGCAGCCGCCGCAGGCGAGGTTACAGCGAAAGAGCGGCTCGAGCATGAGCACGAGCGGATAGCGACGATTCCCTCGAAGCCGCTGGGTGGCCACATGCCTGAGCACCGCGATCATCTGGCCGATAGGAACGCTCATAGACGGACTCCTGATTGCCGAGCCTCGAGCGCGCGGCAGATGGCCACGAGCGGGAAGTAGATCGGATAGTAGTGATATCGAAGGTAAAAAACTTGCGGGAAGCCGGTGCCGGTGAACTCTTCCTCAGCCCAGGTGCCGTCTGCATCTTGGCGGTTGACGAGCCAGGCAAGACCTCGATCAACGGCCGAGCAATCGGCGCGGCCTGCGGCCACGAGGCCAGCCACGGCCCAGGCAGTTTGCGAGGCGGTGACGGGGCCCTCGCCCGCGAGCGTGGGATCGGCATAGCTTTCCGGCGACTCCCCCCAGCCGCCGTCCGGCTGCTGATGGTCTTCGAGCCAGGCCGCGGCGCGGGCGACCATCGGGTCGTCGGTCGGCACCTCGACCGCCCGCAAGCCCTCGAGAGCCTGCCAGGTGCCATAGACATAGTTGACGCCCCATCGGCCAAACCAAGCTCCGGATTTCTCTTGGTTCCGCCTGAGGTATTCGACCCCGCGGTCAACCGACGGTTGGCCAGCCCTGAGCCCGCTCTTCCCATAGGCCTCGAGCACTCTTCCCGCGATGTCCGGCGTGCTGGGATCAATCATCGCGTTGTGGTCGGCGAATGGAACCTTGCAGAGCAGCTCCATCGTGTTGTCGCGATCGAACGCGGCCCAGCCCCCGTCCGAGCCCTGCATCGCCGCCAGCCAACGACGACCCCGGCCGATTGCGGCAGTCACACGCGACTCACGAACGGCCGAGGCATTGCCTTCGGTCGTCCGGCCAAACCGCTGCCAGGTCGCGAGGGCCACGATCACCATCGCCGTGTCGTCGATGTCGGGGTAGAAGCGATTCGCATACTGAAAACACCAGCCCGTCGGTTCGACACGATCGGCACCCGCCACTCCCTTGACCCAGTCGCCAGCGACTCGCATCTCGTGATCGAGCAGCCAGTCGATGCCTCGGGCGGCGGCTTCGCGCAGCGACGAACCGATCGATCGGTTCGCCAGGGCCGCCTCCTCGACGAGGCCAATGGCGGTGATGGCCGTGTCCCACACGGGAGAACGGCAGGGCTCGACGCGCACTGACCCATCGTGCTCCGGCTCGATAAGGGCCTCCAACTGCCGCCACGATTCCTGTACCTCGGGCGAATCGTCGTCGCAGCCGATGGACCGCAGCGCCACGATGCTCCAGACGATGGGCGGAAAGATCGCGCCAAGCCCGTCGCTGCCGTCGAAGCGGTCGAGCATCCAGCGCCGGCAGGCCTGCACCGCTCGGGCTCGCCAGGGCATGACCCCGAGGCTCTCGCCGAGCTTGAGCGCCCGGTCCACGCCCCGGAAGAACATCGACCAGCCACCGTCACGCTGGCGGTGGACCGGGGCGTTCTCAAACAGTTCCGCGATGCCTCGTTCCGGAGGGAGTGCGCGGAGGGGCTTGAAGGCCCACATGAGCGACAGCGGTACGATCATCGTCCGCGACCAGGCCGACACCCGATTGAGGTTTACTGGGAACCAGTCGGGGAAGAGCACCATCTCCGGTGGCACCGCCGGACACGCGGCATAGGGCACCTGACCGAGCAACGCCAGATAAAACTTCGTGAAGCTGTTGACGGCCCACGGGCCACCGACGGCGGCTATAGCGCGACGGGCTCTGCAGAGTGCGGATGAGTTGGCATCGTGCCCGACGATCTTGAGCGCGAGGTAGGCCTTCACGCTCGCGCTCACGTCCACTGGGCCACCTGGATAGATCGCCCAGCCACCGCTTGGAAGCTGCTTGGAGAGGATCCGATGGGCTGCCGCCTGGACATGAGGACTCTCCAACCGGTCGGCCCAGGCGCGAATCAGGAGATACTCGCTCTCGAGGATCGTGTCTCCTTCAAGAGGGCCGCGCCAGTGGCCGTCTGGAGCCTGGCAGGCCCGAAGCCACTCGGCGGTTCGGGCAGCGGCGCGTGCGGCCTCGGCTGCCGGCATGACGGCTGGCTCGGCATGGTGGACCCGCTTGGGAGGAGGCAGGTCGCGAACCGCACCGCGCGAGACCTGACGCACGTCCGGAGGCGCCGCGTCAAGCAGCGGGGAAGCTCCACGCGACTGGCCGAGGTTCGATCCGGTGAAGGTCATGCGTTCATCCTTGAAAAGGCGGCACGGCCTGGCGATCCATCGCGTATGTGCCGGTTCAAAATGCTTGCGGAGAATAGAGGAAATCGCCGGAAAACGGCAAGTGCCGAGGCCGTGGTTGGCAGCCTCGCGCCGCCACGCTGCATGCCGCAGGCCGCACCTGCGTCATGCCGGGGGACATGGGCAGAGTTTGACGGCAGTTGGCCATGGCTTACGCCACTGATGCGCGACTCGGCAGGGAGATGCGGCACCTCGTGCCATGACCGGGGCGAGATTCGATGGCCAGGCTTCCACCGCTGGCCTCGATGAGTCGCCGCGCCTTCGGAAGCCCCATCCCGATTCCTCGGCCGGCTTCGCGTCCGCTGAAGAACGGATCGCATGCCTTGGATGCGGTCTCCGCATCCATGCCGTGCCCATCGTCACCCACCACGATGAGCCCGTGGTCGGCATCGTCCCGCGCCGCCGCAACATGGATGCGGCCCCCGTCATCAACGGCCTCAAAGGCGTTCACCAAGAGCATCCGCACCGCCTCGCCCACCTGGGTCGCATCCACGTGGAGAGAAACGGGCGACGGGGGCGGGCTGTATTCGAGACGGATGTGCCGGGTGAGTGCCTGCTGGGAGAGCGACTCGATGACTGGCCGAAGGACCTCATCAACGGTGGTCTCGACCGGCTGGGCTCGAGGAGGGCGGGCAAAGATCATGAGCCCGCCGATCATGTCGCGGGCCCGGAACGCCTGGTCCACGATCGTCGCCAGCCGCTTTCGTCGCTCGGGATCGTGTTCGTCTGGCAGCAACGCCTGAGCTCGGGCAGCGATGTTGGCCAAGGGATTGTTGATCTCATGCCCCGCGCCGTAGGCCAGCTCACGGAGGGCCTCAATGCGTGCTTCTTCAATACGGGCGTCGATCGACTCTGTAAGCCGCCTGTACTCCCGCGCCATGGTGAGCGCCTCGAGGAGCACGCCGGGCTCCAGCGCATGGCCCTCGAGCGATGCCGAAACGGCAGCCTCGAGTCTCGCGATGGTTGCGGCGATCGAGTCACCCGTCATCGAGGATCCTCGCTCTTCGCTCTTCGCTTGGAGATCACGACATGCAACCGCCCACAGGCCGGAGGGCCTGCGGGCGGTTGCGAGTGTCGCTTCGGCACGGTCGCCGATACACCATTCAGGAGCCGGTCACGCCTGTTTCGATGTCGAGCAGCCCGCAGATCCGGTCGACGAGCATTTCGGCTTCGAACGGCTTCTGGAGGAACTCGTTGGCACCCGAAGCCTTGAGATCCTCGATCTTGTCGGGCTCACACATGCCGGAAATGCAGATGATCCGCACTTCATCCATGGTCGTGTCGTTGCGGACCCGCTGGCAGACTTCCTTGCCGTTGATATCGGGGAGCATGACGTCGAGCACGATGAGGTCAGGACGGTAGTCCTTGACCATCATGCCGGCATCAAATCCGTTATTGACGCTCCGCGTCTCGAACCGGCCATCCCGCTCGAGGACGTCTGTGATGAGCTCGACGAGATCCTGGTCGTCGTCGACCACGAGGATCTTACGGCGGCCGCTCTCCAGAGCGTCGGTGGGGATACCATTATCCCGCATGAAGGTGAAGAGTTGGTCCCGAGGAATCCGCCGAAAGCGGCTACCCGGCACCCGGAATCCCTTCAATTGGCCTGAGTCGAAGCAACGAATGATCGTCTGCTGACTCACCTTACAAATCTTGGCGGCTTCGCCGGTCGTATACACGGTCTTCTGCATGTGCCTCACACCCTCTCCCTAGCCGTGAATACAGCTAGTTAAAACGGGGCCCGGAGCAGCTTCACCAAAGAAGCGACCCCGAACACCTAGGCCTCCTTGCCATAAATCACACCCCGGACTGCCCGGCGGGCGCCGGCCGCGTGGCACTCCCTGCCTACGCAGCTGCTCCCATGTGGGTGCCAGCCAATCCGTTTTTTTTATTCCGACTTGGGGGACCCGCGGAGCGGGGCGGGAGAGGAAAGGAGGATTCCATTTCCTCCGACCACTTTCCTGCGAGCCATCCTTGCCAGACGGCCCAACTCTACTGGTCCCCGGCGCCGCGAGTCAATATCGACTCGTTTGCCGTAAATGCCGCCGCCACAGGAGTTTGCGTCAATTCGCGTGGCCCGTCGAAAAACCTGTTTGCCCGGGGTTGCCCAAATAACCCGTAGGCAAGGCTCAGCCCGCCGTGCCCGGCGCCACGATCTCGAGAAGCTCGATGACCGCGTGGCCATCGAGGCGGATCGTAGCCACGCGGCCGAACGTTACCACTCCTTCCGCAGCGGTTAGGACGGCTGCAAATTCCGGCCCAGTGGCGACTCGGAGCAGCTCGACGTCATGCACATCGCACAAGAGTCCAGCCGATAAGAGGATGCGACCGAGGGGCTCCGATTCGAGTCGGATCGCAGCGGCGGCCGCTGCCGGCAGTCGATCGAGATCGAGCCGAACGATCCCGTACTGAACGATGCGGCCGTCGGCTGCGGTCAGGAGAATTTCCCTCGCATAGCGACCGTCATCACAGTCTCGGCGGGACGCCACAACGAGCCGCACGGGACCGCCGTGAAAGCGCTCCATCGCAAGCGTCATGTGGCTCGCATGCGCAAGCAGGGTGCGCGGACCCAGAGGCAGGTCATCGGCGGAAGCCGCCGAGAACCTGGCGAACCGATCGGGATCGGCGTGAAATACACCTACGAACTCACGGGCCCGCTCCGAAGCGTGGTCCCTCGAGCCACTCATGAATTCGTTGCCGCCTCGGGAACGGCTAGATCGAGGAGAAACTCGAGGACATCCCGCAGCCGCGCGAGCCGGCAGTCGGCCAGAGCTTCGAGTGCTTTGCGGCGCTGCGCCCCGGCCACGTCGAGCGCACGGGGCACCACACCTGCTCGTTCATAGAGGCGGCGGGCTTCGGCGAGGAGGCTGGCGGCGGCATCGCCGCGATCGGAACGGGCGGCGATGGCGGCGATCTCGCGAAGCCTCGACGCATCGTGTGCCTGGAGACGTTCGAGGGCCAATGCCCACAGGAGCGTGGGGCGGCCGCCGAGGAGGTCGCCTGCTGCTCGACGGTCGTTCTCGAGATCGCCCCCCCAGTCCTTGAGGTCGTTGAGGATTTGAAACCCGGTGCCCACGTGCACCGCGTATCGATCGATGGCCGTCGCTGCTGCCGGAGATACGCCTGCCAGACGAACGCCCATCGCGACCGCCGCTTCAAATGCAGGCGATGTCTTCAATCCGTAGATGGCCAAGGCTTCGTCGGGCGTCAGCCGCTTATCGGAAACATCACGCCACCAGAGCTCGGCGCCCTGCCCACGCGCAAGCCGCACGTGGGCGTCGGAGAGGATGGCCACAACATCCCGCAATGTGGCTGCATCGATGCCGGGCATCGCAGTCACGATCCGGTAACCCGCCCCCAAGAGGTAGTCGCCCGCATTGATCGCTGCGGGCACGCCCTGCTCGCGATGCAGCGTCGCTCGCCCATACCGCATCGCGTCGTCGTCCTCGATGTCATCATGAACAAGCGATGCCTTGTGAAAGATTTCAATGGCAACGGCCGCCGCCTTGGCGGCATCTCGTGGCGCGGGTGCCCCGCCGACAGGATGACGGGATTCGGCGACATCGGCCACGACGGCGTCAAAGGCCGCAAGGGTCACAAAGGGGCGAAGGAATTTTCCACCGCGAGCGAGGAAGTCGGCCGACATCGATGCGGTGGCATCGAGCGGAGCGATGCCAAAAGGAACACCCGTCACGCCCGTGCCGAGGAGGCCAGGAAGAGCGAGTTGCTTCGAGAGCGCCTCGAGCGCGGGCGGCGTGAACATCTCGGCCGACTCGCGGAGAAGCGGGAGATAGTCGCCAACGGGCGCCGCGTCACCACCCGCGACGCCGAGGAGCCCAAGGACCCAATCGACATCGATCGCTTCGGCCGCAAGCGCGGCGGCACACGATTCAGGACGGCTCGTCACGTCGGCCATCGGTTCATAGGGCACGGCCGCAACCGGCAGTGAGAATGCGGGGAGCAGATTAAAGGCTTTTTCGAGATCCCGCAGGCGGGCCACACCGAGGATCCCGTCGTACTGTCCCGCGAGGAGCGCGCCGATGGCGGGCACGGCGCGTGACGTCGATTCCACTGTCCAGCCGCAGTCACGGGCCGCAGCCCACATCGTGGCGATACCGCAGGCCGGCCCGCACGTGCGCGGGATACCATCATCTCCGTGCTCGTCCCGTTCGCCGAGCGGGCAATCGGGAAGCAACAGAAGCCGCCGGCCGGAGCTTCCGGTCGCAAGGCGGCCCCGCCAATACTCCGACACGATCGTGACCATCGTCCATCCGATATGGTCGATGGCGGCGCCGGCGCGGCCTACGAGAAGGGCTGCCTGCTGACGGAGACCAGCAGCGGAGCGGAGGCCGGTCGGAACGCCGTTGGTTCGCCAGGGGGCAACAAGATCTGTTGCCATCGCACGAAGCCGGTCACGGACGGTCTTGCGGGCCGGGCAGCACAGCGGCGTGGCACTGGCGAGTTCGATCGGCGAGGGCGAAGCGGAACGTAGCACGTGTGTCCTTCTGCCAAACGGCGTCGCAAATGACGTAATAAATCCGTAGTAAACCGACCAACCGGATTCTGCCCCGAAACCTAACCGCGAAGAAGGCCGCGAGCCTACCAGAACGCAGGCAACACTTCAGGACCGCGATGCGGGGGAAGTGGTGTCAAAAAATGCGGGGAGAAGGGAGTCCACCTGGAGGAGGCCCTGGCGCGAGAGCACGGGGTAGGGCTCGAGCCGCTCGAGGTGCCCCGCGGCCATGAGCCGCTGCCATGCCGTCGCCCATTCGACGAGCGGATCGATGCCGAATTTGCTGCGAAGCCGGTCCGTGTCTAGCCAGCCTCGCTTGAGCTGGAGCACCATCTCGCGCACAAGCAGCTCCCGCTGCGTCGGCACGAGCCCTCGATGGATCGGCAGCCTCCCCGACTCCACGGTGTCGAGATAGGTCTCCTGGTGGGGCTCGTTCTGGTAATGGACACCAGCGAGATGCCCGAAGCTCGCGACGCCCAGGGCCACGAGGTCGGCGCCTTCCCAGAGCATGTCGCGATACCGGAAGTGGACGCGGGCTGGATCACGGACGAGCGTGTAGCCACTCGAGATCGCGTAGCCCCGCGCGGTGAACCGATCGAAGGCTTGGTTCACCCACTGGCGTTTCGTGGGCCAGTCGGCGACGGGCACGGTCTCGCCACCATCCTTCGCATCGCGGACAAAGACCGTGTTGAACGGAAGCTCCATCTGATAGATCGTCACGCTATCGGGCTCCAGCGCGAGGGTCTTCTCGACGGTGCGCTCCCACGACTCGGATGACTCGCCGAGCATGCCGGCAATGAGATCGACGTTTGTGTTCGGAAAGCCGGCGGCCTTGATCCAGTCCCACGCGTGGAGGATCTCGGCCGAGAGGTGTGCCCGGCCGTTGGCCTCGAGGATCGTGTCGTCAAAGTTCTCGATGCCGAGTGATATTCGGGTCATCCCGAGAGCCTGGAGGGCTTTCACCTTCGGCTCGGAGAGCGTGCCAGGCTCGCACTCGAAGGTCACTTCCTCGGCGTCGTCCCAGCCGAAGCTCTCGTGGACGCCGGCGACGAGCCGCTCGAGCTGCTTGACCGACAGGAATGAGGGCGTGCCACCGCCGAAGTAGACATACCGCAGTGGCCGACCCGCGACGGCCGGCTGCGCCGCCACGAGCGCGGCCTCATGGGCAAGGGCCTGCGAGTAGCGCTCGACATCACGCGCTGCCACATCCGTATAGACACGGAAGTAGCAGAACTTGCATCGCTTGCGGCAGTAGGGAATGTGCAGATAGAGCCCGAGCGGGGCATCGGCAGCCGGCCCGCGGAACCTCGCGAGCACATCCGGCACGGCATCCGTCGTCCACCGTGAGAACGGCGGGTAATTGGCGACGAAATACGAGCCCGGCTCGGTCGTGTCACTCATCCGCGTGTCACATCCCTCGTGCCGCCAGGAGGTCATCAAAGTCGCGGAGGTGATAGCCCACCTTGGCTCGGTCGAGGACGCGGCAGAGGCTCCGCAGAGCGATCCCCATGCCGTCAGGGCCGCTCGTGCCACCGAACTGCCCGCCGCCACGCACATGCGGCTCGAGATCGACAAACACACCGGGGATACCACGGCGGGTGAGCTTCTTGGTGAGTGTCGGCAGCATGGTCTTCAGATCAGCCAGGATTTTCTCGTGGCCGCCAGCGCCAACATCGGCTGGGACGAAGTTCGCGAGCTTGTCCTCCTCGACATGCTTGCCGCGCGCCGCGGCCTTCATCGGCCGGTAGTCCTTGACATGGACCCAGCCGAGGCCGGGCTTCATGGCCAGCCACTGCTTCCAGACATCGGCGGTCGAGAAGCCCTGCACGATGAGGTTGGCGGCGTCGAAGACGAGCACGAGCCCGGGGTGGTTCACGCGGCGGTAGATCTCGGCCAAGAGATCGCCCGTGCGTCCGACGAGGTTGGCTTCCACCTCGAGGCCGAAGGTGAGATCGGAGCGATGGCAGGCCTCGGCGATCTGACCGATCTGGTCAACGGCCTGTTCGAGAGAGTTCCTTGGATCGGCATTCCGCGGCGGATAGAAGGAGAAGCCACGGATGAGCTTCGTTTCGAAGGCGTGGGCAAGTTCGCAGGCTCGCGCGACGTCCTTGGCGAGATACTGCTTGAACGGAACGTAGGCGTTCTTGGTGCCGTCGGCCTTGTCGACGAGCTTGACCTTGCCGATCGGTGACGCGATCGATGCGACGTTCAGGCCGTATTGGTCTTCGAGGTGGCGTACCTTCTGGATCTCGCCGAGCGTGAGTTTCATGACGTTCTTCACGCCCTTGCCCACGTCGATGTTTCGCAGGGAGTAGTACTCGAGCCCGATCGCCGACAGGGCCGCGAATTGCTCGACGGCGGTGAGATGGAACGCGGCCTCGTCAGCGATCGCCGAGAGCAAAACCTGGGGTGTGGGCATGGGGAGAAACTCCTTCGTGACGGACGACCAATGGTCAGGGAATGGGTGCGAGGTGGTCGCCGGATGGATGCGACACCGCAATGCGTGACCGGATGCCGCCGCGGGGTGTGAACTCGGCCAGGAGCGTCATCCGCCGCGGGCGCAGAACGGCCACAAGATCGTCGACGATTCGGTTCGTGACGTGCTCGTAAAAAATGCCTTCATTGCGAAAGGCCTGGAGGTAGAGCTTCAGGCTCTTGAGCTCCACGCAGAGCGAGTCCGGAACGTAGCGGACGGTGAGGATGCCGAAATCGGGTTGGCCGGTCTTCGGGCAGACACTCGTGAACTCTGGGCAGACATGCTCGATCGTGAAGTCCCGGGCAGGGAACTGGTTCGGAAACGTTTCGAGGCAGTCGCGGGAAGGCTTCGCGTTCGTCATGATGGAGCAGAGTGTGCCATGGAAAACGCTCTCACGATAGACGCTGCGACGATGCCGGGGCAGGGCGGGCCATCCGCGCCGTCGCGCCGGGCGGTCGTCCTGTTGTCGGGAGGGCTCGATTCCGCGACGGCCGCCGCATGGGCCCTCAACGACGGCTTCGCGCTCACGGCCCTCTCGATGACGTATGGCCAGCGGCATGCCGTGGAGGTCGATGCGGCTCGCTGTGTGGCGCGGTCGCTCGGGATCATCGACCACGTCGTCCTGGCGGTCGACCTAGCTGCGTTCGGAGGCAGTGCGCTCGTGGACCCCGCCGTGGCCGTGCCCAAGGGCCGCAGCGACACCGAGATCGCGCACGGGATCCCAGTCACGTACGTACCGGCCCGCAACACTGTGTTTCTGTCGCTCGCGCTCGCCCTCGCCGAAGCCCGTGGGGCCGAGGCCATCGTGCTGGGGGTCAATGCGATCGACTACAGCGGCTATCCCGACTGCCGTCCCGAATATCTTGCGGCCTTTGAATCCCTCGCGCGGCTGGCCACGAAGGCAGGCGTCGAAGGACGCGCCACGCGGATCGTGGCGCCTCTCGTGAATCGCTCGAAGGCAGACATCATTCGGCTCGGCCACTCACTCGGTGTTGACTACGGCCTCACGACGAGCTGCTACGACCCGCTTGAAGGTGGCCGGCCCTGCGGGCAATGCGATTCGTGTCACTTGCGGGCAGCCGGCTTTGCTGCTGCGGGGCTTGTCGATCCGCGCTGTGGCCTCGCGGTGGGCCGCTGATATGCGGATCGCCGAGATCTTCGCGTCGCTGCAAGGAGAGGGGCTCCTCGCGGGTACACCGAGCACGTTCGTTCGCACGAGCGGCTGCAATCTCCGCTGCGTCTGGTGTGACACGCCGTACACGTCGTGGCAACCCGAAGGTGACACGATGACGGTGGCCGACGTGGCCGACCGCGTGCGGGCCATGGTGCCACGCCATGTGGTCGTAACCGGAGGTGAGCCGCTGCTTGCGGGCGATGTGGCCGAGCTTTGTCGCGTCCTGCGGCGGGATGGCCGGCATGTCACGGTGGAGACGGCCGGTACGGTTCTGCCCGACTCGCCCCATCACCTTGCCGCCGAACCGATCGCTGACCTCATGTCGATCAGCCCGAAGCTGGCTTCGTCGGCGCCGCCGATGGAAACGCCGGGCGGCTGGCATCCGAGGCATGAGGCCGCGAGGCGGCGGGATGACGCGATCCATGCCCTCATGGCAGCGGGGCCATACCAGCTCAAGTTCGTGATCGATTCGCGGGCAGACTTGGACGAGGCGATTGCCTGGCTCGATGACCTCGGTCTCGGACAAGGCGGCGTCGATCCGGCCGTCGTCTGCTTCATGCCGCAGGGCCGATCGGATGAAGAGTTGGCTGGCACATCGGCGTGGCTCGAGCCGGAGTGCCGCGAGCGTGGCGTCCACTTCGCGCCTCGGCATCACGTGGCCTGGTTTGGCCACACGCGGGGCACCTGAGGCTACGCGGGCTTGAGCGCATGGCCGCGGGGACCGAAGAAGAGGACCGTGGCGGCGCCGACGCCCACAATGAGCAGGCCAGCGAGAAAGAAGGGGCTCACATCCTTGAGGGGCACGCCCTGCAAGAGGCATGAGGTGAGCGTGTTGATCACCGGCGCCAGCCCGAAGACCACCGGCATGACCGTAAATGGTTTTCCGCCGTAGGTGAACGCGAGCACCGTGCCGAGGGCGCCGATGGCCCCGAGCGAGCCAGCCATGAGGCTCCACACGACGCCAGAGAACGTCCAGCTTCCCGTATCACCGAGCGGAGTCATCGCGGCGAGCGGTACGAGCACCGCAATCAGAAAGTACGCAAGTCCAATACACAAAAGCGGTCGCAGCCGGCTGCCCTGCATGGCCGCCTGCCCGCGGTGCAAGACCGGGCCATAGGCGCCCCAGCACGCGATCGTGAGGGCGATGCC
>CAYZHH010000036.1:0-1901 GCA_964478275.1 uncultured Candidatus Kuenenia sp.
GGCCTCGAGCCCAGCCTCATCACGCCTGAGAATCTCTTGCACCTCCGTCTCAACCGCCCGCACCGAGAGCCCCTCGGCGGCCACGCGATCGGCCAGGCGAACCTGCTCGTCCTCGTCGCCAAGCGGCAGCAGCGCCCGAGCATGCCCCATCGAGAGCTTTCCCTCGCGGAGCTTTTTCTGAACCGAACCTGGAAGCTCGAGGAGCCGAATCAAGTTCGCGACATGCGAGCGGTCGATCGAGAGCCGCTTCGCAAGCTCGTCTTGGGTGCAGCCCCAGGTGGTGAGGTATTGCTTGAAGCTCGCCGCCTTCTCGAGCGCGTCGAGATCGCGACGCTGGAGGTTCTCGACGATGGCGATCTCCGCCATCTCACGATCTTCGACATCGAGTACCCGCGCGGGCACCCGCTCCCATCCGAGATTCCGCGCCGCTGCGAGCCGCCGCTGACCGGCAATCAATTGATAGCGATCACCACGCGCCCGCACGACGATCGGCTGCACGAGCCCGTGCTCGCGGATGCTGTCGGCGAGATCCGCTAGGTCGACGTCGCCAAGCACGCTTCGCGGCTGCCACGGATTCGGGTCGATCAGTGCGATGGCCAGGTCGCTCATTGGCACCGCCGCTGCCGCCTCCTCGATCTCCTCGGCGGCATGGAGCATGAGGCGGGCCGCGCCCGTGCCCAGGCCCGACCGCGGGGCCGGCTGGGTGGCGACGGCGGCTGAACCGTGCGTGACTGGTGCCGGCGCGGCGGGGTCTATCCCTGCGCGTCCGAGGAGGGCTTCGAGTCCGCGTCCCAGGCGTCGTTCCTTACTCACAGTCTCGGACCTCCATCACAAGCTCGGTATAGGCCCGCGCTCCCAGCGAACGCGGCGCGTAATCCAACACACTCTGGCCGTGGCTCGGGGCCTCCGACACAGCCACGTCGCGGGGCACGACCGTCTCGAAGACGATCTCCCCGAAAAAATCCCGCACCTCAGCCTCGACCTCGGCCGTCAGCTCGAGCGACGCGTCGTGCATCGTGAGGACGATGCCGCTGAAGGAAAGCCGGCCCGGCCTCTCCTGCATCACGTCGCGAATCACTTCGATCATTTGCGTGAGGCCCTCGAGTGCGAAGTACTCACACTGGATAGGCATGAGTACCTCCGTGCTCCCGGCGAGGGCGGCTCGAGTGAGCTCGCCAGCCGACGGTGGGCAATCGATGAGGCAGTAGTCCCAGGCGGCAAGCCCCCTGGCAAGATGGCCCTCGAGGACTGCCGAGCCCCGCTGAGCAAGCGCGGCGATCCGTTCGACATCGCGTACGCTTCGGCTGCCCGGCAGCACAAAGAGTCCCGGCAGATTGGTCGCGACGATCGACTCGTGGAGCGGCGACTCTGAGACCAGCGGATGGGTGGCCGCCGGCGAGACCCCAAAGGCGGTGGTGGCGTTGCACTGCGGGTCGAGATCGACCAAGAGCGTCCTCTGGCCTCCGTGGGCGAGTCCCGCGGCGACGTTGCAAGCGGTCGTCGTTTTGCCGACGCCGCCCTTCTGATTAGCCACGCACAGAATCCTTCCCACGCGCAGAATCCTTCCCCACGGTCGCCCAGGCACGTTCAGTGCTTTCGGTGTATCGGCCACATCGGGCACGACCGATACGTTGCGCCCGCGACCGCCCCCTGCTCCGCGCACTGCTCAAGGTCGCGGCCGAAGTTTCACGTGAAACCGCACGACTTGCCTATGTTCTCCAGCCCTCCCACGTCGCCGAGTTTCACGTGGAACTGATTTCACGGCCGGTGGGGCAATTGAAGCGGAGCGTGCCGCGGCTTCGGGGGTTGCCCGTGCCCTGTCTCCGGACGGGATGCTTTACGGCCAGCGGGTCATGGGATGCGAGTGATGCTCCATAGAAGCCCCTCGCGATAGCGAGGGG
>CAYZHH010000036.1:2001-16168 GCA_964478275.1 uncultured Candidatus Kuenenia sp.
GCGGGTCATGGGATGCGAGTGATGCTCCATAGAAGCCCCTCGCGATAGCGAGGGGACGGCGGGTCATGGGATGCGAGTGATGCTCCATAGAAGCCCCTCGCGATAGCGAGGGGACGGCGGGTCATGGGCAGGCCCGCTTGGGATAGAAGGCAGGTTGTGTTTCAAACCGCAGTCCCCCGGCTGGCGCCAGGGGCTTCTATTTCCAAACGTGGACCCGTTGGCCACGGTCACGTTTCACGGGAAACGAAGACGGACGCCGGTGCGAGGGCAAGCCTGCGGGAGCACGGATGCTCCCGCAGGCTTGGGGCCTTCTCAATACCGGTAGTAGGTGGGCTTGAACGGCCCTTCGACGGGCACGTTGATGTAGGCCGCCTGATCGGGAGTGAGCTTGGTCAGCTTCACGCCCAGCTTGTCGAGGTGCAGCCGAGCCACTTCCTCGTCGAGCTTCTTGGGGAGCATGTGGACACCCACATCATACTTCTCCGTCTCGGTCCACAGGGCGAGCTGGGCGAGAACCTGGTTTGTGAAGCTCGTGCTCATCACGAACGAGGGGTGCCCCGTCGCGCAGCCGAGGTTCACAAGCCGGCCTGATGCCAGCAGCAGCACGGACCTGCCCGAAGGGAGCGTGAAGCGATCCACCTGAGGCTTGATCTCGACCTTCTTGATGCCCTTGGTGTTCTCGAGCCAGGCGACGTCGATCTCGAGGTCAAAGTGCCCGATGTTGCAGACAATCGCGTCGTTGGGCATCACGGAGAGGTGGTCGCTCCGGATGATGTCGCGGCAGCCTGTGGCCGTCACGAAGATCTGGCCACGCGGAGCGGCCTCTTCCATTGTGGTCACTTCATAACCTTCCATCACCGCCTGGAGGGCGTTGATCGGGTCGATCTCGGTGACGATCACCCGAGCCCCGAGGGCCTTCATGGCATGAGCACAGCCCTTGCCCACGTCGCCGTAGCCCGCCACCACGACTACCTTGCCGGCCACCATCACGTCGGTGGCCCGCTTGATGCCGTCGGCGAGGCTTTCCCGGCAGCCGTAGAGGTTGTCAAACTTGCTCTTCGTGCACGAGTCATTGACGTTGATCGCGGGCAGCTTGAGCTCCCCGTTCTCGAGCATCTTGTGCAGCGCTTTGATGCCCGTAGTCGTCTCTTCGGAGAGACCGCGGATGCCGCCCAGGAGCTCGGGAAACCTCTGATGCACCATCGCGGTGAGGTCGCCGCCGTCGTCGAGGATCATGTTGAGCGGCTGGCCGTCTGGGAAGAAGATCGTCTGCTCGATGCACCAGTCGAACTCCTCGTTGTTCATCCCCTTCCAGGCGTAGACCGGCACGCCCGCCTTCGCGATGGCCGCCGCGGCGTGGTCTTGCGTCGAGAAGATATTGCAGCTGCTCCAGGTGACTTCGGCTCCGAGCTCCTGGAGGGTCTCGATGAGGACGGCCGTCTGGATCGTCATGTGGAGGCAGCCCGCGATCCGAGCACCAGAGAGCGGCTTCGAACGGCCGTACTTTTCACGCAGCGCCATGAGACCAGGCATCTCGTTCTCGGCGAGCTGGATCTCCTTACGGCCCCATTCGGCGAGGGAGAGATTGGCGACCTTGAAAGGAACGCGAGTTTCGACGTGGGACAAGGGGAGCCTCCTAGATGGCGAGATGGGAACGTACAGATCCGGAATGGTAGAGCGGGCGAAGTTGGCCTCGGGTGGGCCGGGCTTCGTCCAGCGTTCGACGGCCACATCTTAGCCATCTGGCCCGATTCGCACAGGGTTTGGGCTCACTCCCCAAATGCGGCTCGGGCTGCGGCGACAAAGGCCCTTACGAGAGCGGCATCCTTGACCCCGGGGGATGCCTCCACGCCGCTGGCAGTATCCACGGCCACGACCCCGGTGGCAGCGATGGCCGCCGCTACGTTGGCTGGCGTCAGGCCGCCGGCAAGCGCCATCGGGATGCCGATCCGCGCCTCGCAAGACAGTGCCTTCCAATCCACGCGGCTTCCCGTGCCGCCGAGCGCAGCGTTGCTCGCAGTGCTAGCAACAGACGCATCCACGATGAGCATGTCTGGGAGGCGACCAGCCGCTTCGGCCGCGAGGAGCCAGGCCCGCGCGGCACTCAGACCGTCGGCATCCATCCGAACCGCGCGGATGACGGGCAGCCCAGTGAGCTCAGCGCATCGCGACGGTGGATCGACGGCCCGCCCATCACCGTCGAGATGGCCATGGAGCTGGATCGCCCCGAGCCCCGTCGCCCTCGCGATCTCCAGAATTTCCTTCGAAGGCATGCCGGCGAAGACGCCCACCGCCAGGACGCCCGCGGGGAGCGCCGCCACCGCCTCGCGGGCAGCGGCCGGCTCGATCCGCCGAGGCGAGCCGACCACAAAGTTGAAACCCACGGCATCGGCCCCAGCCTCAGCCGCGAGCCGGGCATCGGCGGCCGTGGTCACGCCACAGACCTTCACGTGGAACAGGGGCATGGGCGAAGACGACGGTGTGTGCATCAGATGGGGGGCGTGGGCGGTTCGGGATCTGATCCGTGGCGATGTTCGCATACCGTCGGCGCATTCCGCGCGACCGGTCGCATAGTTCGGGCTTTCCTGACCGGAAGAGTCTATGGCGGGATGCTGCGGTACAGGAACCACCCGCCGTTGGTCGAAACCAACTTCTGTCCGGCCCCTCCTGTGCGGCCGCTCCCCTCCTTGGTGACACCCGCGATGCACGTCCCCAGCAGGCACCCATCGAGCCGTCCCTTCATGGCCTCCCCGCGGACGCAGTTCTACTACGCCGCCACCGAGATCGACGGCGCTCTCAAGGGCATCGAGCGGTGCATCCGGCGAGCCGAGGGTGTCGCGCTCGTCGTCGGCCAGCCGGGCACAGGCAAGTCGCTTCTGCTCCTCAAGCTCGCCGAACATATCCGCGACGACTTTGATGTGGCCCTCCTCACGGGCGCGAGCATCTGCACGAGGCGCGCCCTCTGGCAGTCGATCCTCGCCGCGATCGGCGAACCCTATCGAGGCATCGACGAGGCCGACCTCCGCATCGCCGTCGTCGAACGGATCCGTGGCCTCGCCGCAACGGGCAGTGGTCTTGTGATCCTCGTGGACGAA
This sequence comes from uncultured Candidatus Kuenenia sp., assembly GCA_964478275.1. Lineage (GTDB taxonomy): Bacteria > Planctomycetota > Planctomycetia > Pirellulales > UBA1268 > QWPN01. The sequence goes on from CAYZHH010000036.1 coordinate 5,097, forward strand.
GCCCACACGCTCCCCACGCGACTCATCGAAGAACTTCGTCTGCTGACAAACATCCCCACGCCGATGCCAGCGGTTCACATCGTGCTTGCGGGCACCCTCAGGCTCGACGAGATGCTCGGTGCTTCGCGGATGGCAAGCCTCGCCCAGCGGATTGCCGTGCGCGGGTATCTTGAGTCGCTCGATCACACCGAGACGCTCGCCTATCTTCGGGCCCAGATGACGGCGGCCGGCCTCGTGTGGGACAAGGTTTTTGAGACTGGCTCCGACGACGCGGTCTACCGCGCGACTGAAGGCGTGCCCCGGCTCATGAATCAACTCTGCGACCAGGCCCTCGTGCTCGTCGCAGAGTCGTCGCGACGAGTCACGTCCGCCGATATCGCCGCCGCCTGGCGGGAGATCCAGCGGCTGCCGGCGCCAGCCGGCGTCGAACCGACCGCCTCGACGACCCCGATGGACGACGAGCCGATGTCGGCCGCGTTTGACGACGACTTTGGTGGCGAAGGCCTGGGCGTGATCGAGTTTGGTGCCGGGGACGAGCCCGTGAGCGAGCAGCGTGAGCCGGCTGAAGCGGCGAGTGCCGACCCGTGGGATGGGCCCGACATCGAGCTCGTCTTCGATCCCTCGAGCGATCCTTTTGAAGAGCTCTTCGCCGACGAGGAGCGGGTCGTCGAGCGGTATGTGATGACTGGCCCCGATGATTTCCGGGAGCGTCGTCAGGTGAAGAGCCGCGAGGGGCACTCGATGGGACGGCTCCTCGCGTCGATTGGACGCGACATGGCAGAGCGGCCGAAGGTGTCTCAGCCGGCCGAGGCCGTCGCGACCCCTTGCGACGAGAGCGTCGCGCCGAGTGACAACTCCGAATCACACCTGAGCATGACGATAGCCGTCGAGGGCGATCTCGACGACACCGACATGGTGGTGATCGAGGAGGACATGTACGAGGTGGGCAGCGAGACCGCCGCGCCGGTGTTGAGCGTCCGCCCGAGCGACTACCGCAGCCTCTTCACCCGCCTCCGCCGCGGCGACCGCTAGTTGTACGGCCGCCGGGGCGTTTGAAGCCGAGTGTGCCGTGGCTTCGGGGTTGCCCAATTGGAGGCCCGTTCCCAACGGCATGATGTTCGCTGGTAAGAAGCGAGCCCTCCGCGGACCCACCTCAGCGATCCCTCCGTGTCACTGACTGAACCAATCAGACGGCAGCGGAGTGCTGTCCTGTCTTCTTTGCGCGCAGTTGCAAGCCTGTTTTTTTTTGGCCGGGCAGAACGCATCGTTGGCAGCAGAGGCCACGCTGACACCAGTGCCCGCACCGATCGCGACGGGTTTTGATAGTTTATTGCGTCTCCTGCCACGGGCCCACCGAGAGCAAGGGCAAGATCACGCTTCACGATCTGGATGGCGGCCAGCTTGCTGGGCACGCCATGGAGCGATTGGAAAAAATCCTCAAGGAGCTCAAAAGCGGTGAGATGCCTCCCGAGGATGAAGAGCAGCCGGAAGATGCCGACAGAAATGCGGTGATCGCGTGGATCAAGTCGGGCATGCGCACTTCCTCGAGCAGTGTGGGTGAGGCGGCTACGGCTCCGACAGCCCGCCGCCTGACGAACTTCGAATATCAGAACACGATGCGGGACCTGATCGGGTTCGAGTTGAAGTTCATCAACAACCTGCCTCAGGATCCGGTGAAGCCCTACCGGTTTAACAACACGGCAGAGTTCATGCTCATCGGGCTGGAGCAGATGGAGCGTTACCTCGAGTGCGCCCGCCGGGCCATGGCCAGTGCGATTGTCGATCCCGGTGAACCGGAGATTCATCGGACCGAGATTGTCCGCGATCCCACAACATCCCAGATCGGTGGGAAATCAGACGAAATCGGCGTCTATAACCTTGAGCTGGGCTTGGGCGTAAAAAGCTGGCCGAAGACAGGTGAGTTTCGTGTCTGCGTGAAGGCGGCAGCCATCCTGCCTGCCGGCTTCAAAGAAGCCACCATGCGGGAAACGCTGGCGATGGTTCTGGTTTCGCCGCAGTTCCTCTACCACACAGTCTCGCAGGACGACGTGGCGTGGCGGCAATACGAACTGGCATCCAAGCTCTCCTATTTCCTGTGGGGGAGCATGCCTGATGACGAATTGATGACCCTGGCTGTGACGGGAAAGCTGGACGATCCGAAAGTGATCCAGGAGCAGGTGCGGCGACTCCTGGCAGACAATCGTTCCCACGGCTTCGTGGATAACTTCGCGACGCAGTGGTTGAGCATCACCAAGATGAAATCCGTCAGCATCAATCGCGATCTGTTTCCGCGCTTTCTGTATACGGTTCATGTCGGAGAGCGACTGGGCCAGGAGGTGTCGTTTCGTCCGGCCATCCGGGACTCCATGCACGATGAAACCATTGGATTTATTGAGGAACTGATCAAGCGGAATGTCAGCGTTGTGACCATCCTGGATTCCGATTTTGCCTACCTGAATCAGCCGCTCGCGGCGCACTACGGCGTAGCAGGCGTTGAGGGAAATCAGCTTCGTCCCGTGGCGATCAAGCCGGAGCACCATTTGGGCGGACTGCTGACGCAGGGCTCGGTGTGGGTCGGAAATTCGACAGGCTCGGCGCCGCATCCGATCTATCGCGCGGTGTGGTTGCGCGAGGCGATTCTCGGTGAAGATGTGAAGCCACCGCCAGCCGAGGTGCCGGCCTTGTCGGACTCTGTCGGGGATGCCGCGGCCAATGCCATCACCATCAAGGATCTGCTGCATCAGCACCGGAAGCAGGAAAGCTGCAACGTGTGCCATGCGAGCTTGGATCCGTGGGGAATCCCGTTTGAGAAATACAACGTGACCGGCAGCTTTCAGCCTTTTGTTCCGCAGGATGCCGCAAGTCGGGGGCGCCCTGCAATCAGGAGTTTCAATGAGGCAATCGACAAGGATCTGACGGGCTATGCGGCGTATCTAAAGACCATCAACACCGTGGCGGTCGATGCCACCGCCCGTGTGCCACGCGGCCCGATGATTGATGGAATGGAGGAGCTCAAGGCGTTTCTGCTCGAGGAGCGGAAAGACGAAATCGGTGAGAATGTGCTGCGACGGCTGCTCAGCTACGGCATCGGGCGAGGTCTGACCTTTCGGGACCTTTCCGCGGTGGAGAAACTGTGCGAGCAAGCGAAAGCGAACGACTATCTTTTTCAGGACATGATCATTGCGATCTGTCAAAGCGACGTGTTCTTGGGACGGTCCGCCATCAAAGGAGTAAAGGAATGCCGAAAGCCCTGCGACTGAGCCGGCGCGACGTTCTTCGAGGTGGCGGCATAGCACTGGCACTGCCGTTTCTCGAGAGCATGAGCTGGGCCAAGGCTACGGCAGGCCAAGAACTGCCCAAGCGATTGATGGTCAGTTATTGTGCCTACGGTGCGTATATGCCAGATTCCCACGACGGCATGCCGATGGCCGGAAAGCCGCACCACGATTGGAACTGGTGGCCGTGCAAGGACGCAGGGCCGCTGACCTTCAACAAGTCTTCGGCGCCGTGTGCGCCCCTGAAGGACTATGTCAGCTATCTGCGTGGTCTCGATCACGAGGGCGGCTTCGGACTGGGTGGGCACAGCAGCGGCGATGTGTTTGCCACCGGCGCGAATATGTCTGGCGACGAGAAGACGAACAACATCTCCATTGACCAGTTCGCGGCGCAGATCAACGGACACAAGACCCGCTGCCCAATGTGGATCCCACGGGGTTGAATCTGGAAGTGCCATTCAAGGCGGCGCAGGAATATATCCGTTGTATGTACGACCTGATTTATCTCGCGTTCCAGACGGATTCCACGCGCTATGCCACGCTCATGCTGGAGAGCGAACAATCCCAAGATAGTGAAATGTGGAACTACGCGACCTACGCCCTCGGCTACAAAGGGGCTACCCACGACATCGCCCACAAACGCCCCGAAGAATCCGGCCAATGGGACAACTGGCGCGCCCAACAGCACGCCTATTTTCTGCAACGGCTGCGCGATACCAAGGAAGGCGACGGCACTATGCTCGACCGCACAGTCGTCCTCTGGGGTTCCGCCCATCCGCATAGCTCGCACAGCACAAAGAACTACCCGATCCAACTCGCTGGCGGTAACGCTTTCGGTTTCAAGCATGGCACGTTGCACGCCTTCGAAGGCGACAAGAAGAAACCGCTGGCGAATCTCTTCGTCTCCATGCTCAACGCGGTCGATGCACCGACGGATACGTTCGCGGACAGCACTGGGGAGATGTCGGAGATTCGAATCGCCTAGTAGCCACGCAGGAATTCTGCGCCATCCTGGCGATTTCAGCCTTGCGGCCGGCTCCGGCAACGCCCGTCCCTTTAGTCTCGGCTCCAGGACGATGTCTCAAAGATCTTCGATGCTGCCGATGAGCCGGTCGAGGATGGCCTCGTCGGTCTTCGGGTGGAAGAACGCACACTTCCAGCCGGGCACGTTGTGGCCGTGCGGGCGGTAGCCGATGTCGGTCGTAAAACTCAGCCGGGCGTCGATGGCGGGATCCATGGCGTACTCCCGCTTGTTAAACAGCCGCCGCACCTCGGCCGTGTAACGCTGCACGTCTTCGGGCGAGAGCCTCCCGGCCTCGAGGTCGGCGTAAATCTGCTTGGCGTTGCGGCCCTTGGGCAGCACCCACCACACGACAGTCGGGCCCACCGTGTCGGCATTGAGCACCATGCAGTGGTCGAGTCTTTCAAGTTTTGACTTCAGGTACTCCGCGAGCTCCAAGCTGCGAGCGATGAGCATCTGCCAGCCGTACAGCCCGATGCCGTCGAGCGAGGCCATCACGGTGTACGGACCGAGCGCCGGACGGGATGTCTCAAGGGTAAAGAGGGCCGGGTCGCGGCGGTCGATGGCATCTGAAAAATAGGGCATGGCGGCGGTGGTGCGGGCGAGACACCGCAGGTCGCTCCGCTTGTTCACCAGAAACGCCGAGCTCGGGTAGTGGCCGCGGCCGGTCTTGTGGAAATCGATAGTCACGCTGTCGGCCACCCGCAAGCCACGACAGAGATCTTTCGCCTTGTCGATCGCGGGTAGCGTGTCGGCGCTCACATGGAACGGGTTCGCCGCCGTGTCGTACTCGTTTAGGAAGCAAAGCCCCCAGCCCACAGCCGCGTCGGCATGGAGTTGCGGGACGGGTCGACCGTAGTGCTGTGCCTTCGCCTCGATCACCCGGCGCATGCCGGCGAGGTCGTCCACGCCGCTGGCGTCGGTGCTGCCGACGGTGCCGATCACATAGGCGACGGCGTCGCCGCGACAGTAAAGCTCATCGAGTTTTTCAGAGAGCAGGTCGAGCCGCATGGCCATGTTCCGATCGGTCGGAACGGCGTGCAGGTTGTCGGTGCCGATGCCCAGCCAGCCGGCCACGGTCGCAGCACAGTAGTGCGCCGCCTCGCTGCAAATGCCGGCCACCCGCACGCCGCTGAGGCCGTTCCGCATCGCTCCGGGCACCACCTTCTCGATGCCGATCTTTCCGGCATACATGTTCGAGATGGAGCCGCCCATGGTGAACACGCCCCACGGATCGACGGTGTGATAGAAGACCAGGTTCGCCAGCGCCGTGACCGCCTTGACCTCCAGCTCGTTCGAACGCTGGCTGTAGGAGTCGGTGCAGAGGTTGGGGTTTTTGAGGAGGCAGGCGATGGCCCCGATGAGGCTCGCGTAGTTGGCCGGCCCGCGCACGTTCTCGAGGTGCAGCGGGCTGCTCCAGCCGTCGGTGCCCCAGAAGTATGGAAACACCGCATCGCGGGCGTCTTTGAGGTTGCCCGGCAGCAGGTGGATTTCGGGGTTTGCCTGCGCGGTCTCGTAGTTTTGGCTTAGGTAGTGACCGGGCGGGAGCGACGACTCGGCCTTCAGGGCGTCGAGAAACTCCTGAAAGATGCCGGTGACTGCCTTCGGGTCACAGTCGAAGAACGTCGAGACGAAGGCGTCGTAGCGGGTGCGATCCATGAAAGTAAGTTTACCAAAATGATGTGGCACGCAGCGGGCCAAAGACCGCGCTGCGTGCCACGATGAAGATTCGTCTACTCAGGTGAACCACACCTCAGGGCGCACGGAAACGGGAGCCCGGAGGTGCGACCGCCCGGGCGGAGGCCCGGCAGCCGTGAAGTCAAAAGCCTTCGTAGATGACGTGGACGTCGCCGCACTTCTTGAAGCGGACGATCACCGAGCAGCCGCCGCAGTAGTCGTACCGCACCTGGCCACAGCCGAAGAGCGTGCACCGCGACGACTCGCAGGGGCAACCTTGGCAGCAGGCTGGCAGGCAGACCGGAACCGCAACCGTGCAGCAGGTCTCAGGGCTCGTCGCCATGAGGACCGTCTCGTACATCGGCTCCGGGCAGCAGCCGCTGCCGCACTTCTTGTGACGGTGCGCGTGCTTGTGGGAATACGTGATGCAGGGCTGCGGGCAGCATGGAGCAGCACAGCAGGTGGGCTCAGCACAGCAGACCGGCTCGAAGGCCGAACAGCCGGGCTCGACACAACCACAGCTCGGCTCGCAGCCGCAGCTCGGTTCGGCATGACGATGACGGAGACCTGCTTCGGCTGAAGCAGCCGAGAGCACGAAGGCAGCCGCGGCACAGGCGGACAAAAAGGAAACGCGGGACATGACAAGCTCCTCGAGAGGCAAAATCAGAAGGGCCGCCGGTGGGGTCGGCGGGAAGCCACGTGGCTGCGGCTCCACTGAAAACTTTGCTTATTCTGAGGAAATGTCAAAAAATTCCGGGTGCAGCGCCGAAGGCAAGCGGCTGCAACTGTGGGTAAATCCAGCAAAATAAACGGGTTGTGACGATGGTGCCGCCCGCGGGCCAGGGACGCTGGAACGGGCGCGAGTCCCGATCCTTTCGTCGCGCATGCGTTCCTCCATAGAAGCCCCTCGCGCGAGCGATGGGACGGCGGGTCGTTGGGTGAGCCCGTTCGCGATTGCCTACGGGTTGGCCTTCTGCCCGCCGTCCCACGGCTATCGCCGTGGGCTTCAATCGTCGATGCCCCGTCCGTCCGCGGGCTACGTCAGCATCCCGCGAAAGCGGCGGAAGAGGTAGGCCGAGTCGTGCGGGCCTGCGGCGGCTTCGGGGTGATATTGCACGCTCGCCGCGGACACCGAGCGATGTGCGAGCCCTTCGATCGTGCCGTCGTTCAGATTGCGGTGCGTCACTTCGAGCTCGGGCGGAAGCGACGCTTCGTCAACCGCAAAGCCGTGGTTCTGCGAGGTGATCTCGACCTTGCCCGTTGCGAGATCCATGACCGGCTGGTTCGCGCCACGATGGCCAAACTTCAGCTTGTATGTCTTCGCACCGCAGGCGAGGGCGAGGAGCTGGTGGCCGAGGCAGATGCCAAACATCGGCACCTTGCCGAGCAGCCCGCGGACTGTTTCAACGCAGTAGCCGAGCGCTTCGGGGTCACCGGGGCCGTTCGAGAGGAAGACGCCGTCGGGCTGGAGGGCCATCACATCCTCGGCGGTCGCACGGCCGGGGAGCACGGTCACGTCGCAGCCGACGCTCGCGAGGTGGCGGGCGATGTTCCATTTCATACCGTAGTCGAGGGCCACCACTCGCCTGGACGCCAGCGCAGCCGGAGCCGCTGGCATCACGCCTCCCTCGGAGGGCTGCGGCATGGGTGTGGCCCACGCGTCGAGCTTTTCGGTCCAGTGGCTCGCGTGCTCCGGCATGACTTCGCCGACGAGATCGCGGCCGACGAGCGGCGGGGCTTCGCGGGCGAGGGCGACGAGCTGGGCTCGATCGAGCACTTCGCTCGAGACCACGCCGGTCATTGCGCCACGGATGCGGAGATGGCGGACAAGCGCTCGCGTGTCGATGCCGGTGAGGCCGACGACGCCGGCTTTGGCGAGGTAGTCGCCGAGCGTGCCGGTAGCCGTAAAATTGCTCGTGATGCGGCTGGCCTCGCGGACGATGAAGCCGGCCATCTGGAGACTGCCGCTTTCGACGTCATCGGGATTGACGCCGTAGTTGCCGATCTGCGGCGCGGTCATGGTGAGGATCTGGCCGCGGTACGAGGGATCGGTGAGGATCTCCTGGTAGCCGGTCATCGACGTGTTGAAGCAGACCTCGCCGGAGACGGTGCCTTGGGCGCCGAAAGAGTCGCCGAAGTAGACCGTTCCGTCCTCGAGGGCGAGTGCCGCGCGTGCCACTACCAGAGTCTCCGCAAGTTGGGGTGGGGGGCTAGGCCGAGTCGTGGCGGCTCGGGTGCCGCCGGGCACCATGATAAGGCCAGTCGCGTCGGTGTCGTGGCCCGCTAGAATCGTTCGGGCGGGAGTGCCATTTCCGCCCACACGCCCCCGTAGCTCAGTGGATAGAGCGACGGTTTCCTAAACCGTAGGTCGGCAGTTCGATCCTGCCCGGGGGTAGTGATAGCCGCGGCGTCGTACGTGGCGGATGGACGCCGCCGCAGTTGTTGGGAGTCGAGGCAAGGACGTCGCCCAATGCCGATTCGAATCGTTCATACCGCGGACAACCATATTGGGCTGCCATTCAAGCAGTATCCGACGGAGGTGCGGAATCGGCTTGTCGCTGAACGGTTTGCAGCGATCGGCCGGCTTGTCGAAATGGCCAACGCCCGCGAGGCCGACTTCTTCGTGGTCGCGGGGGACCTTTTTGATTCGACGCGGGTAAAGGCAGACGACATCACCAAGACGGTCGGACTTCTGAGTGGCTTTACGGGGACGGCGGTGATCGTCGTTCCGGGCAACCACGATCACTTCACCGGACCGGAAACCGAGGTATGGAAGCGATTTCGTGATGCGTCGGCCGCGGCGTCAACCATCGACATCCTGGCCACGCCTGCCGTGAAGTCGTATGAGGTCGATGGCCAGACAGTGCACTTCTTCCCCTGCCCCTGTCCGTCAAAGACCGGCCGCGAGCCGACGATCGATTGGGTCGCGGCCGCTACCCGCGACCATGCCGATGGCCTGCGGATCGGGATCGCCCACGGTAACGTCACGGGCCTCGGCCTCGACGCGGCAGCTCAATACTTCAACATGACACCGGCGGCCCTCGAGGCATCGGGGGTCGCCACCTGGCTGCTCGGCCATATTCATGTGCCATTCCCAACCTCCGAGTCGGGCACGCAGTCGCCGTACTTCATGGCGGGCACCCACTCGCCCGACTCCATCCGATGCCGCCACGCAGGCTCCGCCTGGTGGATCGAGTGCGAGGGGCATCAGGTCACTCGGTTCGAGCGGCTCTCGCCGGGGCGAATTCGATTCGCGAGGATCGAACGCGAGCTCCTCGCGGCCGACGACATCACGACGCTCCTTGCAGAGTGCCGGGCCCTCGATGCTCCGGCCACGATTCTCGACCTTCAGCTTTCGGGGCGTCTTGCGAAAGACGAGCAGGCTTCGCTCGACGAAGGAATCAGACGCTTGGACGACACCTTTCTCCATGTGAGTCACGAGAACGTCATTCACGATCGGATCGATGCCGCGAAGATCGCCGAGACGTATCGCAGCGGTGGCCTGGCCGAACGTCTCACCACGGCGCTCCTGGCCGACGCGGAACATCCCGACGCTGCGACCCTCGCGCATGAGCTCATCGAGGAGGCGTCGCAGGCATGAAGCTCACGAGCGTCAGGCTCTGTCCATTCGGTCGATTCACAGACGCCTCGTGGGATCTCGCGAAGCCGCTCGTGGTCGTGCATGGACCGAACGAAATCGGCAAGTCAACGCTCCGGCAGGCCATCGTTCATGCGCTCTTTACGCCAACCAACCTGACCCCGAAGCGACTGGCCCTTGCGATTGGACCGTGGTTGCCGCTGCCGGCGGGCGACTACGCCGCCGTCACGCTCACGTTCGAACACAGCGGCACAGCCTGGACGCTCGAGAAGCGGTGGGGTGCCGGGCCGGCCAGCCGACTCAGTGATGGCACCACGTCGCTCGGTGATCCCGAGGCCGTGCAAAAGCGGCTGGCGAACATGCTCGAGCACAGCGAGGCGACGTTTCGGCATGTGCTTTTCACCGGGCAGGCCGAGCTCGAACGCACCATCGACGCTATCAAGGAGAACGCTGGCGGACTGCGGGACATCCGCGATCTGCTCGGGGCGGCAGCCAGTGCCGGAGCCGACGTCGATGAGCAGAAACTGCGAACGCTGCTCGACGCGAAGGTCCGCGCCGCCTTCAGCCGCTGGGACGACGAACGAGAACGGCCCGAGCGGCAAAACGGCCAGGAACGGGGCATCAGCAACCCATGGAAAAAGGAGATCGGTGACATCCTCGCGGCCTGGTACGACTGGCAGGCCAGCGAGGCGGAGCATCACGCGATCCTCGACGTGGAAAAGGAATGCGATCGCGTCGGCCTTGATGTCGCGGTGATCGAGGAGGCGATCCGCGAACGAGAAACATTCGTCACGAAGCACGGCGGCCTCCGCGGCGACCTTGCCGAGCGAGGGCAGTTGGAGGAGCGAGAACCGCGACTCGCGCAGAGCGTGGCGGCGATGAAGGAGGCGTTCAGCGGCTGGCCCAAGGCACAGGCGGAGATCGACGCCTGGCAAAAGCGGAAGCCGGAGATCGAGTCGCAGCTCAAGAAGCTCAGGCAGGAACGTACCGATGCCGACGCGAGACGGGCAGGGGCCGCGACGTCGGCGTCGTTTGATCGCATCAAACAGGCCAAGCAGGTATCGGAAGTTGCAGAGAAGGAAGTCGGGAAGCTTGCCCACCCGGGCGACGATGTGCTCAATGAGATCGCGGGGCTCGAGAAGGAGATCGCGAGAGCCGAAAATCAGCTCGCGGCGCGGACGCTGTCGTGGCGAATCGAGTCGGAGAACCCCGAGGCGGTTGCCATCGAACGGGGAAACGATGCCGCTGAGACGGTCACAGCGGGGCCGGAGGCGGCGAGCGGCACTGCGCAGGGCCGCGTGCGGCTTCGCACCGCAGGCGTCACGCTGACCGTCGAGAGTGGGGCCGACGCCGTGGACGCGATCTTCGCGTCGCTCGCGAGCAATCGGACGGCACTCTCCGAGAAGCTTGCAGCATGCGGTGTCGCATCGGCAGAGGATGCACGGACCATCGCTCACAAACATCGCGAGTCGGTCACCTCAGCGGCGACGCAGAAGAAAAT
>CAYZHH010000036.1:16178-18290 GCA_964478275.1 uncultured Candidatus Kuenenia sp.
CCGTTTGAGGAATGGGTCGAGCAGGTCATGGTGCTGGCTGCAATTCCCGCAACCCGCGACCTTGCCGCTATCGACGACGAGCTTGCGACCGTCGGCCAGCGGCTTGCAAGCGGTGAGGCCGAAGCCGCACAATCTGACGAAGCGATCGTCCGATGGACGAAGCACTACGCAGATCCTGACGCGCTGGGCGAGCAGCTCCTCGAGGAGCAAGGCGAGCTCAAGAAGACCGCGGAACGGCTGAAGGCGATTCCTGGTTTGTCCGCCGGCTTTGCCACGGCGAAGGCGTTTGTGGAGGCACTCGATGGAGCCATCGCGCAGCGTAGCGCCGCCGAGAAGCAGCTCACCGGGAAACGCGAGGAGCTGGCGACGCTGACCGAGCGGCTCGGCGACCGTCGCAGCGAGGACGAGGACGAGCGAGCTGAGGCCGCTCAACGAGCCTTTGTGCGAGCGCATGCCAAGGGGCGGGCCTACCTCCGTATCCGGGCAGAGCTCGATCGGATCGCTGCGACCTCGGGCAACGATCCCCTCGCGGCGTTCAGCGTCAAAGTGGCTGACATGTTCTCACGCATTACGGGGGCCGCGGCCGTGCTCGAGTTCGACGGGCAGGTGCCCGCGAACGTGGTGCGTGAGGCCGTGACGCTCCCACCCGAACGGCTCTCGCAGGGGGGCAGCGGGGCGCTCGCCCTTGCTGTGCGGCTCGCGATGGCCGAAGCCTATCTTGCTGACGGCGACGGGTTCATCATGCTCGACGATCCGCTCGTCCATTTTGACGCAACGAGAATGAGCGCGGCCGCCGACATCCTCCGACGGTTCGCTACGCGATCGCAGGTGATCTACTTCACCTGCCACGACCATCACGCCGATCGGCTGGAGAGCCCGGCAGCCCAGCAGCGGGCGTAGAGCTCGACCTGCGGACGGTAGTGGGCATCGAGCGCGGCAGAGTCGGCATCGCTGACCGACGTGGTCTTCCAATCGACGATCACCCAGTCGGTCATGCCGGGCGGCGGCGGCGCGGATCCGTCGCGGAAGACGGCGTCTATCCGGCCGCGAATGAGCACGGGAGTTGATGCGAGAGTGAGGCCCGCGAGGGCCGGCCCAGCGAGGCCACTCGCCCGCGGGCCGTAGTCGATCGCGACGCCCGTGGGGATCGCATCAGAATCAACCGCAATGGAGAACGGCACTTCGACGCGTTGCTCGCAGCTCGCCTCGATCCGCTGCCACAGAGGGCTCGTGCGAATGTCGTTCACCAGAGCTGCGGCACGACGGGCGACGTCCTCGCGATCGAGGCCCACGTCGGCGAGGTCGCTCGTTTCAATCGCACTCGCCGCAGCCACTTCGAGCGCGGTGGCGTCGACGTGGCCCAGCCCGTTCTGGGCGGCAAGCTCGAGGAGCCGGTGGATGAGCGTGCCCCAATCCTGGCCCCGCCCACGGCCTGTGTGCCGAATCGCCTCGGCGGGTTCGGTAAGGAAGTCGCGCGGAGTGACCGTTCCGTACGTCGCCATGCGTGAGGCAGCGGCAAGCTCCGCACCCCGCGCACGCGCGACTGCGTCGTCCACGGGACGTGCGGCGGCGATCAATCGCGCCGCCTCCACCTCGACGCAAGGCTCGAGCGCCGGCAGATCGGCAATGCCGGCAAGGTCGGGCGAAAGCTCCTGCCATCCCCCCATGATCTCGCCATCCTTGTTCACGTAGGCCGACACCACGAGGCATGACCCCGGCCGCGTGCCAGCGACATAGTTGAGCCGAAGGTATTCCGCTTCGAGATACCGCTTCTCGATCGCCTCATGCGCGTCCCAGGTTCCAGGGGCGGCGAGCGTCATGCCGGCGCCTCCAAAAAAACCTTCCTGAGCGATCGTGAGGTAGCCCCTCGGTTCGCCTTCGGTCCGCGAGACATGCCACGTAGGCGAGCGGTCGCGTTTGGGACCGTTCTGATCACACAGAAACACGATCGGGGCCTCCAGCCCCTTCACCTTGTGGAGGTTCATCACCCGCACGGCGCCACCGGCTGCCGCATCGATCGAGACCGTATCGAAATCCTGCCTCGGAAACTCGTCTGCAACGAGGTCGTCGATCCGATCGACCACGTCTTGCACCGATGTCACGAGTGAACGC
>CAYZHH010000037.1:0-18164 GCA_964478275.1 uncultured Candidatus Kuenenia sp.
ATCGCCGAGTCGCTTGCGTCGGAGCCGGTCGCCGGCGAACTGCCTACGCTCGTCGAGGCCCGTCGGATGCGACTCCAGTGTGCCCGCCAGCGTCGGCTGGCTGAGCTCGAGGCGCTCGAGCAAGAAGGACGAACCTACGCGGCAGCGAATCGCGTCCTGGCGCTCGACCGTGAGCGGACTGAGCGGGACGCGTCTCACGCGGTGCGGCGGCAGACGCTCCTCGCCCACGCGGTCGCCGACCGTGAGCAACGAGACGCCGAGGCCCGTGCGAAGGAGGCGAGGGAGGCGGCGATCGTGGCCCACCCGGCCGTGCGCGAGGCCGCCAGTATGAATACGAAGCTCGCGGAGGAGCATGCCCGGCTTGTGGAGGCAGGCAAGGAAGCTCGTCTCGAGCTTGAACGGGTCGACGTGCTCCGCAACGAGCTTGGCCAGCAATATGCCGAGACCCGCAAGCGGGCTGAGGAGGCCCGGTTCTCGCCGGCGATCGGTCACCTCCTGCGGAGCCAGCAGGCTGAGCTCCCAGACACGACGGCCTACCGGCGGCGTGCGGCCGACCGCGAGGAGCGCCAGGCCGAGCTCAACTTCAAGCTGCTCGAATGGGAGACCGATCGGCGACGCCTCGGCCATGCCGACGATGCCGTGGCACGCCACCTTGATACCGTCCGAGACGATCTCGGCTTCGCTGAACAGCTCGACGTCCGCGAGGAGCTGGAAACCGTTCTGCAAGCACGGCTCGCCCTCTATTCCGACCTGATCACCAGTGCCCGGAGCCAAATTGGCTGGTTGGCGTCGCTCCAATCGGCCGAGGAGGGGCTCGTCGGTGTCGTTGACGAGCAGCAGACGTTCATCGCCGAACATGTGCTCTGGGTGCGAAGCACGACCCCTTTGTCACTGGCGGTGCTGCCGCTGGCGGCCAACGCCGCGATGGACCTTGTGGCCCCGGCCGCCTGGGCTCGCACGGGACGCAGACTCCTGGCAGACGCCTTGGATCGCCCTCTGTTCGGGCTTGCCTTGATTCCGGTGCTGTGGCTCATGGCCATTCGACGGCGACTGACCGCGCGGCTCGCTGCGCTCGCGCACGATGCCCAGCGTTCGAGCGCGACCGAGTTTCGGCCCACCCTGGAAGCGATCGTCGTGTCATTCACTCTGGCCGTTCCCGGGCCGACCATCGCAGCCTTCTGCGGCTGGCGGCTCACGGCAATCGCCACGGCAGGCGACTCGGCCTACGCCCTTGGTTCGGCGCTGGTGGCCGGTGCTGCTGCATTCGTCGCGATGAACTTCGCCTCAGTCGTCTGCCTGCCGATGGGCCTCGGCCCGGCCCACTTCGGCTGGGACAAGACCGCTGCAATCGCGATCCGGCGGGCATTGTCGTGGGCTCGGTACATATGCCTGCCGGCCGGTGTCATCGTGATGTTCACCGAGTCGACCGGCGATGAACTGCTGATGAGCACCGTGGGGCGGTTCGCCCTGGTGGCTGAATGCCTCTCCCTCGCCGGGATCACCTGGAGGCTCGTCGGCCAGTCGGGGCCCGTGCAGGCGATGCTGGCCCGACAGCACGCGGGAGCGTGGCTGCACGTGGCCGCCCGACTCCTGGCACGTCTGCTGGTGGTGCTCCCGGTGGTCCTCGCCGGCCTGTCGCTGGCCGGCTACCACTACACGGCGGTGCGGCTCTCCGATCGGCTGGTCGTGACGTGGGCGCTGATCGGGATCGGCGTGGGCGTGCGGTCGCTGGTCCTCCGCTGGCTCGTCCTCGTTCACCGAAGGCTGGCGATGAAGCGGGCTCGCGAGCGACGGGCCGAGCTGTCGTCTCGGCAGGAGGAATCCGCGGGTGAGCTGCCGGTCACCGACGGCCGCGGCCTCGAGCTTCGGCTGGCCGACGTGCAGGAGCAGTCTCGACGACTGGTGCGGCTGGCGCTGACCGTGGCCATCTGCGGATGCCTCGCTGTCATCTGGCACGACATCATTCCCGCCGTGGGATACCTCGGACGGTTCACCCTCTGGTACGGCGGCGTTGCCGTAGGGAGCGATTCGGGGGAGCTTGTCCGTATCACGCTCGTCGAGGCAATCCTGGCGGGCATCTGGGCCACGGTGACAGTACTCGCCTGCCGTAATCTTCCGGGCCTCCTCGACCTAGCGGTCTACCAGCGACTCCCCCTCGACGCTGGGGCCCGCTACGCCGCCACGGCTGTCACGCAGTATGCCGTTGCCGTGACAGGTGCCGCGATCTGCTTTCATCAGATCGGGATCGGGTGGGAGAGTGTGCAGTGGCTAGTGGCAGCCATGACCGTGGGCCTCGGCTTCGGCCTCCAGGAGATCTTCGCGAACTTTGTTTCGGGAATCATCATCCTCTTCGAGCGGCCGATCCGCGTAGGCGACGTGGTCACGATCGGTGATGTCACCGGCACCGTGACACGCATCCAGATTCGCGCCACGACGATCTGCGATTGGGACCACAAGGAGCTGATCGTTCCCAACCGGGAGTTCGTCACGGGGAAGCTCATCAACTGGACGCTCACCAACCCCAACCTTCGTGTGGTGATCCGCATTGGGATTGCCTACGGCTCCAACACGCGGCTGGCGACCAAACTCCTCGAGGAGGTGGCCACGGTCCATCCCCTGGCACTCGCAGACCCACCCCCCACGGTCGTGTTCACCCAGTTTGGCGAAAACAGCCTCGACTTCGAGTTGCGGGCGTTCACGGCCGGCGTCATCAACACCCGCATTATGCGGCATGAGCTCCATCTGGCGATCGACGACGCCTTCCGAACCAACGGCATTGATATCGCGTTCCCGCAGCGCGAGCTCCATGTGCGGGGCCTTCCAGCGCATTGGCTGGAACCGCCTGGCGATCTTCAGGCGGCAGTTGAGGTTGAGCCCGGCATGAAGGGCGAAGGCCGACGAGTCGCCTGAAGGGCTCGACGGGCCACCAGGCCGCCGCAATCCAGACTGACTCCTCGGCACCATGCACGGCGGCCTCAGCCCAGACTGCCCGGTCCGCCGCCTTCTCCCGCCGCTCGCGCATCCGGCTCATGCTGCCCGATCCGCACGACCGATAGGACCGTCAGGAACCCTTTCCCGTCCCGTCCCGCGGCGCCGTGCGCCCGAGTCACCGATGGCAACCGCACCTTCACCCTCTGTTGGCATTACTGGCTGGCTTGCCAGCCAAGTCGCGAACCTCGGTGACACGGCGATCGCCGCGGTCGCCGGAATCGGCGACGTCTCGGTGTTTGCCTTCCGCACCCTGGGCTGGATCTTCGCTCGCCGTCAGCGACGGGACGTGCTCATCCCATGCTTCTATCAAATCGGCGTCATGTCGCTCCCAGTCGTGGCCCTCACGGGGCTCTTCATCGGCATGGTGCTGGCGGTCCAGAGCTACGGCCAGTTCAAGGCGCTTGGCCTGGAGACACGGCTCGGCTCGGTGATCAACTTGTCGCTCGTGCGGGAACTGGGGCCTGTGCTCGCCGCCACGATGCTCGCAGGACGCGTGGGCAGCGCCATGGCAGCCGAGCTCGGCACGATGCGGGTCACCGAGCAGATCGACGCGCTCGAGAGCATCGGGGCCAATCCGATCTACTACCTCGTCGTCCCTCGGTTTCTGGGCTGTCTGATCCTCATCCCGTCGCTGACGGTGATGGCCGACTTCATGGGCGTGCTCGGTGGCTACTTCTACTCGCATGTGCTCCTGGGCATCGACTACCACCACTACTGGAACAACTCCCGGCAATACGTGGATGTCTTCGACTTCCTGACCGGGGTCTTCAAAAGCCTCTTCTTCGGGGGAGCGATCGCGCTGGTGAGCTGCCACCACGGCTTCCACTGCGACAAGGGCGCCGAAGGAGTTGGCCGCGCTGCCACCAACGCATTTGTCCACTCCTTCGTAATGATCCTGGTGCTCGATTTGTTCCTGGGCATCTGGCTCAACAACGTCCACGACTTCTTCCGCCCAGAAGGCCCTCGCCGCCTCTTGTAGAGCCGGGCTCACCGCATGAACGCAACCGCCCCCGCAACCGCTGCACCCCGTGACGCCGAAGCCCCGCCGCTGGTGCAGGTGGACTCGCTCTCCGTGCGGTTCGGGAGCCAAGAGGTTCTGCGTGACATCACGATTGACCTCGCAGCCGGTGAGACACTCGTCGTCCTCGGCGAGAGTGGCTGCGGCAAGACGGTGCTGCTGAAGGCCATGATCGGCCTCGTTCGACCTTCGGCCGGCGACGTGCTCTTCGAGGGCCGTTCGCTCTCCCAAATGAGCGACCGGCAGCTCGCCCATCTCCGCACACACTATGGCTTCGTCTTCCAGGGGGCCGCCCTCTTCGACAGCCTCACGATCGAGGAAAACGTCGCTTTCCCGCTTCGCGAGCACACACGGCTCCCTGCCACCGAGGTCCGCGGCATCGTCGCTTCACTCATCGACGAAGTCGGACTCCCTCGGTCGGTGCTCGTCAAGAAACCGGTCGAGCTCTCGGGAGGGATGCGAAAGCGGGCTGGCTTGGCCCGAGCGCTTGCTCTCGAGCCAACCGTCGTGCTCTACGACGAGCCAACCACGGGCCTCGATCCGATCATGACCGATGTCATCAACGAGCTCATACTGCGGGTGCGTCGATCGACTGTCACGAGCGTTGTCGTAACCCATGACATGAACACCGCCCGCAAGGTGGGCGATCGCGTGATCATGCTCTATCCGCTGTTTCGTCTTCGGCCAGGTGAGCCCCAGATCGTCTTCGACGGGACGCTGGCCGAGCTCGACCGTTCGCCCGATCCGCGGGTGCGGCAGTTTGTGGAGGGACGCGCAGGCACGCGGCTGATGGAACTACAAGAAGAGCAGGCCCGAGCCAACGATTCAGCGGCACATGACGAGGAGGAACTGGCATGAACGAGCGGGTGATGCAGTTTCGTGTTGGGGTTGTCGTCCTCGCGACAGCCATCATCGCCGGGATCCTGGTTGTGCTCTTCGGTGACCTGCCCTCACTGGTGCAGGCCACCAAGCCCCTCAAGATGAGCTTCACCGATGCTCGCGGCGTGGCCGGCGGCACGCCGGTCCGCAAGAACGGCATCCTCGTGGGCCGAGTCTCGAGTGTCGCTCTCGACGAGCGCGGAGGCGTGAGCGTGGTGGCCGACATTGATACCTACGTGCCGATCTATAAAGACGAGACGCCGCGGATCACCGCCACGCTTCTTGGCGATGCCGAGATCCAGCTCATTCCGGGCACCATTCGCCCACCGCGGCAACGGGTGACCGAGGGAGAAATGCTCGTGGGGGCGGTCTCCCGCGATCCCTTCGAGGTCTTCGCCACCCTCGAACCGAAGCTTGGCACGGCGCTCGAGTCCCTCACCGAGGCGAGCACGGCCGTCACGAGGCTTTCGGCCAATCTCGATCGGATGCTGGTGGGGAACGACTCCTTCGGCAAGCTGATCCAGAAAACGGAAATGGCCCTCGATGAATTCAGCGTGGCGATGACGAACATCAATGATGTGATGGGTGACCCCCAGGCCCGCGCCAACATCAAGCGGGTGCTCACGGACCTCCCGGAGGTGCTCACCGACCTGCGAAGCACAGTCAAGGGCATGGGGCAGACCCTCGAAACCGCCGACCGCAATCTGCAAAACCTCGAGGGGCTCACACGGCCTCTCGGGGAGCGGGGCGCGGGCATGGTCGCCCAGGTCGATGCCACGATCGGCCGGCTCGACGAGGTGCTCCAGCAGGCGGCTTCTTTCACCCGGGCGCTGAATGAGTCGGATGGCACACTCGGTCGGCTCGTGCGCGATCCGCGGGTCTACGAGGATCTGGCCGCAGCCGCAGCCAACGTAAAGAGCCTTTCCCAGGAGCTGCGGCCGATCGTGAACGACGTCCGCGTCTTTTCCGACAAGATCGCGCGCCATCCCGAACAGCTCGGTGTCCGCGGCGCCCTCGACCGCCGCCCCGGCCTCAAATGATCCCGCGGCGGGCCTGCTCGATTGCCATGTCGATCGCCTCGTAGGTCCAAAGACCGACTTCGCGTTCCACCCCGCACCGCTTGATCTTGAGCCCGGGACACTCGAGCGTCATCTCGATCACGTAGCGCCCACACATGTCTACCCGCTCAATGAGGGACGGACTTTCAAATCGCCGAACGACATCCTCCGCGAAGGCCAGCTCATCGCCCGTCGGCTCGTACGGCTCCGAATTCGCATGCTCTTCGTTGGCTCGAAACTCCCCAGGCTTCGGCCGCTTGATCGCCGCATAGCGGTACTTTTTCGCGAAGAAATAGAGGGATCGTTCGCCATCGAGGATCGCAGGGACGAACTCCTGAAGGAGGTACTCCCGGCCCGGATCCATCGCCTCGCGAACAGCTTCGGCGTCCCTCGGGAGCCGGAGCACTCCCTTGCCGCTACAGCCGATGAGTGGTTTGAGCACCACCTCGGATGGCAAGCCGGCCAGCAGCGGGTCGAGATCAGTCTCACGCGTCACGAGCGAGGTCCGCGGGAACGGCATGTCAGGCCGATCAACGATATACCGCTTGTCAGGGTATTCGAGGAAAGTCCGCACGGAGTTCACGGCAGGAAGCCCACGGCGGAAGATCTCTCGCATCGCGGTATCGGCATGGTCAAAGTCGGCGTTCTTCGAGCCGGGGGACGGCGCCTCGAGAATCAAGAAGGCGTCGTAGCGGCCATAGTCCTCCGTGACCCACTCCTCGCGACGAACATCCCAGGCCTGCGTCACGAGAGACACAGGATCGATGTCGTCCCAGTGGGCCATCACGATCCTGTCATCGCCTCCCGCCAGCATCGAGGCAATCTGCGTCTGGTCCACCGGGCAGTCGTAGGCAAACTCGGGGCGGCCGATATAGCCAAGGCAGCCGATCGTCCGACTCATGAAGCAACTCCTTCCACAAGGACCGGGATAACACCGCCCCCGAGCGAGATGTTGACGACATCGCCCGCCGGGGCGTAGCGGGCAAGATAGCCGCTCACTTCGCAGTGCAAAAGCTCGCGGCGAGTCATATCAAAGTCGAAGGACACATGGGTCGCCACGTCGTAGGCCACCTCCCCTTCAAAGCCGAGGAGGGATCGCACCGGCAGGCGGTTCATCGTCACTCTTTCCTGGACGAGCCACTGCTCACGCCCCTCGGTCGGAAGCGCCGCCGGTCCGACAAACACCCCTTCCCCCCCGTGTTCGTGCCGCCGCTTGAGGACGATTCGCTCCGGCACCGTGCCTGGCGGCTCTTCGCCCAGGCTCCAGGTGCGAGGCATCGCCGTGGCCAGCCCGGGATCTCGCTCGACCAGGAATCGGAGGTCCTTGTCTTCGACGAGGACGAGCCCCCAGTGATCGAAGCAGGGAACACCGGTGTCGAGAAAAAAGCGACAGAGGTCGATGCCCTCCTCAATGGAGGCCCGCCAGGTCAGCTCACGAGGATAGATGGCGTCGATGCGACGGCCGTGAAAGGCCAGTCCGTCACCCGTGGCCGTGAACCCACCCCATTCGGCACGCGGCACGATCAAGACGTCGACGGGGGCGAGTTGCTGTTGGATGAGACGCCGGTCGAGCCACGGCGTGACATACTCCCGGTCATTGTCCTTCGTGAGGAGGGCGAGCGTCTTGCAGCCACGGCGCTCGAGCTGGCGGCGAAACGCGGCGGTGGGCCTGAGCACACCATGCCGCTCGCCGAGTGCTGGCAGGCAATCGAGGAGGGCCGCCGCCGCCTGGTGCGGCCGCGCGGTCGTGCCGACCCCGAGGAAGTTGAGCTCGACGAGTCGCGGGCCATCCGCCGTCTCGAGAAAATCAAACCGGGCGTTGCCCGAAATGACCTGCTGCCGGATGGGGAGCGCCTGCATCAGCCGCTGGAAGGCGTCGCCCGTAAACGCTGCTCGGTCAATCCGCGCCGCGAATGTGTCGAGCGCGGCGGTGCAGACACGTCTGGCGAGCGCCTCGTAGGAGGCATGCTCCTCCCGCGAGATCAGAATCGGCGACAGCGCGACATCGCGGATATCGCCTGCCGCACAGAACATGCGGGCCACGAGGCGGTCGCGAAACGCGTCCCGATCGAGACCCTGGAGAATCGATCGCATGTCGTCAGGCAGGCTTCGCGGCATCACTCCCCTCCTGCGATCCATCGCGTCGCTCGCTGAGCACCGGCACGATCCCGCCGCCGGTGCAGAGATTCACTTTCCCGCTCGTCAAGGAAAACCGGCTGAAGTAGCCAGCGACGTCGGCCGTGACGAGCTCCCGCCGGCGGACGTCGTAGCAGTAGGACACATGGACGGCCAGGTCGGCTACGGCGTCGCCTGCGAGACCGTGAATCGTACGGACCGGAAACCGATCCGCTTCGATCCGCTCCTGGAGCACGGCGTCGGGGTCGTCCCAGTGGGCAAGCATTTCGGGCTCGTCGAGAAACACGCCCTCCCCTGAGTGCCTGTCACGGAGCTTGAGGACCCAGTGCTTCGCGTCGCTGCGGGCTACCTCGGCGGGGCGACGGCTCCGCGGCACGACAGCCTCGAGGCTCGGTTCGCGATCCACGAGCCACCCCAGATCCTTGTCTTCAGCGAGGAGCGTGATCGGGTGGTCATGAAAGAGGACGCCCGAGTCGAGCAGCATGGTGAGCGTGCGACGGTTCGACTCGGCATGCGGCCCCGCAAACGCCGCCGGACCGTCGAGCGCGCGGAGATACACCGCGTCGCAGGGCTGGCCGTGAACGATGACATGGCCGTCCGCTCGGCGGATGGACGAAAACTCGGGCTCGGCGACCACGACCGACTCGATCGGCGCAAGCACTTCCTGGATCAGCTCCCAGTCGTGCTGCGAATAGATCGATCGCTTTTCCTTCACGAGAATCGCGAGCCGGCGAACGCCTTGCTCACGGAGCCGCTCCCGAAACCGTGTCGCCGGCCGATCGACCACGAACCATTCGCCAAGCTGCGGCGCGACATCAAGCAGCGCGAGCGCCGCCTGCGGTGCGTAGTCCACCGCACTCAGGTTCACCCAGCCCCCCTCGAGGAGCCGCGGTCGCCCCGCCTCGAGCAGAAAATCGAGCCGTACGTTCCCGAAAAATTCGTTCGGAAGGTGCCTGACCTCAGCGGCGATCCATGCCAGCGGCCATCCCGCAACGTCCTCGCGGCCCGCATGGCCATCGAGCACGCGATCCAGCGAGGCCGCCACGATCGGCCGGCAGATCGCGGCAAACTCGGCCGCCTGGGCGACGGACACGACCCGTGGCAGGACCGAAATATCGCAGGGCTCCGGATCGCTGCCGTCATAGGCGCGCCGCGACCGGGCCGCTTCGAAGAACCGCGCGAGCACGTCCGGTGACGCCGCAGCGAGCGCCGCCACCCTGCCGTCGACGGGAGTGGCGATGGCCGACTACCTCCGCACCGGCCTGAAGGTACAGGCAGTCTGGATCGCATCGATCAATCGCCGTGCCCGCGGCGTGAGCGTGCGACCGTCAGGGCCCAGCACCGTCTCGTACGTATAGACCTTGCAGATCTCGTCCGATTGACGGAGGAGGTGCGTTCCTTCGACGGGAATCTCGCCGCTCACCACGAACTCATCGTACGACTCCGTCTGCGAGAGCCGCTCCGCTGGTCCAAGGTACCTCAGCCCGGCGTCATCGAGAACGTAGCGGCCCGGCTCGATTGACGACTCAACTACCACGTCCTCACCAGCAACGTTGTGAAGACACAACTGCGCGACGTCGAGCGAAGGGCTGGAGTCGTTGTATTCCTCGACAAACTCCTCATCGACGGTGACACTCGGCAGGAACGGAACCATGTGGAGAAAGCTGACCGGAATCCGACCGAGCTCCTGCTCACGGTCTGCCATCAGCGCGGTGGTGCCAAGAAACCGAGGATTGATCTCGGTGAAATAGACCTGCCGGCCGTCGGAGATGTAATCAATCCCAAAGATGCCTCGGAAGCCGGTGCGTCCGTCCACCGAGAGGCCACCCAGCCAGGCTCCGATCCGCAACTGCATGGCCCGCATCTGATCGATCTCGTGCTCCTGGAGGAGGCTGCCCGAGAAATCATTGCCGCACCATCCAAAGCTCAGGTTCGTGAGCACGGGCTGTCCGATGATTTGGTGCGAGGGCTCCCCGAGGAGCGTACCGGTGTCGGACCGCACCGCGGCCATGCTCAGGCTGCGACCGTCGATGTACTGCATGACGGCAGCGGCCGTTCCCCGATGGGACTCGGCGACCGCTCGGAAATCAGCCTCGTCGTGGATGAGGTGCAGGCCTGACCCTGCCGCCGACTGGTCGAGGCTCACGACGAGCGGCAGGCCGTGTCGTTGGACCAGCGGCTCAAACATTTCTGGATCGAGCCGAACCTCGGACCCCGGAATGACCGGAACACCGAGAGCCTTGAGCTGCCGCCGCACCCAGGTGCGGCGGTTGAGTTGGTCGGTGATGGCAGCCGACGGGTTCATGATCCGGATGCCCGGATACTGCTGCACAAGCCGCTCAAGCTCGGCCGACGCCTGGTAGCACAGCACATACGACTCGGGGAAGTTCTCGTGGAGCCGGCGGAGACTCTCATCAAAGAAGGGCCGCAACTCCTCCATGCTGGAGTCGGTTCGGATCCCAGACGACTTCTCCCATGAGAAGAAGTGATCGAAGGAGTTCTCGGCCCGGGCTGGCTCCTTGCCATACCGCGTCATCGCCATGACGTTGATGTGCGGCGCGAGGAAATCGCCCGAGAGCCAATCGAGCATCCGCAGCGAATAGCAGCCGAGGCCTCGCTCGAGGAGCGCCGGATGGCGGTCAAAGGTTTCGAAGGTCTGCTCGACCGAGGAAAGAACTTGGGTCATGCCGCACCTCCGAAGTGGCGGCATGCCACGGAAACAACCAGGGGGAACGAAGGACGCCGACGTTGGTGTCGGGAGAAAGACGAAGGACTCGCGGGGCTCATTGGCCTCGACGCTCGCATTTCCAGCGGAAAGATGTCCGCGGCGGAAGGACTGGGCGGGAAGAACAAGGATACATGCCTGACGTGCATATCGCGTGCCACGCCACGGCAATACCGCTGGCCGAGAGAAACCTCGCGCAGGAGATGGCATGCAGGCCGTTGGCCGCACACGTACTCATGGAAAAAATGACAATCCTGACGGATGTCGAGCAAGGTAGGGGGAACCGGCGGAGAAATTTTTTCAAGTTTACACGCGCGACATCGAAGCTTGTGATCGTCGGTGGGAGCCCGATGCTGTCGCTGTCGCGTGCCTTACAAAACCAGTGGCAGCCCGGAGGCCGGGTTGCCACTGGCAAAGATGGTAGAAGTGGGAAGGTTCGTTTTCAAGCAATGATGGCCAGCCTCGGCCCGATCCCTAGGCTCGGACGGGCGGGCACGGCGGCATCCCTATGATTTCCCATGGCCCGCAACGCCCACCAGACCCCCCCATTTTACGGGCTCCCCACTGATGCGCTCCCGCCCGGATGGGCTGCCCTGATCGGGCGCGGGGAGCCTCTGCTTGGAGCGGCCAAGTTTGATCTCGACGGCAGCGGCCAGTTCGCATCTGGACGAATCGTTCTCACGCACACCGCGCTTGTTTCAGATGATCCTGCCACAGGTGACCGAGGTGGCACACCGCTCTCGTGGCCACTCGATGCCACGGTCCATCTTCGGATTCGGACGCGAACATCCTTCGGTCATCTCGAACTCGTGATGGATGGGAGGACAGAAGCCGTTTGGATGTTCTCGGCGGCGAAAGCTGCCGGGATGCAGGCGCTCGCCGAGGCATGGGAGTCTCGGGGCCGCACGCTGCGACGCGCCGAGGAGGAACAGGACGAACCGTTGCCGCAGGTTCCCTCCCCACGGTGGGACGAAGACGACCGGGCGTCGGCTGGGGCCGCGTGGCAACCGCTCTGGCGGGTGATGGCATTCGTCCGCGGCCATGCCGGCATGGCCATCACGGGCTGCGTCCTCTCGCTGGTCAGCACCGGCCTCGCGCTGGTGCCGCCGTACGTAACGATGCCGCTTGTTGATGATGTCCTCATTCCGCGGCAGTCCGGCCGCGCTGTGTCGTTCACACTCGTCTGGTGGTACCTCGGCATTCTCGCCGGTGCCGCGATCGTCTCGTGGCTCTTATCGTGGGCCAAGCAGTGGGCGCTCGCCTGGGTGAGCGAACGGATTGCGGCCGATCTGCGATCACGCACCTACGCCCACATGCAAGGACTCTCGCTCGACTTCTTTGCCACACGCCGCACCGGCGACCTCATCGCCCGCGTCGGCAGTGACACCGAGCGGATCAACAATTTCCTATCGATTCATCTGGTTGATTTTTCTTCCAATATCCTCCTCGTTCTCCTCACCGCGGTCGTGCTTGTCTGGCTGAGTCCGACGCTCGCCCTCTTCACGCTCCTCCCCTTTCCGTTCATGGCCTGGGTGGTCAACGTCGTGCGGGAACGCATGCGGCGGGGCGTCACGAGTGCAGGCACCGCCTGGGGCGACATGACAAGCGTCTTGGCCGACGCCATCCCCGGCGTGCGAGTCGTCAAGGCGTTTGCTCAAGAGACGAGGGAGGGCGAACGATTCGACGCGGCAAACTCGGCGGTCGTCGCGGCCAATGATCGGGTCAACGTGCTCTGGTCGTTCTTCGGCCCACTTCTCACGTTCGCCAACGAGATCGGCCTGCTCATCGTCTGGGCTGCCGGTGCCTGGCTCGTGTTCGACAACGCGCTGACCGTCGGAACACTCACCGCGTTCCTTGCCTATATCAGCCGGTTCTACGGGAGGCTCGAATCGATCGTCCGCATGCTCCCGGCCACCCAGCGGGCAGCGGCAAGTGCCGAACGGATTTTCGAGATCCTCGACTGCACGCCAACGGTGGCCGAGACCGACCGCCCCCTTCACCCGGGTCGTGTCCAGGGACGGATCGACATCGAGGGCGTGCGCTTTCGCTATGGATCTCGGGAGATTCTCCACGGCATCGATCTCGTGATTGAGCCCGGTGAGATGATCGGCCTCGTGGGCACGAGCGGTTCCGGCAAAACGACGCTCGCGAACCTCGTCTGCCGGTTCCACGATCCGACGAGTGGAACGATTCGAGTGGATGGCGTCGATCTCCGGCGGCTGTCGCTTACCGACTATCGCCGCAACCTCGGCGTCGTACTCCAGGAGCCATTTTTGTTCTTCGGCACCGTGGCCGAGAACATCGCCTACGGAAGGCCTCACGCGACGCGAGAAGAGATTGTGCGAGCGGCCCGCGCCGCCGGGGCCCATGACTTCATCCTCCGCCTCCACGCCGGGTATGACTCGAAGGTCGGTGAGCGGGGCAACTCGCTCTCCGGTGGCGAGCGCCAGCGGATCTCGATCGCCCGGGCGCTGCTCGTCGATCCACGCATCCTCATTCTTGATGAAGCCACGTCGAGCGTCGATCCCGAGACCGAGGCGATCATCCAGGCCGCGATTGACCGGCTCGTGACGGGCCGCACCACGATCGCGATCGCCCATCGGCTCTCGACCCTCCGCCGTGCGGATCGGCTCGTCGTGCTCGACGGTGGTCGCATCGTGGAGGTGGGCACCCACGAGGAGCTGATTGCCGCCGATGGTGTCTATGCGAGGCTGGAACGAGCCCAGCGAAAAGCCGCCGAGGAGGAGGCGCTACCGTGAGCGATGCATCCCGAGATGCCAGGCTGTCGGCCGAGCCCGAATCCGTAACCCCTCCGGCAGCCCAAGGATGGCTGCTCGAGCGACGAGCAGACGGCGGCATCGACTTTGTGGCGACTGACGGCACGCGGCACGCCGATGTCGAGATCCGACGAGGCTTTCCGTTCTCGGCGCCTCGCGAAGGGGTGGCGATCCTGACGGCGGCCGGAAACGAGCTGGTTTGGATCACATCGCTCGCCGTACTCGATCCGCCGCTCGCAACGCTCCTCGAGAACGTGCTCGCCGACCGGGAGTTCATGCCCGTGATTCAGCAACTCGTGTCGGTCTCGGAAGGGCGTCCCGCCGAGTGGAGCGTCGTGACCGACCGCGGTCCCTACCGCTTCACCGTCGCACACTCCGACGATGTGTCCCGACAGCCGGACGGCGGTTTTGTTCTCACGGATACCGATGGCATCCGCCACCGGATTCCGCCGTCGGCCGCACGCGATATTCGCAATCGCCGTCTGCTCGACCGCGCGCTGTAGGCGGCGGAACAAATCCCCTTGCCGCCGTAGCGGTCGCCGGTCTCCCAGGTTCCGTGGGACACCTTTGACTCGGCCATAAGATGGATCGGTTGCACGGCTCGTGACGAAGTGGGGGCCCTGTGGCCCGGAAAAAACAGGGTTTTTTTCTGGAGCCGCCGCTTGCGGACCGTGCCGGTCGGATTACGCTCAAAGGGTCATTTCGAGGAGACCATGTCAATGTTGCGATTCGTCCCTTCCCTTTCGCTCATCGCGCCGGCGGTTGTCGCCTGCCTGAGTACGGCTGTGATTGCCCGCGGCCAGTGTGGTGGCTGCGGCGCGGCAGTGGTCGTGGCCCCGCCGCCGATGGCGACCCAGACCTACCGGCTCGACTACCAGACGGTCTTCGACGAACAGCAGGTCACTGCCTATCGCATCGAGCAAGAAACCGTCTACGACACCCGCAGCTACACCGTGCAAAAGCCGGTCATGGAGACGCAGACCCAGGAACGTCGCTACACCGTGCAGCGGCCGATTTGGGAGACCCAGACCCGCGAGGAACGTGTCACGGTCATGAAGCCGGTCTGGGAAACCGTCGTGGAAGATCGCAGCTACGACGTCACGCGCGACGTGGTTGAGACGAGCACCCGCGATGAGCAGTACACCGTGATGAAGCCGGTCTACGAGACCGTGATGCAGCAGCAGACTCAGACCGTGCGACGCGAGGTCATCGAGACGAGCGAACGCGAACAGAGTTTCACCGTCGCCGAGCCGGTGACCACGATGCAGACGACCTTCTCGGTTGGCACGCAGGCGGTCGATACCGTGACGCCAGTCGTCACACCGGGAGCGACCGCGCTCGGCTGGGTGCCGGCGACGTGGGTCGTTGACCCGTTTACGGGCATGGCTGTCTTGCAGCGAGGCGGCTTCGCCTGGACCATGACTCCCGGCACGGTGGTCAATCAGGTCAACCGCAGCTTTCGGCCGGTCTACACGCCGGTGCAGGTGCCGCAGACCACGATGGTCAACCGTGTCGTTACCCAGAAGGTGCCGGTGCAGACCGTCCGTTATGTGGATGAGCAGGTCGTGCAGCAGGTGCCCGTGCAGACCATGAAGATGGTTGCTGAAACAGCCGTCCGCCAGGTGCCTGTGCAAACGGTGCGGAAGGTGACTGAGCGGGTGGAAAACAAAGTGCCTGTCCAAGTCTGCCGCATGGTGCCCGAGGAGCAGGTCCGTCAAATCCCGACGCAGGTCATGAAGGTTGTCACCGAGGAACGGGTGGAACCGGTGCAGGTGCAGGTGATGAAGTACGTCACCGAAGAGCGAACGGTGCAGGTGCCGCGCGTAGTCGAAAAGAAGACGCCTTACACCTACACGGTCCGGTCACCACGCACGGTCGTCACGCGGATTCCGCTCGACGCCTGTGGCAATCCGTTTCCGGCCGCCCCAGTGCCATCGGCCGCAAGCCGGCCGGCCACCGCGCCAGCTCCTGCACTGTCGCTCGACCAGCAGTCGGAATCAGCTGCTGCCCCTGTGCGGACCTACAGCGACCGGCCCACGGCCACCGCGGACAGCGGCGGATGGGAGGCCTCCAAGCTGCCCCCTGCCAGCCAGGGAAGCGCGGAGGTGAATGCCGCGAGGCCGACGTCTCC
Organism: uncultured Candidatus Kuenenia sp.; assembly: GCA_964478275.1. Classification (GTDB taxonomy): domain Bacteria; phylum Planctomycetota; class Planctomycetia; order Pirellulales; family UBA1268; genus QWPN01. The sequence goes on from CAYZHH010000037.1 coordinate 15,716, forward strand.
CGCGCCCGAGGCAATACCATCGCCCCGTGAGGCCGAGCCCACGGTCGCCGCACCGGGCCCGGCCGTGGAGCCCGCTCCGCCGGCACACGACGAGCGCGATGTGCCGGCCTCCGGCACGAGCGGCCAGCCACTCGTGCGGCCGATGGCGGCAGCCGATCACACGACTTGAACGGCGCCGACCACTGGAGTCCACTAGCGGTCTGTGGGAAAAGCCCCGCGTGGCGGTTTGACCCGCCCAGGCGGGCGATCATGCTTGGACGACCACGTTTTCCATGGTCGGCGAGCGGCGAAATTCCTTCTGGCTGGAGACAGTGCCGATGCGTGTGCGTATGAGTCTTTTTCTCGCCGCATGCCTGCTCGCGGGAGCTGCCATCTCCAGCGTTGCCGCTGAGCCACTCCGGGCGCTCATCGTGGATGGCCAAAACAACCACGCCTGCTGGCCGAAGACGACGCAGATGATGAAGCGGTATCTCGAGGCCGCGGACCGCTTCAAGGTCGACGTCGTCACCCACGCTGCGAAGGGAGCTGATCCAAACTTCAAGCCCGCGTTCGCCGACTACGACGTGGTGGTGAGCAACTTCGGGCACGGTGCCGCCGACTGGCCACAGGAAACGCAGGCCGCCTTTGAGGCCTATCTTCGCGATGGTGGCGGCTTCGTGGTCGTCCATGCGGCCGACAACGCGTTCCCAGCTTGGGATGCCTACAACCTGATGATCGGCCTTGGTGGCTGGGGTGGCCGCACTGAGAAGAACGGTCCCTACGTCTACTACGACGAGTCTGGCAAGCTCGTCCGCGATACGTCCCCAGGCCATGGCGGCAGCCACGGCCCCCAGCATGAGTTTCCCATCGTCATCCGCGCCGCCGACCATCCGATCACGCAGGGCATGCCAGCGAGCTGGATGCACTCGAAAGACGAGCTTTACGACAGCCTGCGGGGCCCCGCCGAGAATATGAACGTGCTGGCCACGGCCTGGTCACCCAAAACAAAGCGGCACGAGCCGATGATCATGACCATCGACTATGGACAAGGCCGGGTGTTCCACATGCCCATGGGGCACGAAACCTATTCGATGGAATGCGTGGGATTCATGGCGACCTTGCAGCGAGGCTCGGAGTGGGCTGCCACGGGGAAGGTCACAATCCCGTTGCCGGAGGACTTCCCCGGCGAGAAGAGCTCGAGCCGGGCCTTTGACTGGTAGAACGATCGCCAATGTCACCGATAGTCACGGAAGACGCCACACGCACAGCCACCCCTACGGATGCGCTGCAGCCGGATGCTGCAGCAGACACCGAGGTCGGCGTACGTCGGCTTCATTCCGCCGCGATGATGGCCGACCTCCTTGGCGTTCCGGCAGCCGCGATCCGTCATTGGATTCGCACTGGGCTCCTGACGGTCGCCTCGTCGTCGGGCTCGCTCGAGTGGCTCGATTTTGGACAGCTTGTCATCGGCCGACAGCTTGCCAAGCTCCTCGCTTCGGGGCTCTCATTGCGGGAGATCGATGCCAAGCTCACCGGGCTCGCCCCCGGTGGTGGTCCTGCCGCAGCTCAAGCCGTTGATCGCGTCGTCGTCGATGGCCGCCGGCTTTCGATCGCCAGTGAAGGGCGTCTGCTCGGCGCTGGCGGACAACTTCAGCTCTCCTTTTATACGGACTCCCTCGGCGGATCGCGGCTCGGTGACGCTGCGGACGATGGCCCGGTGATCGTTGACCTGCAGGATCGGCTTACCGACGATCTCCCGTCTGCATCGCCACCCCGCCCTTCCCGCGGCGATGTCGTGGAGGAGATCCTCGATCTCGCCGATGACCTCGAAGCGGCTGGTGAGTATGTCGAGGCCGCTGAGGCACTGCGGGCCGTGCTCCAGGCGCAAGGCCCTTCGGCCGACGTGAATTTCATGCTCGCCGAACTGCTCTACCGGGCCGGCGACCTCACGGCTGCCCGCGAGCGGTACTACGCCGCCATCGAGCTCGACACCGACCACCTTCGAGCGCGTACGAGCCTCGGCTGCGTCCTTGTCGAGCTGGGCGAGGGGGAGCTTGCCGTCGCCGCTCTCGAGGGCGTTCTGCGGCAAGAGCCCGACTACGCCGATGCCCATTGGCACATGGCTGGTGTTCTCGTCTCCCTCGGTCGTGACGCCGACGCCCGCCGCCACCTTCGCCGCTTCCTCACGCTGGCTCCCGACAGCCCTTGGGCCGATCAGGCACGCGACCGCCTCAGCATCCCCCGGTGACGAGAATTACCATCGCAGAACCCGACGCGACCCGGCCATCGTTGTGCCGGAGATTCCTCCGAAGGAAGCACGATTCCCGTCGGCACTACCGGGGTGTGCCGGGCGTGTTTTTCTGCTGCTGCTCATGCATGCTGTCCCGTCGATGAGATTCAGTTAGGGGTTGCAAAACAATAAAGCAGTCTAAGTGGCATGGACTCTCATGGGCAGCATCTGCGATTCGTT
>CAYZHH010000038.1:0-1311 GCA_964478275.1 uncultured Candidatus Kuenenia sp.
CGACGTGGCCATCCAATTCGTTGCGAAGCTTCTCGAGGTCGGAGATCGACTGCTCAAAGATGTGGCCGAGGATGTCGACGTCGATGACCTTGCTCTCGCCACTGGCCTCGTGGGCAGGCCGGTAGTCAAAATCGCCTATGTCGCGGAGATGGCCGCAGACGTCGTCGGATACGTCAAGCGAATCAAGCAGGAGATCGCTCGCGAAGAGTCCGCCGTTGTAGGCATGAATCCCAAGCGCGGCGTTGCCTCGATTGATTGAATCAAAAAGCCCGCAGAAGTTTTGCCAGATAGGCCGCGGATGGTAGGGGTCGGAATGCTCGTAGGCCTTGAGAATCGATTCAGCTGGCACGAGCCCGCGGTCCTCGCTGAACGCAATGAAGAGCACGCGATCGAGGATTTTTTGAGTGCTGCTCAGGACGTCGTGCCGGGGCACCTGAGGGTTGTCGCGACTCAGGAGCTCGTACACATCCTGCCGCATGTTCGCGTAGCTGACGTAGAACGACTTGGTCAGCTCACGGCCAACTTTGTCGGACTCAGCCAGCAGGCCGGCAAAATGGCACTGGCCAGTCGGCGGAACGACCCGATCGGCCCCCAGCAGAAACAGGAACCGCTTTAAGGCAGCTTCGTCATCGGCAAGCTGCTCGGTGTCAAAGCGCTCGTAGGTGTGTTGGTCGGCCCCCTTGTGGTAGAGCCGGGTCTGCCTAATAGACGTGACGAGAATCCAATCGCACGGCAGGTTGATCGCGTATCGATAGCCTTGGTCCACCGCCGACATGCGACGGCCGGCATACGGCCGATCGAGCGGATCGCGTGGCCCCTTCCCTTCGATGGCCACGACAAAACGGTGATGGCCGTTGAAGTCGCCAAGGACGGCATCGGCAAACTTCCCATCCACTTCGACATGCCGCTCGTAGCCGATCGTGTGCCGCTCATGGGCACCGGGTGGCGTATAGCCCAAGAGGCCGACGAAGATGTCCGTCAGAAAATCCCGCAGGATCTCTTGTTCCCCGAACGTGTCGATCCGGCCCGATGCAATGAGGCCAGCCCAGCGGTCGAGCTTCGACGCATCAACGGCCGGCATCGGGAACGCCGAGAGATACGACCGGAGCACATCCGGCCGAAACAGTGGTTTGGCTTCAAGAGGCAATCGCGCGACCCCGTGGAGAAGGTGATGAGGGCTCGATTCTACCGGGCTCGCCGCCCAAGCCGGGACGGCGCGACAAGCGAGCGGTGGCAACGCCCCATGGAGCCGGGCTTTGCCCGGCGACCATAAGCCGGCGCCGACGCCGGGACGGCGGCGACGGCGCGACA
>CAYZHH010000038.1:1411-17385 GCA_964478275.1 uncultured Candidatus Kuenenia sp.
TTGCCCGGCGACCATAAGCCGGCGCCGACGCCGGGACGGCGGCGACGGCGCGACAAGCGAGCGGTGGCAACGCCCCATGGAGCCGGGCTTTGCCCGGCGACCATAAGCCGGCGCCGACGCCGGGACGGCGGCGACGGCGCGACAGCAGATGCCCACCGCGAGCGTCCGGCGATGTGGCATGGGCAACCCCGGGCCTCACCCACGCGGTTTGTTTTTTCTGAATCACAAGGCAGAATCATGCTTCGGTCCACGGGGTGGAACGTGGCGGACGGCTCGGGCCGCTTGTCGCTGCCCCCCGGTGTCGATCGACGACATCCACAAGTGAATGAGCATGCCCACCGTCAAACAGATCGAAGCGACCTACAAGCTGGCCCACGAACGCTATGCAGCGCTCGGCGTGAATACCGACAAGGCCTGTGCGGCCCTTTCAAAAATTCCCGTCTCGCTTCACTGCTGGCAGGGAGACGATGTGGTCGGCTTTGAACATCAGGCAGGCGCCGTCGGCGGTGGCCTCGCCGTCACAGGGAATTACCCCGGCCGCGCCCGCACGCCTGACGAGCTCCGCAGCGATCTCGACGCTGCCCTCGCCGTCATCCCCGGAACACACCGGCTCAATCTCCATGCCTTCTACGGCGAGTTTGGCGGCAAGAAGGTCGACCGCGACCAGATCGAGGCCTCGCACTTCGCCGGCTGGATCGCCTGGGCCAAGAGCCGCGGCATCGGCCTCGACTTCAACCCCACCTGCTTCTCGCACCCCAAGGCCGCCGACGGTTTTACGTTGTCGCATCCCGATCGCGGCATCCGAAAATTCTGGATCGAGCACTGCCGCCGCGCTCGCGAGATCGGGGCCGCGATGGGCAAGGCCCTCGGCACGCCCTGCGTCACGAACGTCTGGGTGCCAGACGGTTTTAAAGACACTCCGGCTGACAGGCTCGCGCCACGGCAGCGGCTCGCCGAGTCGCTCGACGCCGTTTTTGAAAAGCCGCTCTCGGCCAAACACAACCTCGACGCCGTCGAGCCCAAGCTCTTCGGCATCGGAAGTGAGAGTTGCACCGTCGGCTCGAGCGAGTTCTATCTCGGGTACTGCATCACGCGAAAAAAACTCCTCTGCCTTGATGCGGGCCACTACCACCCCACCGAGACAATCTCCGACAAGATCTCGAGCGTGCTCGTGTATCTGCCGGAGATCCTCCTCCATGTGAGCCGCGGCGTCCGCTGGGATAGCGATCATGTGGTGACGCTCACCGACGATCTCCTTGCGATCGCCCGCGAGATCGTGGCCTGCGGTGACCCGTCGCGGGTGCACATCGGCCTCGACTACTTCGATGCGAGCATCAACCGCGTCGCGGCCTGGGCCATCGGCACCCGCAACATGCTGCGGGCGCTGCTCATCGGGCTCCTCGAGCCGCCGGCCATCCGGAAGGCCGAGAAGGAGGGCGACTTCACCGCCCGGCTCGCGCTCCAAGAAGAAGCCAAGAGCCTGCCTTTTGGGGCGATCTGGGACCACTACTGCTACTCGAAGGACGTGCCTGTCGGAGAGAGCTGGCTCGACGACGTCCGCCGGTACGAGAAACTTATCGCGGGGAAGCGAGCATGAGCGAAGTGTTGCACGACATCGAGGAGCTCGAACACGCCGCATCGAGCGAGTATGAGCGGCAGCGCGTGCCCGAAAAAGCCCTCAAGGGGCCGAGTGCCTTCTGGGGCATGTACGCGGGCGAGCACACCGCCGGCACCGAGTTCATGATCGGCCCACTCTTTGTGAAGTGGGGCGCCGATGCGTTCAGCCTCCTGGTCGGGCTCTTCGTGGGCAATCTGCTCGCGGTGCTCACGTGGCGCTACCTCACCGCGACGATCGCCTGCGAGGAGCGGCTCACGCTCTACTACAAGCTCGAGAAGATCGCCGGCGGCCTGCTCGTCAAGCTTTACAACTTCGCCAACGGTCTGCTCTTCTGCTTCCTCGCCGGCTCGATGATCACGGTGTCGGCCACGGCCGTGGGGCCGTTCTTTCCACCCGGCACGATCGAGATGCCGACGTTCCAGTCGACGCTGCCCACCGGGCCGGCCTGGATTATCTCCTGCATCGCGATCGGCACCGCGATGACGCTCGTCGCGATGAAGGGCTACGGCGTCGTGGCCCAGGTAGGGCACTACGCGGCACCGTGGATGTTTTTGATTTTCGTGTCGTGTGCGCTCGTCACGCTTGGCCGGCTCGGCACCACCGATGTCTGGGCGCTGCTCACGCCCCCGGAAGGTACGCCGCAGGCGATCTCGTTTGTTGGCATCGTGTTCTTCGCCTGGTTCTGCAACGCGGCGATGCACCTCGGCATGGCCGATCTCTCGGTGCTGCGCTTCGCCAAGAAGCCCTCGGCCGGCTGGGCGAGCGCGTCGGGCATGTTCCTCGGGCACTACATCGCCTGGCTCTGCGCAGCCCTTCTGCTTATCTACTGGGTGCGTCAGCACAACGTCGATCCGCAAGTGGGCAAGGACCCCGGCACGATGGTCAACGACGCCGTGGGCTGGGCCGGTCTCCTCTGCGTGCTGGTCGCCGGTTGGACGACCGCAAACCCGACGATCTACCGAGCAGGCCTCGCCTTCCAGGCCATGATCCCGGGCATGACCCGTGGGGCGGCCACGATCCTCGCCGGTGGGCTCTGCATCGGGGCCGGGATTTTTCCCGCGTTCGCGATGAACCTGCTCGACTTCGTCGGCATCTACGGCACAGTCCTCGCGCCCGTCGGCGGGATCATCATCGTGGACCATTTTCTGGCAGACCGCGTTGGCATCCCGCGAAACCCGGCCGAGCGAAGCGGCACCACGTTCAACGTGACCGTGCTTATCGCGTGGCTTGTGCCGGTGGGCGTGGCCATGTGGCTCTACCAGACACAGGGCGTGTTTGCGTCGTACCTACCACTGCCCTGCGCGATCGCCTGCGGCCTTATCTATATCGTGCTCTCGAAGGCAACCACGCGTGACGCGATCACCGCGCGGGCCTAAGCATCCATCCACAGGAGATTCCACGCCATGAAGATGGCAGCGATGTCCGTCGGTCTTCTCGCCCTCGCGGGCACAATCGTGCCGCCGGCCGTGTTCATGATTCAGTCGATCGGAGCGGGCCCCGGCGGCACGCCCGCGATCTCGCTCGACACCGTGAAGGCGGTCATGCTCGTCTCGGCAATCGCCTGGTTCGCCGCGGCGCCGTTCTGGATGAAGGTGGAGTGATGCAGAGCGCCATCGGCTCGCTGGTCATCCTCCTCGCGGCGGCGGCGATTGCCGGTGAGCCCGTCGCTGGCACGCGGTCGCCGATCACGGAGTTTTACGTCGATCCGGTGCGGATCGTCTGGCAGAGCGACGAGGGCGTGACGGAAGCCAAGACACTCCTCGCGCCGCATGCGGGTCAGCCCGTGCTCGAAGAAAAGCTCCCGCCGTGCCGGCTCAAAACCACGCCGGGCTCGACGGCCGGCGTGCTCCTCGACTTCGGCCGCGAGATCCAGGGGCACGTGCAGATCTTTGCAGGGGGTGGCAGCAAGGAGCCCGTGCGGGCGCGGGTCCGTTTCGGGGAGTCAGCAAGCGAGGCGATGACCGATCTTGGCGGCGAGCGGAACGCCGGCAACGACCATGCCGTCCGCGATCAGATCGTGACGCTGCCGTGGCTCGGCACGCAGACGATCGGCCCAAGCGGGTTTCGGTTCGTGCGAATCGACGCCGTCGATCCTGGCCGTCCGGTGCAGCTCACGCAGGTGCGGGCAGTGCTCGGGATTCGCGACGTGCCGCGAGTCGGCTCGTTCCGCTGCTCCGATGAGCGGCTCAACCAGATATGGGAGACCGGGGCCGACACCGTTCACCTCTGCATGCAGGACTACCTCTGGGACGGCATCAAGCGCGACCGGCTCGTCTGGATTGGCGACATGCATCCGGAGGTGAGCACGATCCACGCCGTGTTCGGATTCAACGACGTGGTGCCCGCGTCGCTCGACCTCACACGCGACGTGACGCCGGTGACGAAGTGGATGAACGGCATTTCGAGCTACTCGATGTGGTGGGTGCTCATCCATGAAGACCTCTGGCGGCACCACGGCAACCGCGACTACCTCATGGCCCAGAAGCCGTATCTGGCGGCGCTTCTCGAGCGGCTTGCGAATCTCGTGGGGCCGGATGGCCACGAGCGGATCGATGGGGCGCGATTCCTCGACTGGCCAAGCTCGCCCAACAAGCAGGGTGTGACAGCCGGGCTCCAGGCCCTGCTCGTGATGACGCTCGACAGTGGCGACCGGCTCATGACGGAGCTTGGCGATGACCGCGTGGCCGGCATGTGCCGTGACGCCGCCGACCGCGGCCGAAAAGTTGTGCCCGACGACAACGGCTCGAAGTCGGGGGCGGCGCTTCTGGCCCTTGCCGGGATGCGGAACGCGAAGGAGACGGCAGAGGCCGAGCTTGTGCCCGGAGGCCCGGCAGGCGTGTCGACGTTCTATGGGTTCTACGTGCTCGAGGCCCTCGCAAAGGCTGGCCACGACAAGGCCGCGCTCGATCTCATTCGCACCTACTGGGGCGGCATGCTCGATCTCGGTGCAACGACCTTCTGGGAGGATTTTGACCTCGCGTGGACGAAGAACGCCGCACGGATCGACGAGATCGTGCCCGCAGGCAAGAAAGACATCCACGGCGACTGCGGGGCCTATTGCTACAAGGGATTTCGACACAGCCTTTGCCACGGCTGGGCGAGCGGGCCGACGGCCTGGCTTTCGCGTCATGTGCTTGGCGTCTCGCCGGCCGCGCCGGGGTTCACAAAGGCCCGGATCGCGCCAGTGCTCGGCGACCTCGACTGGGCCGAGGGCACATATCCGACGCCGATGGGTCCGATTCGCGTGCGGCATGAAAAGGCACCGGATGGCTCGCTTCGATCGTGGGTGACGGCACCCGAAGGCGTTGCAATCGAGGCGGTCGGCACCACGCTTGTCCTGATAAGCGACGGAGGCCAGGCCGCCAAAGCCGCGGGGGTTTCGCCGGCGCGGCTCCGGTGCGAATGGCTCGTGAACCCGGAGGGCATCGGCACCCGCGAGCCGCGGCTTTCGTGGATCGTGACAGCCCCCGACACCGACCGCGGCCAGCGGCAGACGGCGTTTCATATAGTGGCGGCGAGCGAGCCGACGCTGCTCGAACCGGGCAAGGCCGACCTCTGGGATTCGGGCCGCGTGGCGTCGTCGGAGACGCTCGGGATCGAGTACGCGGGCAAACCGCTCACGAGCGGCAGCCGTGTGTATTGGAAGGTGATGGTCGAGGATCGCGACGGCGTTGCTTCGGCGTGGAGCGAGCCGGCGAGTTTTTCGGTGGGGCTTCTTGAGCCAGCCGACTGGACGGGTGAATGGATCTCGGTGCCTGATGACACGCCGCTCCACGCCGACCCCAAAAAGCTTTCCCTACCCCCTGCCCGCCACTACCGAAAGACCTTCACGACATCAAAGCCCGTGAAGCGTGCCGTACTGCACGGCACGGCGCTGGGCCTCGTTGACTGGTCGGTGAGCGGCAAGCGGGTCAGTGAAAATCTTTTCGAGCCGGGATGGGCCGACTACCACCGCCGCGTCCACGCCCGGTCCCACGATGTGACCGAGCAACTCGCCAAGCCCGGCCCGCACTGCCTCGGGGCAACCGTCGCCGACGGCTGGTACTCAGGGTATGTGGGCTATGGGCTCCTCGTGGGCTACGGGCCGCACAAGACTGGGCGGAACATTTACGGCAAAACTCCCGCCATCCTCTGTCAGCTCGACATCGAGTATGCCGACGGATCGCGCGAGAGCGTCGTCACCGATCCGTCGTGGGAGGTCACGAGCGCGGGGCCGGTCCGCGAGGCCGATCTCTTGATGGGCGAACACTACGACGCCCGCCAAGAGATTTCTGGCTGGGACACGCCGTCGCTTGTTGTGACAGAGCAGATCTGGAAGCCTGCCGTGCTGGCCGAGTCACACCCTTCGACAAAAGCCCCGTTCTTCGAGTCAGGCGTGAAGCGGGACGTGCAGGTTGGCTTCGTGAAGCCGGCGAGCATCGTCGCCTACACGGCGCAGCCGATCCGCGTCACCGAGGAGCTGGCTGCAAAACGGGTCGTCGAACAGAAGCCGGGCGTCTTCATCTTCGACATGGGGCAGAATTTTGCGGGCGTCGTGCGGCTGAAGGTGTCCGCGGCGGCCGGCACGCGGATCACGCTTCGTCACGGCGAGATGCTCCATCCCGACGGCCGACTCATGACGGAGAATCTTCGCAAGGCCCGGGCCACCGATGTGTATGTGTGCAAGGGCGACGGCATGGAAACCTGGACTCCGCGGTTCACCTACCACGGGTTTCAGTTCGTGGAGGTGAGCGGACTACCAGCAGGCACGCTTCCTCCGCTCGACACGGTCACCGGCCTCGTGCTCCACAACGACACGCCGCTCGTGGGGCGGTTTGCATGCAGCGACGAACTGCTCACGCAGTTTTGGAAGAACACTGTCTGGACGCAGCGGGCGAATTTTATCGAGGTGCCGACCGACTGCCCGCAGCGAGACGAGCGACTCGGCTGGATGGGTGACGCCCAGATCTACGTCCGCACGGCCACGTTCAACGCGGATGTCGCCGCGTTCTTCACGAAGTGGATGGAGGATGTCCGCGAGGCCCAGCGGACCGATGGCCCGAATGCTGGCGCGTATCCCGACTACTGCCCGTATCCGTTTGGCCATGGCAAGCCGAAGGCCACGTTTGGCACCGCCTGGACCGACGCAGGCGTGATCTGCCCGTGGACCATGAACATCGTTTATGGCGATCGGCGGATGATCGAGCAGCACTGGGACTCGATGACGGCCTTCATGGACTGGCGGCTCCGGATGGACCCCAAGCTCGAAGGCGTCGAGGTGGGAAACCCGTGGGGCGACTGGCTCAACGTCAACGAGACGACGCCGGTTCGCTACATCGATCTCTGCTACCACGCCCAGTCGGCCCGCATGATGGCGGAGATGGCGACGATGACCGGCAGGGATGACCAGGCCAAGGCGTATGAGGGTCGCTTCGAGAACCTCGCCGCGTCCTTTCGGCGGCAGTATCTCCGGGATGACGGCACCCTGAAGGTCGACACGCAGACAGCCTGCGTCCTCGCGCTTGAGTGCGGCATGGTGCCCGCGGAGTCAACCGCCAATGTGGCCCAGCAGCTCGCCGATCGCATCGAAAACAACGGCTTTCGGATGGCGACCGGGTTCCTCGGCACAAAATCGATCCTGCCGGCGCTCTCGAACCACGGCCATCACGACCTTGCCTGCCGACTGTTTCAAAGTCGTTCGTTCCCGAGCTGGGGCTACGAAGTGGAGCAGGGAGCCAATAGCGTCTGGGAGCGCTGGGACAGTTTTACGCACGAGCATGGCTTCAACGGAGCCACGGGAAAAAACAACGCGGCGATGAACAGCTTCAGCCACTACGCGTTTGGCGCCGTGATGGAGTGGGGCTTTCGGACGCTCGCCGGCATCGACACCATCGACGTCTCGTACTCGCAGATCCGTATCCGCCCGCGGCTGCCGAAGCTGGGCAGCAATCCCGAGCGTGCCGAGATCGACTGGGTAGAGGCCGATTACGATAGTCCGCGTGGCCGGATCGAGAGCCACTGGCGGCGGGTCATCGGCGACATCGAGATGCGGGTGCGTGTGCCGGCCAACACGACCGCGATCGTGCACGTGCCCACCCGCGACGCCGCGAGCGTGACCGAAGGCGAGGCCACCCCAAATCCCGTGGTCTCAGGAACCATTCCGGGCGTCACGCTCCTCGAAACGAAGCCCGACGAGGTGATTCTCGAAGTCGGCTCCGGCTCCTACCGCTTCCTCGCCCAGTAGCCGAAGCCAGGCGACGGGTCCGAGTGGTGCGGGACCACCGTAAAGTGTATAGTTCAAGTGGACACACGGAGCCCACGCCATGAAAGCTTCTTTCGTCGATCTGCGAACAAAGTCTGCTGAGATCATCAAGGCGATCAATCGCAAGGAACGCGTGACCGTGTTCTATCGAGGCAAGCCCGCAGCGGTCATGCAGGCCATTGAGAACCAAATCGACGTACCCTCCTCGAGCACCAGAGATCATGCCGCGTTCGGCATGTGGGCCGATCGCGCAGACGCGAAGGATGTCGCTGCCCTGGTTCGCCGTCTTCGCCGGGGCCGGCTCGATGCTCTTTGACACCGATGTCCTGATCTGGGTTTTGCGAGGCAACGCCAAGGCCGCCAAGGCCGTCGACGGCTGCGATGCCCGTGGGATCTCCGTGGTGACGACGATGGAACTGCTGCAGGGCGCCCGCAACAAGGCCGAGGCCCGCGTTATCAGTTCGTTTCTCGCCGCCATGCACTTTGCCACGCTGCCGCTGACCGAGAACATCGGCCATCGTGGCTTGATCTACATGGAGGAGTATGGGCTCTCGGGCGGCATGAGCATGGCCGACGCATTGATCGCGGCCACGGCGATCGAGGCGAACGAGCACCTCATCACGGGCAGCGACAAGCATTACAAGGCGGTCAAAGAGCTCGACCTATGCCGCTTCCGGCCGTAAGAAGGTTCGCCCATGCTCCTCTCGATCACCACCACGCACCGACCAGCTTCCGACCTGGGTTACCTGCTGCACAAGCACCCGGATCGTGTTCAGACGTACGCCCTCGCCTTTGGGCAGGCGCACGTCTTCTACCCGACGTCGGGAGAGGAGCAGAGCACGGCGTGTCTCATGCTTGAGGTCGACCCGATCGGTCTCGTTCGAGGGAAGCCTGGGGAGCGGACGCTCGATCAGTATGTCAACGACCGACCGTATGCCGCGTCGTCGATGCTGGCCGTCGCGATCGCGAGGGTGTTCGGCACGGCGATGGCAGGCACTTGCAAAGATCGGCCCGAGCTGGTCACCACGGCGATCCCGCTCGCAGCGTCAATACCATCGCTCCCTTGCCGCGGTGGCCCCGAGCTGCTCCGTCGCCTCTTTGAGCCACTCGGATATGACGTTGCCGCGATCACGCACCCGCTCGACCCCGTGTTTCCGTCTTGGGGCGATTCGTCGCTCGTCAGCGTCACCATCCGCGGGACCACCACACTCAGCGAGTTGCTGAGTCACCTGTATGTCCTCATCCCCGTTCTGGACAACGACAAACACTACTGGGTCGGCGAGGACGAGGTGGCAAAGCTCCTCAGACACGGAGAAGGATGGCTGGCCCAGCACCCCGAACGCGAGCTCATCGCCAACCGATATCTGAAATACCGCCGCAATCTCGCAAATGAGGCGATCAAGCAATTGCGAGAACAGGATGGCGAGGGGCCAGTCGAGATCGATGCCGACTCACCCGACGACCCTCGCGAGGAAGAGGCCGAGCGAAAGCTGAGCCTGCATCAGCAGCGCCACGGTGTGATTGTCGCGGTGCTTGAAGCCCGCGGGGCACGGCGAATCGTCGACCTGGGGTGCGGCGAAGGCAAACTGATTCGCGACCTCCTTGGTCGCCCGACCTTCGAGAAGATCGTCGGCATGGACGTGTCCCACCGGGCCTTGGAAGTTGCCGCCGACCGACTTCGGCTCGAACGACTCCCACCGAAGCAGCGAGAGAGGGTCGATCTGATTCACGGTTCGCTGATGTACCGCGATCGTCGGATCGAGGGACTTGACGCCGCGATCCTTTGCGAGGTGATCGAGCATCTCGACGAGCCTCGGCTCGAGGCGATGCTGAAGGTGGTCTTCGGCGCCGCGAAGCCGGGGCTCGTGATCGTGACCACGCCCAACGGCGAATACAACGTGATGTGGGAGACCCTCACGGCAGGTGCCATGCGGCACAAGGACCATCGGTTCGAATGGACGAGGGATCAGTTCCGATGCTGGGCCGACAGCGTGTGCCAGCGGTTCGGGTACTCCTGCGAGATGAGCAGCATCGGCGACGCCGGCACCTCGCCCGACGGCCGTGATGTCGGAAGCCCCACGCAGATGGGAGTGTTCGCACGTGTCCCTTGAAATCAAGGTGCCCGAACTGTCGCTGGTCGTGCTCATCGGAGCCTCCGGTTCCGGCAAGAGCACGCTCGCCCGACGGCTCTTCAAGACTACGGAGATTCTCTCCTCCGACACCTGCCGCGGCTGGGTGTCCGACAACGAGAATAACCAGGAGGCGACCGGTGACGCCTTCGACGTGCTCCACTTCGTGGCCCGCAAACGCCTCGCCCGAGGCCTCATCACGGTTGTGGATGCGACGAACGTCCGGGCGGAGGATCGGAAGTCGCTCGTCCGCCTCGCTCGCGAGTTCCACTGCCTCCCGGTCGCGATCGTCGTCGACATTTCAGAGCATCTGTGCCACGAGCGGAACTCGATACGGCCAGACCGGGCCTTCGGCCCTCATGTCGTTCGAAACCAGCGGGCCGCGATGCGGCGCGAGCTTCGCGGGCTTGGCCGTGAGGGGTTCCGCCATGTGTTCACGCTGCGGACACAGGAAGAGTGCGACACCGCAACCCTCGTGCGTCAGCCCTTGTGGAACAACCTGAAGCACGAGCATGGGCCGTTCGACATCATCGGTGACGTCCATGGATGCCATGACGAACTTATGGCTCTGCTCGACCGTCTGGGCTGGACGATCACGCCGGTGGCCGGGGAGCCCGCAGGCGTCTTTGACGTCGTGCCGCCGAGCACCGACGGCACACCGCGAAAGCTCGTCTTCGTCGGGGACCTCGTCGATCGCGGCCCCAAAACGCCTGCGGTCCTGAAGCTCGTCATGGGACTCGTGAGATCGGGGCATGCGATCTGCGTTCCAGGCAATCATGACGTCAAACTCATGCGGGCGCTCAGCGGCAAGAACGTGCAGGTGACGCACGGCCTGGCAGAATCGCTGGCGCAACTGGCCGGTGAAAGTGACGAGTTCCGGCAGGATGTGGCGGCATTCATCGACGGCATGGTGAGCCATTACGTGCTTGCCGATGGCAAGCTCATCGTGGCCCACGCAGGTATGCAGGAGTCGATGCAGGGCCGCGGCTCCGGAGCCGTTCGGGAGTTTGCCCTGTTTGGTGAGACCACCGGCGAGACCGACGAATTCGGCCTTCCGGTTCGATACAACTGGGCCCTCGACTATCGCGGCAAGGGGAGCGTTGTGTACGGACACACGCCGGTGCCGGAGCCCGAGTGGCTCAACAATACGCTCTGCATCGACACGGGATGCGTCTTCGGCGGATCGCTCACGGCGCTGCGCTGGCCTGAGCGGGAGTGCGTCGCGGTGAAGGCCTTGGCGACCTACGCCGAGTCACGCAAGCCGTTCCTGGCTGCCGAGGACCGCGCGCCGCTGTCGCTGCAACAAGAGCACGACGACATGCTCGAACTCGATGATGTTTCGGGGAAGCGGCACATCGAGACGCGGCTGACGCGGGTGATCACCGTCCGCCAAGAGAATGCTGCAGCCGCACTCGAGATCATGAGTCGGTTTGGGGCAGACCCACGGTGGCTCGTGTACCTGCCGCCCACGATGTCGCCATGCGAGGCCGCCCGCGAAGGGCCGCTCCTCGAACAGCCTCGCGAGGCCTTTGAGTACTACCGCACGAACGGTGTCGGACACGTCATCTGTGAAGAGAAGCACATGGGATCGCGCGCCGTGGCGATCGTATGCCGCGAGCCCTCGGTCGCCACGAGCCGTTTCGGCATCCCCGGAAACGACTCCGCAGGCACGCTCGGTGCCATCGTCACGCGGACCGGTCGGCCGTTTTTCAGCGATCGATCCACGGAGCAAGAGCTCCTCGGCCGGGTCCGAGATGCGGCCGACCGCGCTGGCCTGTGGGACGAATTGTCTACGGACTGGCTCTGCCTGGATTGCGAGCTGATGCCATGGTCTGCGAAGGCCCAATCGCTGATCCGAGAGCAGTACGCGGCTGTGGGAGTGGCCGCGACGGTCGCGCTCGGCGCGGCCGTCGAGTCGCTCCAACGCACGCGAGAACGTCTTGCCGACGCCACGGCTCTTCTTGACGTCACAACCGAGCGGCTCGCGCTCGTCGAGCGCTACCGGCAGGCATATCGCCACTATTGTTGGGACGTGTCGAGCGTCAACGACCTTCGGCTGGCGCCCTTCCACATCCTTGCCAGCGAAGGCAGCGTGCATGTCGATCGCGACCATCGGTGGCACATGGAGACCATCGCGCGGCTGACCGATGATCCGGTGCTTGTGGCCACGCCGTGGAAGCTCGTGGACCTTTCGAGCCACGCCAGCGAAGAGGAGGCCACGGCGTGGTGGACGGCGCTCACAGACACCGGGGGCGAGGGCATGGTCGTAAAGCCGCTGGCATTTATCGCGAAGGGGCCACGCGGCCTCGTTCAGCCAGCCATGAAGGTGCGAGGCCCGGAGTATCTCCGCATCATCTACGGCCCCGAGTACACCAGGCCCGAGAACCTCGATCGGCTCCGCTCGCGGCGAGTGGGGGCCAAGCGATCACTCGCGCTGCGAGAGTTTTCGCTCGGGATCGAATCACTCGAGCGATTCGTCCGGCGTGAACCGCTCCGGCGGGTCCACGAGTGCGTCTTTGCCGTCCTGGCGATGGAAAGCGAACCCGTCGACCCGCGATTGTGACCGCCAAGCGGCGCGCGGCAAGCGCGTGGCAGGTCGCCCCCGTGTAAACGCCCGTTTCTTGTCGTTGATCCAAGATCATCCGCATCGATTGTCCCGCGTGGAGAGCGGTTCATAGTGAGCGAGGGTGGCGGGCGGCGGCGTGACGGGGCTATCTTTGGGGCCTCGACCTACTTGCCCCCTGCGGAGAACTGCACCGATGGACCATGAACAGCGCGCCTGGTATCGAGGGCTCACACCGTACCACTGGTTCGTGTTCATCATCGCCAGTGCCGCGTGGTTCTTCGATTGCCTCGACCAACGGCTGTTCTCGCTCGCGCGGGTCGATGCCCTCACCGATCTCACGCGAGACGTGGCCGGCGCCGACGTGCAGGCGCTCGGCAAGCAGGTGACGGCACTCTTTCTCATCGGCTGGGGCGTCGGCGGCATGATCTTCGGCGCCCTCGGCGACCGCTACGGCCGGGCCAAGATGCTTGGGCTCACGGTACTGATCTATTCGGTCTGCACCGGGTTCAGCTTCTTCAGCCAGACCTATTGGGACTTCGCCATCGCCCGCTTCCTCACGGGCGTCGGCGTCGGCGGTGTGTTCGGGCTCGCGGTGGCGCTCATTGCAGAGTCGCTCCCCAACTACGCACGGTCGGGAGCGCTCGGTTGGCTCCAGATTCTCTCGACCGTCGGCAACCTGTCGGCCGGGTTCGTGCTGACCGCGATCAGCATGCTCGCCACCAGCGGGATCATTCGCGGCGAAGACTCCTGGCGATGGATGTTTCTCGTGGGCGCTGCCCCGGCCCTGCTCGTCGTGTTCACGATGAGGTTTCTCAAGGAACCCGAGCCGTGGCTGCGGGCGAAGGCGGAGGGCCGCTTGCCACAGGGCAGCATTCTGACTCCGTACCGCGATCTCTTGGCCGAGAAGCGGTGGCGAAAAAACCTGCTCATCGGGGCGCTCATTTCATCGGCGGGCGTCATCGGCCTCTGGGCCATCGTCGAATACGCCATCGACATCCAGTCGAAGGTTTTTCGGATTTACTTCGAAGGGCAAGGGATGGAAGCCGATGCGATTCAGCCGGCGATCAATCAGGCCAAGTCGTTCGCCTACACGCTCCAGATGATCGGCGCGGCGGTCGGCATGTGGTGCATGACGAAGGCCTGCATCGCTCTTGGCCGCAAGCCGGCGTTCGCGATCTGGTATGTCGGCTCCCTGGTGTCCACGCTCTTTGTCTTCTATTCCCTCCAGACGCCAATGGATGCCTATTGGATGATGCCACTCATGTGGTTCTTCTCGCTGGGCGTCTTCGCGGGGTTTGCGATCTACCTGCCGGAACTGTTCCCGAGCCGCATGCGGAGCACAGGCACGTCGTTCTGCTACAACCTCGGCCGCTTCGCCGCAGCCGGCGGAAGCTACTTCTCCGCGCTCCTCGCGACGGACGTGTTCGGTGCCCACTACGGCTTCGAGTCGCCGCTCCGCGAACGATACGCGGCGATGACCATGTGCGTGGTGTTCGTGATCGCCCTGGCGACACTCCCCTTCGCACCGGAAACCAAGGGTAAGCCGCTCCCCGAGTAAGCGAGGGGCAGGTTACGGCTTCAGATTGGGAATGCCGATCGACGTACCAAATGCGGCGACGAGGTCGTTGATCGACCCCTTGAAGGTCGCCTGAAGACTCTCTTCGGCCGTCTGCCCTTCCTTGATGCCGCGAACGAACTCTGCAAATTTCTTGCGGTCGCGGGTCACCAGGAACCGCACGAGCGCCGACGAGATGCCGTATTGAACGGCGTCGATGTTGTCTCGCGTGAGAAACTGCGGCCCGAGCGAGCCCGTCTGCTGCATGTAGGCCTTCGACATCGTCTCCTTGCGCGGCACCTGCCGTGAGTGGGGCACAACCTGCGTGCCGACCCATTCGGCGATGCCCTCATTGAGCCAGTTGGGCACGCGCTCGGGCGACATCCACCGATGATTGAAGCCGTGGCTCGTCTCATGCACGAGCATGTGGGCGAAGGCGTCGGCCTCGCTGCCCCGATGGCAGGCCATGACGACACGGCCGTCGGAATACTGGTGGCATAGGCCGTGATAACCCGGCGAACTCGGGTTCTTCATGAACCGTGCTTCAAAGGCCAAGAAATCGTCCTCGCTCACGAATGCGAACACGAGGCATTTGCCCTTCCAGACCGGTTCGCCTCGCGGAATCCCATAGAGGTCGCAGAGAAAATCATGCATCGAGTCGAGGCTGGCAACATAGGGGCCGATCTCCTGCTTCGGCATGTCGCTGACCATGATGAACTCATGCGTTTGCGAGATGACGAGCTTCGGAAACGCTGCGCGAACGGTCTCGGCGAACTTCTCGAGCTCATTGACCTCGGCGGCATGGGCCTCCGCGGAAAGCTCGGGCCACGGGGCAACGCCCTTGGCCTTCATCCGCTCCTGGGAAGCCGCCACCTCGCTGGCATGTTTCTCGCGCAGGATATCGGCCTTCTTCGCGGCAATGCCGCCACCCTTGGCCTCCTTCTCGTAGACCGTCTCGCGGCCCACGACGATCCGCGTGATCGCCGTGAGGCGAAGCGTGAGCGGCCGGGCCTGCCCTTCCTCCACGATGCGGATCGACTCAACGGTATCGTTCTTCGTCTGCACTTTCTCGAGCTTCGAACGCACGAACCGCCGGCCCGTGCCAAGCTCCACGAGGTCGAGAACGGCCCCCACATGGGGCTCGAGCAGCTTGGATGCCTCGTCGGCCCAAACGCCAGCAGCGACCGCAGCCAGCCAGACCGCCAGGATCATGCTTCTGATGTTCATGCCCCCACCTCCGAAAGTGCCCGCCTGCGCAGGTCTGTGCTCGAGATGTCGAAACGAAACTCCCGTTGCGACACGAAGTATGCCACCTCACGCAGCGCCTTCGGGACTTTGATACCGGCCGAATCTTGAAACACGCCGTCGCGAAGCCTGCCGAACACGATCAACCCACGGGTCTTGGCGGCAATCGCCTTCACCGCGCGGGTGGCGGCGGTTGTCGAGCCGCCATAATACCGCGCGTCGGCCAGCCGGGCGAAGGTGTCGGCGCCCATCACAAACGTGCTCTCGGGAAACACATCGAGCTTCGCGAGAAACGTCGCGGCGCGAGTGAACCACAGCGGTCGATCGGCAAACTGCGCGGCGCGATTCCGCATCTCCAGGTAATCGAGCATGGGCTTGTCGACATTCGCCACGGAGATCTCGTAGGCAAGTGGTCGCTCGGCGATCTCCTCGGCGACCCGTGCCATCAAGAGGTGGCCTTCGTGCAGCGGATCAAACGATCCCGGGAACACGAGGCAGCCCGGCGCAGGCTCGGCATCACCCGACGCGGAGCCCTCCCCCACCACCGAACGTTCACCGGCAAAAAGCCGCTGCCACGCTTCCGGCGGAACCACGCCATCGCGTGTGATGCGCTCCCCTGG
>CAYZHH010000038.1:17395-18131 GCA_964478275.1 uncultured Candidatus Kuenenia sp.
GCCACGGTCTCTTCCTCGGCTCGCGAACGGGCATCCTTGTCGAGGACAAGCTCCGCCACCCGTGTGCCCATGAGCGTCTGCACGGCGACAATGGCGCGGTGGTCGCCCTTCTTGGGCTGCGTTGTCGCGAGCCCTGCCGTGATCGCCACGCCGACCGCCCGACGGGCAGCGACACCCGTGTCGGTGCCAGCAGCCTCGTCGAGCCGGCAGGCCCGCTGCCAAGCGGTCATCGCCAATCGCCGCGCTGTTCTCGCGGAGCAATAGGTTTCCTGGGGACCACCGAGGAGGTCGTCGATGGCCTCGCGGGCATACGGCACCACCGCCTCGAGCACGATGCTGCTCGCGCCAGGCGTCGAAACAAGATGCGAAATCGCCCCCGACCCGCCACCGGTCGCGACGAGGACGAGCCTCGCGCCCCGCTCGGCGATCGACTCGATGAGCCGGACAGGATCGGGAAGGGAATTGGCCGTCATCGATCTCGACGTGCTCGTGTTTTGTAGGAAGATTCAGAACAACGACGCGAAGACGCCACCAATGATACCGGATGCCGCTTGTGGCCCGCCCAGCCTCCCGGCACACTCTGTGGCCGTGGCCGTGGGCGGCGGTGGCGCTAGGCCGCCTGATCCAAAAGTGTGTGGCGAGCCGGAGAACGTCATCGTGCGAGCAGCGATTATTGGCATCGGCGCAATCGCCCGGTTGCACGCCAAGGCCCTTGCCGACATCCCCGGTGTTGAGC
>CAYZHH010000039.1:0-17996 GCA_964478275.1 uncultured Candidatus Kuenenia sp.
TCCTTCTTCGCGCCCGCGATCGTGGTCTACACGGGCTATGAGTATCAGCGCAAGGTCGGCGGCGAGCTCGGTTTTGCGGGCAGCGGCACGCGGGTGGTCGGCACGCTGCTGGACGTTCGCGATCTCGAGATGGCCGAAGACTGGGAGCGGATTGCCACAGCCCGTCGTGCGGTCGGCTGCACGCCCGAGCAGTCGATGTCGAGGAGCGCCTGGGAGCAGGAGCGGAATCGACAGTCGGCCCATGCCCGCGACTTGGAAACCATGTACCGAGGTATCGCGAGCCACCCGAGCCTTGACGCGCTCGTGACGATCTCGGACTACTCAGCCGCATCGATTCAGTCGCGGATTGGCACGGATCGTCCGCTCGATGTGCTGTTTCCACCGAGGAAGGACCGGGCTGCCGCAGAGCGATGTGCGATGCCGGGAATCACTCTCGGCCGCGACGAGTTTGTGCTCGCGATGAATGCAGGCCGTATCGAAAAGAACGCCGCCACGGCCGTGGCCGTGTTCGACCGCCTTTGCGGCGACCCCGCATTCGCCGCCGAGCATCCACGGCTGAAGCTTGTGCTCATCGGAATCGGTTCCATCGACGATCTCGGGATGGGCACGCTTACGCATCCAGATCGCTTTGTCACGCTGCCGCACCTGCCGCCGGAGCATCTCGAATACCTCTACCGCGAGGCGCGCTGCCTGCTCTACCCGTCGTTCAACGAGGGGTTTGGGTACCCGCCGCTCGAGGCGATGGATCATGGCACGCCGAGCGTGATTGCCGACAATACCTCCGTGCCGGAAGTGTGTGGCACCGCTGCGGTGCCCTGCGACCCCTTTGATGTCGATTCGGTCGCGCAAGCCATCCGCACGATCCTTTCGGCCCCGCCGATGGCGGCCGAGCTGCGTGCCCAGCGGGCGGCTGTGGCCACAAGGCAAGAAGCCGACGTGGCCCGGCTCGTCGCGATCATCCAGGACGGGCGGCGAGCTCTGGATGCGGGCAGTCCAGACACGTCGACCGCCGCGAGGCGGGCCGCGTGACACGCGACGGGACCGAGTGCTGCCATGCCCGTGCGCATCCATCAGATTTTCTACGACGATGCCCAGCGGCCGTCGCTCGATTCTGCCTTTACGCCGTACGACAACCGTGCCAACCCCAGCCCAGAGTGGCGGGAGTATCACGTCTTCCGTACGGAGTGGCTCGCGGCTCGGTGCCGCGAGGGAGATGTGACGGGCTATCTGTCGTGGAAGTTTGGGGCCAAGACGGGCCTTCGCGGTCGCACCTTTGCAACGTTCATCGCGCGGCATCCTGGCTACGACGTCTACTTTGCTCACCCCTACCGGGTTGAGCCGCAGGCTTTCACGAACATCTGGCAGCAGGCCGAGATTCATCATCCAGGGATTCTGGGGCTCACGCAGCGCATCTTTGATGCCGTTGGTGTGAATGTGAATCTCGCCACGCTCGAGCAGCCTCGCGAGCAGGTGCTTTTTTGTAACTACTGGGCCGGCACGCGGCGGTTCTGGGATGCGTACATGGCGTTTTGTGAGCCGGTGTACCGGCACATCTGCGAGGGCCTCGACGAATCAGACCGCCAGCTTGCCTGGTCGCGGGCCGATCGCGAGATCGACGCCCCGTATGTGCCCTTCATCATGGAGCGGCTTTTCAGCACCCTCTTGGCGGTACGGCCAGACATCCGCAGTCGCGGACTCGACGTTGCACGCGCCACCCGCCGCCCCTGGTATCGCCGGCTCATCCCACGGCTCATCCGCCGCTTCCGTGGCATGGTGGCGGTGGGCTAAGGTCACGTGTGGGCCATGCTTCCCTGAAGGAGCCGGATTTCAAAGACGCGAGGGTCGGCCCGTATGGCATCCCAAAGCGGCGAGCCAGGCGCTGGATCAGACGGCGGATGGCGTCCAGCGGAATGGCTGATCGGTTGGGCCGCCGCTGATCAGGTTGACACTGTGGTTCGTCGCCGCCGTCGCCGAGCCTGGGTCGTTATTCAAGGAAGCGTCCATCCAAGTTTTCAAGCGATGGGTGCTGAACCAACAGGAAGGTGATTCGTGGGCATGTCGAAGCAGCGCGCCGATGCTCTCCGCGCCACGCTCAAAGCTCGGTTCGAAGAGCACATGAGCCGGCACAGGGGTGTTGAGTGGCAGAAGGTGCTTGCCAGGCTCCTCGGGCATCCAGAGAAGATGAAGTCGCTTCAGTCTATGGAGGATTCCGGGGGAGAGCCTGACGTCATCGGCCAGGACAAGAAGACGAATGAAATCGTCTTCTGTGATTGCGCGGCAGAAAGCCCCACAGGGCGACGGAGCGTCTGCTACGACAGGGCTGCGCGTGAGTCCAGAAAGGAAGGACGGCCGGAGCACAGTGCAACCGAGATGGCGACCGCCATGGGAATCGGCCTGCTCACTGAGGCGGAGTATCAGGATCTGCAGAAGCTCGGATGCTTCGACACCAAGACCTCCAGTTGGGTTGAAACTCCCGCTGCAATCCGAAAGCTCGGCGGTGCCCTGTTCTGTGATCGGCGCTATGGCGCGGTGTTCGTGTATCACAACGGCGCCCAGTCGTTCTTCGCGGCCCGAGGGTTTCGAGGAATCCTGCGGGTGTAGGAACAGGGTGCCTCGGCCCGGGCCACACGTGCCACGTCAGGGCGGCGCCGCGGGACGCGTGCAGTAGAGCGGATAGGTCGTCTCGCGAAGCGCGGCGATGGCCGTGGCGATCATGCGACGGGTGTCGGGAGTGTCGATGAAGAACAGGGCTGCAGCATGCCGCGCGGCAACGTCCTCCGGCGAGAGAACACCACGCATGTCGGACGCAATGACGGCCCACGATTCGTCCTGCATGCCCCAGTGGCGGACAGCTCGCTTCGCATGGTTCGATGCGACGGCGAGCGCCACAATACAAAGCACGGCCTGCACGACACGGGCCGCCGGTGCCTGCGGAAGCGCCGCCCACACGAGCGCCAAAGCGACCGGCACGCCCAGGGCCAGCGGAGAGTAGTGGCCGTAGAGCTCTGAGAAATCACGGGTGCCGCGGCCGTAGCCGATCGCGATGGCAACCAGGCCCAGAGCGGCCACATACCCGACCAGGATGACAAGTGACGCACGGCGTGAAGTGTCCCGCGACCACATAGCCCGCGCCGCCATCACACAGGTGGCGACGACCGCCACCGCCGTCGCCACACGCCAGCCCAAAGGGGAGCGGTTGACGAGACCGGCCGGATACGACGAGAGCGTGTCGAGGCCTGCCACGAGCGTCTGCCACGGGCCAGCGTAGGTCTTGGCCTGAGTGAACCGAAGCGTGGCCACATACGCGATGCCGACGGCACACGTCCCACAGGCACCACCGGCCGCCATGACGCGGGCGAGCGAGAGGCGTGTGCCCGGAGCGGCGTTCCATCCCGCCGCCTCCGCGGCCAGAAGACACATGGCCGCGGCCGAGACCAGCAGGCCGCTCGACCCCGTGAGCGGCAAGAGCAAGGCACAGACCACCATGCCGGCCGACCGCCACGCACCTCCGCGCGGTGCGGCCACCGCGGTTGCCACAAACAAGCCACCCAAAACCGTCGTGAGCAGAAACTGTGAGTGGAATGCCCAGACCATCGCCCCATGGCCCAGATGGAGGATCACTGCCGGAAACACGGCATCGGTCCAGCTCGTGAATCCCCGGAGTCGACGGGCCGCCACGATCAGGGCTGCCGCCGTAGCCGACAGCAACACCACATTGGCTGTGAGGGTCCAGCGGTAGTCGCAGCCCGAGAGCCGCCCCATGCTCACAAAAAGCAGCTTCACAAGCGGGATACGGTGTTCTTCGTGCTGTTCCCACAGCCACCCAAGTGACAGCGGCACGGCCCCGGTCACGACGGGCACGATGTTGAAATCATCGCTCCAGGGCAGCCACCGGCCGTAGACGGCGCTTGCCACCAGCGCGAGGACCGTCGCCGCGGCCCAGACGGTCCACGTGAACCGCTGCGACCAGGCCTCCCACTCGCTGTCGCAGACGTTTTGGTGATCCATGCGAGCTCCTCCTGGCGCGTGGCCTTAGACGATCCGCGCCATCCGACGGTATCTTCTGACGTCGCGGCCAGTCAATTGCATCGACCGCGTGCCAGAGGCCGCCCGACACCGCGGAGACCACAAGCGTGACGAGTGAGCTCACCTATCGGACATGCCCATCGTGCGGCGGCGATGATGCCCGGCGAATCCCTGCCTACTCGCCCGACGGCTGGAACGTGGTGGAGTGCAAATCCTGTGGCTTTGCCTACCTCCAAAACCCACCGCCCTACACGGCGCTGGTCGAGGATTTCGCTTGGGAGAAGACCCATATCGAACGCCGTGAGACCCGACGCGGGCCGGTGTCGCGGGCCGCGCGGGCCGTGCGGGCGGCGCTCGGGCTCAAAGGGCGGCGGTCAACCGAGATGTTTACCCGCCTCTTCGGGCCGGGCCGCGTACTCGACATCGGCTGTGGCGGTGGCGAATGGCTCGGCCCCCCCATGATCCCCTACGGCATCGAGGTATCTCGCGTGCTCTGTGCCGCTGCCGACACGCGCATGAAGGCCGCTGGCGGCTACTGTCTGCACGGCGCCGGAGCCGAACGCATCCGTGACTTCGAGGACAATTTTTTTGACGGGGTGCTCATGAACTCGTACCTCGAGCATGAGGTCGCCATGCGGGAGATTCTTCGCGCGACCCATCGCGTCTTGAAGCCCGGCGGCAAAGCCTATGTGCGGGTGCCCAACTACGGCTCGCTCAACCGAAAACTCTTTGGGGGCAAGTGGTGTGGGTTTCGATGGCCCGACCACGTGAACTACTTCACCTATCCCGCCCTCCGCCGGATTGCCGGCGAGATCGGGCTCGACACACGACGCGTCAACCTTCTCCCGCTACTCTTCGACGACAACGTGCAGGCGCTGCTCATCAAGGAGTGAGCATCGCGCGGGGTCGTGGGCCCGCAGGCTCAGGCGAGGTGGCTTCTCCCGGACGGATGCCATCGAGCACAAGCTGCACAAGCGCCGCGAGGTCGCGGTGTTGTCGCGCGAGGATGGCAGCGTGGCGGGCCGCCAGGCAGGCGGCATCGGGGGGATCATGGATTACCTGGCGGATGGCGCTGGCCACCGACGCCTCATTAAAAGGATCGCAGGGCACGGCTGCTGTGCCACATACTTCCGGCACGGACGTGTTGTCGGCAATCACGCTCGGCGTGCCATGATCCATCGCCTCGAGCGGCGGATACCCAAACCCCTCGTTGAACGACGGATAGAGCAGGCACCGCGCCTCGCGGTAGAGATATTCGAGATGCTCCGGCGGCAGGTGCGGCAGGGTGACGAAGCGGCCTGGGTTCGCGACCGTGCCGATCCCCACATCGTCGAGAGAGCCGATTCCCACGAGCACGAGCTTGAGCCGCGGATGCTCGGCCGCAAACGCGGGGTCGCCGCAGAGCCGATCGAACACAGCTACGGCCGTGGCGGCGTTTTTCTCGATGCGGCCTGCATTCATCACGAGCACAAACTCGTCGCGGCCAGGCTCGATCCCCGGAATCGCAAACCGCTCGGCGGCGGGCCGGTCCTTCCGCGGTGGAAACAGCACTTCGAGCGGCCGGCCGGTGCCGATCCGTGACTGAATCGATGCGGCCGAGTAGTCCGAGATCGTCACGAGCGCGTCGAGGCTCGGATGGCTCGCGATGCCTCGGTACATGGCTTCCAGCTCGCGGGCATGAGCCGTCTGACGATTCCGCTCCTGCTCCCAGGCGGTCTTCGACAGCGATCGCTCGGGCGTGCAGCCGACCGCGCGGCGGGCAGTGGCGATCCGCTCCCAGTCTTCGGCCATTTCGAGATCGCGGACATCCAGCAGCGTGCCCACCACCCGCGTGCCGCCCGACGTAAAGCCGAGCTCGCCGCCAACCGTGCGCTGATACTCGTAGCCCGTATAGACCACGATCGCTGGCGCGAAGAAGGAGGTGAACATCCCTGTATTCACAAGCTCCGTGATCGCACTGAACGACTTCACGGCCACGATATTCACGGCGTGCTCGCGGCAGGTCTCCCAGACCCAGCCGTCGATGAAGAGGGATGGGTCGAGCGCAGCCCAGATCTGCACGTCGCCGCGGGCAGCCGCCGAGGCGACAAGCGCCTTGAAGACAGCTTTGCCGTATTCCCCGCCGCCATGAAAACCGGGCTGGCAGAAAAACAGATCCACCAGGATGTGCCGCCGAGGCGATGCCAGGAGCGTCTCGAGCACCGGCGCGGCGCTCGGGAGCGGTTCGCCGCGGCATGCGGCCGCGAAGGCATCGAGCTCGGTGAGGGCCAAGCGGGCTGCCGTGGCCGCGTTCTCGTAGCCGAGCCGCATTTTGTGGTTGCTTGGCAACGCTGCCGTCGAAACGCCCTCTTCGTGAAGGATGCAAACGTCGGCCGAATACGCCATGAAATGCCCGGCACGCATGTTCCCGACCGCAAACAAAAACTCTTCGCCGTAGAGGCTTGTCCGCTCATCGAAGAGCGTTGAGGACGAGGAGACAAAAACTGGCGAGAGGACCATCGCGGCACCCTGGAGCAACGCGTTGGGCAGGAAGCGGGAGTCGGGCGTGCGGGTGCCTGGCCTTCGAAAAATGGCGGTGCCGGTTCGCTCGAACGCCGCGCGATCCTGGTCGTACATGCCCGCGAGCAGCCGCCAGTCGTCGGGGGAGTAGACGGCGTCGTTCCAAGGATTTTCGTGTCGTCCATCGGGCGTGACGATATCCGGGCCCAGGACCGAGTAGCCGTAGCGGTCGAAGAGCTCTTCGCAGCGGGTGATGAAAGAAGCGTCTTCGATTCGGGTATCGTTGTTGATCACGGCCACAAACGTCGCCCCGAACCGCTCCCGCACACGGGCATAGCCGGCGTTGTTGCCACCGGCGAACCCACGGTTTGATCCGGTCTCGAGCAGCTCGACTTCGGGCATGGTGGCCACCGCCTCGCGGGTCGCGGCAAGGACCTCTTCGGTCGAGCCGTTATCCACTACGACGATCCGCACCGGCCGCCGGCTCTCGAGCCTGCGGAGAGAGTCGATGCACCTCGCAGTAACGTCCCAGCGGTTGAACTGGAGGACCACGAAGCAGAACGGGGCGTCGTCAGGAGTGCAGACGCGATGGAGGGACGCTGTCAGGCTGCCGCGGTCGCATAAGAAAAAATCGGTGCCATCGACACGCGCCATCGGCCGGCCATTCTCCACTCGCAGCCGACCGCCACCTGCGGCCACCTGCGTGAGCAAGGCGGAATAGTCAGCCAGAAACGCATACTGCGGCCGGCTCGGTTCGCCTTCAAAAAGTTCGCAGACCCGAAACCAGGCATGCAGTCGTAGCTCCTGTGGCTCGGCCGGAAGCGTGGCGGCGTCGAGGGGCGACCTGGACGCCTTCACCGGCAGCCCGAGCGCTCGGGCCGTCTGTTCGAGGTTGGCATAGCCGTGCCGCTCGTCCGGTTCGAGATGGGCCCCCTCAGCCCACTCGTTCCAGGCATTCACAAAAACCAATCGATGCTCCGGCGGCTGCTCGTGGATGGTGCGGTCGATCGCCGCGGCGAGCCAGTCGCCGTAACGCTCTGGCCGCGCGTTGACCCAGGAGGTCGCCCGTTCCATGCGGCGGGCAGTGTTGTCCCAGGCGGGCATCACGCCGCGGTACATCCGATAGCCATGCGGCACCTCGGCGAGCGAAAAGCCAACGGCCTCCTCGTAGTCATGGACGCTGCCGGCGAAGCCAGGGGCCGCGGTGAAACCTGGCTCGGCCGCGAGATTGGCCGCCGGAATCTGAAGCGGCGGGAACTGGAGGGCCGCATCGAATCCATCCTGGGCGGGATCGTGCTTCGAGAAACTCCGCACGGCCACAAGGTGAATCTCACCGATCCCTTCGGCTCGGCAGATATCCCGCCAGATCGCGGCTGTTCGTTGAGGATCAGGCAGCGACTCGGTTCGGTAGACGGCGATCAGCGGCCGGCCCTCGACGCGGATATAACGCGGGTCGCGAAGCATCGGCAGAAGGTCGCGGATGAATCTTTCGGCGTCGTCGGGCGCGTGCGTCTGGGCCATGAGCACTTCGGCGTCGCGGCCGTCCCAGGTCCGCGTCCAGTTCTCGTTGGCCCAGCAGATGCAGAAGGGAAAATCGGGCTTCCCGGAGCGGAGCATCGCGTCGAGCGGCTTCTCGAGGAGCTGGCGGCCGCTGAACCAATAGGAGTAGAAGCAGAAGCCGGAGATGCCGTACGAGGCGGCGAGCGCCGCCTGCCGTTCGAGCACGGTCGGATCGGCGAGGTCGTAGGTGCCGATGTCGGGATGGGGCACGTGCGGCTGATCGTGGCCCGGGTACATCGGCTGGCCGCGGCGGACGTTGGTCCACTCGGTAAACCCCTCGCCCCACCAAGCATCGTTCTCGGCGATGCGATGGAACTGCGGCAGGTGCATCGCGATCACCCGCACGCCGGCAGCCAGCGCATCGACATCGCGTGACGTTGGCGTCGCTTCGGGCACACGCTCTGCCGTGACGCCAGCTGGGGGCGTCCGGCGGGCGTCCCACTCGCGGTACGAATCGGTCCAGCGAAAGAGGTATCCGACGCGACGGAAGAGCTTCTCGCGGATTCGCTGCTTGGAGGGAATGGAGAGCGGCAGGCGACGCCACAGCCGCCGCCCGAGCGACGACGCCGCACGCCGCAGGCCTTGCCCAGGTGCGGTGATCGCGACGCGCCTCGCAGCGCGCAGCGGCCACGTGAGCCTCCAGGAGTTGCTGGCCTCAATCTCATGGAGCGCTTCTGTCGCCCGCGTGAGGTCGCGGGCGTGCTCCTCGGCGACGGCCAACTGCCCGCGGAGCTCGCGAACTTCCGATTCCACCGTGGCGCAGCGAGATTCAACCGCCGCGCGCGCCGCCGACGCTTCGCGCTCCAGGAGATCGCGCATGGCGCGAGCCTCCACCTCGGCCGCGCGAGCGGCACCGAGGAGGGTTTCCAGCTCGCCGATACGGTCCTCGCCCTCTTCCACTCTACGGCTGAGCCCGGCAACGTGATCGTGATCAGCAGCGGCTCGACGTTTGAGAGTCTGAAGTGTGTCCTCCGCCGCTTTGAGGAGAGCCTGGCTCTGGCGGTTGTCAGTTTCCCGCGCAGCCTGCGATTCCCGGAGGGAGTCTTCCAAACGTGCGACCGTGCTTTGAGACTCTCGCAGGTGTGCTTTCAAGCCGGCCGCGATGTCGTGCGATTCCTGGAGTGAGTTCTCTAGGCGGACGACGATGCTGCGCGATTCCCGGAGAGCGTTTTCTGAGCCGGCCGCAGTGTCTCGCGATTCCCCAAGCTGCGTTTCCAAGCTCGCTGCGGCGTCGTGCGATTCCTTGAGTGAGGTTTCCAGGCGTCGCAATCTGGCTTCGAGGCTCCGCGTGTCGCTCCAATCGTGAAAGCCGATGACCGCGAGCGCTTCTTTGTGATTGGGAGTGATGGTGGCTGGCCGGCTGCCTGCGAGATCCGCCAGGTCGTCATAGACCGCGATCGCATCCGGGCACGCATCGGCCAGCATCGCCATGCGTCCGGCGTCTTCGATCCGTGTGAGCAGGGCTTGCTGGTAGAGCGGCAAAGGATCAGCGAGCGGAATACCGAGCTGATCGCGAATGGCGCCAAAAACCTCCGTAGGCTGTTCGATGACCTGTGTGATGTCGCACACGAGCGAACGGCTCGGGTGACGAGCGACGAAATCGCGGATGAGGCGGTTGGCGTGGAGCCACACCTGCACCGCGAATGGCGGATTCATCCGAAAGACTTCGTCGCCCCGCCGGAACAGCGAATCGACGATCTCCCACGGCCGGCGGATCACGAACAAGAAGCGTGCTTCCGGGAGCAGCTCCGCCCAGAAGTCGAGGTGGAGCGTCGTCCGCGGGTCCTTCCAGCCCCAGGGAGCACCGAGTGCGCGGCGGCAGTTGACGATTCTCTCCGCATCCCGCCGCAGGCCGTCGGGCACGCGAGGGATTCCCGCCGCCAAGAACCCCTCGGTCCCAAACCCGTTCGCCCGAAGCACCGATTCGTGCCACGTGACAAAATCGAGGTCTTCGAAGTGACCGACTTCGTTGCCGGGATAACCGCCCAGCAGCCGCGTACCGATGGCGAGCCCGCCAGCCTGGCAGAGTGAAGCGACCAGCGACGTGCCGGATCGATGCATGCCGGCGATGACGAGCGCCGGGGCACGGGCCTGGTTCGGGAGCTCGGGCATGGGGCGCGCTTGAGTCGGCAGGTCGGGATCAGCGGCGATGGGTCCGACGGAATGCCGCCCCTCAAGCCTACCCTCCACTGTTTTCGCTCGCCGCGAGGCCTTTTTGTGACCGACGGGGCCGGGAGGAGGCAGCCTGGCCTCGGCCAGAGCAGCCGTTAGATGGCTGGCGACAAGAGGTCAGCCGCAGCGTCTTTGGGCGAGAGGATGGGCGGCGCGGTGAGTGGCCACGCAACGGCAAACGTCGGGTCGTCCCAGCGGATACACCGCTCACAGCCGGGAGCATAAAAATCGGTGGCCTTGTAGAGCACATCGGCTGTTTCGGAGAGCGTCAGAAAGCCGTGGGCCAGGCCCGGTGGCACCCAGAGCTGGCGGCGATTCTCGGCGGAAAGCTCGACGCCGACCCAGCGGCCAAAGGTGGGCGAATCCCGCCGGATGTCGATGGCCACGTCAAAGATCGATCCCGCGACCGCGCGGATCAGCTTTCCCTGGGGATGCGGGTCTTGGTAGTGCAGGCCGCGGAGCACGTGGCGGCGGCTCGTGCTCTGGTTGTCTTGAAGGAACAAACCACGGAATCCTGTCGCTTTATGGAACGCGTCACCATTGAAACTCTCGAAGAAGGAGCCACGGTCGTCGGCAAAGACCCTGGGTTCGAGGACCAGGACGTCGGGAATGTCGGTCGAAGTCACGTTCACGCCAACTGCTTCTCCTGGGCCAGGGCGAGGAGGTATTCACCGTAGCCACTCTTTGCGAGTGGGCGGGCAAGCGACGCAAGCGCGGCATCATCGATCCAGCCTTGTCGCCAGGCAATCTCCTCCGGGCAACAGATCTTGAGCCCCTGCCGCTTCTCGAGCGACTGGATGAACTGCCCCGCCTCGATGAGGCTGTCATGCGTGCCGGTATCGAGCCAGGCATCGCCTCGCCCCATGAGCTCGCAAGCCAGCTCGCCCTGTTCGAGATAGACGCGGTTGACGTCGGTGATCTCGAGCTCACCGCGGGGTGATGGCTTGATGGTCTTGGCGATGCCGACAACCTGCTCGTCGTAGAAATAGAGCCCCGTGACGGCGTAGCGACTGCGAGGCTTTGCCGGCTTCTCCTCGATGGAGATCGCCTTCTTGGATTGATCGAACTCCACGACGCCATATCGCTCGGGGTCGGCCACAGGATAGGCAAACACGGTCGCGCCCGTCGCTTGTGCGGTGGCTGCCTGAAGCCGTTGGGCCAGGCCGTGTCCGTAGAAGATGTTGTCGCCGAGCACGAGCGCCGACGGACCGCCCTCCAAAAACTCTTCGCCGATAAAAAACGCCTGGGCGAGCCCCTCGGGCTTCGGCTGCACCGCGTACTCGATCCGGATGCCCCAGGCAGAGCCGTCGCCGAGCAGTTCGCGAAATCGCGGCGTGTCGTGGGGCGTCGAGATGACAAGGATGTCGCGAATCCCCGCGAGCAGAAGGACGCTCAGCGGATAGTAGATCATCGGCTTGTCGTACACCGGCAGGAGCTGCTTCGACACCGCCAGTGTCATCGGATGCAGCCGCGTGCCACTGCCTCCGGCCAGGATGATGCCCTTGCGAGTTGTCATAGATTGTTGGACCACCGATGAGAATCCGCCTCACACCCGAGCCGCCGCCGAAAGTTCTGCGACGGCTTCGAGGACGCCATCTTGCCATTCTGGAAGTTTTCTCGCGAGGGCATTGGCGAGCTTGTCGGTACACAGTCGCGAGCTGGCCGGCCGACGGGCGAGAGTGGGATATTCAGCTGTCGTGAGCGGCCTGATGCGATCGGGACTCACGCGGAGGGTCATCCCCAGGTCGCGGGCTGCCGTCAGGAGCAGTGTGGCGTAGTCGTGCCAGGTGGTCACGCCTTGTGGTGCGAGGTGAAAAAGCCCGGTTGGAATGGCCGTTGAACGGGCGTCGGACCGCCGCACAAGCTCGGTCGTGATCTCGGCGATGAGCGCCGCGGACGTCGGCGCGCCCCACTGGTCGGCCACAACGGCGAGATCGTCTCGCTCAGCGGCCAGCCGCAGCATGGTCCGCAGAAAGTTCGTCCCGTGCGTCGCGTACACCCAGCTTGTGCGAAGGACATAATGCCGACAGCCGGCGTCGGCAATCGCCTGTTCCCCAGCGAGTTTTGTTTTTCCGTAGACCGACAGCGGCCCGGTCGGGTCTGTCTCGCGGTACGGGGCCGTGGACTCGCCGTCGAAGACGTAATCCGTGGAATAGTGCATAAGCAGCGCATCCTGGCGGCACGCCTCGGCAGCGATCGCGGCTACGGTGATGGCGTTCACAAGCTCCGCCCGCTCAGGCTCCTGCTCGGCCTTGTCGACGGCGGTATAGGCAGCGGCATTGATGATGACGTCGGGCCGTTCGCGGGCGAGCAGGTCGATGACCCCATCGGGCCGCTCGAGGTCGGCTTTCCCGCGGTCACACACGACGACCTCGCCGAGCGCGGGAAGCGTCGCGGTCAGTTCGCGGCCTACCTGGCCCGTCGCCCCGAGCAGCACGATTTTCATGATGGCACGCCGCTCGGAGGCAACGCCTTGGGTGGCTCGGTTCGCTTGTAGTCGCCCCGGCTGAAATACTTCTCGAGCCACACATAGGCCACGATGAAGAAGTAGCGGCTGCCCATTTCGCGAATCTTGAGCTTCGCGATCCCGGTGCGGCGGTTCCGCCAGGTGATGGGGATGACGGTCCAGGTGTAGCCACGGACGATCGCCTTGAGCGGTAGCTCAACGGTGATATTGAAGTGAGGTGAGAGGATCGGCATGCAGCCCTCGATCACTTCACGGCGGTAGGCCTTGAAGGCGTTGGTGGTGTCGTTGAGCGTGATCCGAAAGAGCATCTGCACGAACCAGTTGGCCATGCGGTTCAGGAAGAGCTTCACCCGCGGGTAGTCGATGACGCCGCCTCCTTTCAAGAAGCGGCTGCCGAACACGCAGTCCCAGCCTTCTTGGAGCTTCTGCCAATAGCGGACGACGTCGCGGGAGTCGTCGCTCTCGTCGGCCATCATGATGACCATTGCGTCGCCACTCGCGGCGGTGAGTCCCCACTGGATCGCGCGGCCAAAGCCGTAGGGCCCTGGGTTCTGCACTGGGATGAGCTCGGGGATACGTGCGGCAGTCTCTTCGAGGAGCCGCCACGTCGAGTCGGTTGAGCCATCGTCCACCACGACGATCTCGTGCGGCACGCCCTGAATCCGCAGCTCGAGATGGAGGTGCTCGACCGTGGCGACGATGCAGCCTTCTTCGTCGCGGGCCGGGATGACGACCGAGAGTCTTTGGAGAGGCGGACGCCTGGCGTGTGTCCCAGGGCCAGCCGCAGTCGCGCCGGCCGCCGGGGCGTCAGCCGCCGCAGCGGTCGAGCCAGCCGGGGTGTCGTTCGGCATGGTCAGCGATCTCCTCGAAAATGCTCTCGGCTGAGCGGATCGGCCGCCAGCCATACCGCGCGGTGGCATTGGTATGGTCGAGCACAACCCAGGGCAGGTCGTAGGGACGGGTTTCTGGGCTTGGCGACACATCATGAGGACCCAGCCGCGTCCTGCACCAGGCCGATAATTCGGCGAGGCTTGTCGCGCTTGCCGACCCGCCGGAAACATTCACCACGTGTGGCTCGCCACCCCGGGCTGCGGCCATCTGCACCAGCAGAAGATCCGCGAGATCGTCGGGATGGAGGCAGTCGCGCACCTGCAGCCCGCGGCCACCGAAGCCTATATAGGAGAGTGGTTTGGAGGTGTGGGCCTGCCACCGGTGGATCCACCACGAGAAGATGCCCTGATCGGCTCGGCCAAACTGCCCCCCGCCCGCCATGACGCCGCAGCGGTCAATCACCAAGGGCGTGCCCGCTGCATAGGCGTACTCGAGGGCGAGCGTCTCGCAGGCGAGTTTTGTCGCGCCGTAGAGCGACACTGGTGCCGCGGTTGAAAACCCCTCGCTGATCCCTGCCATCGAGCTACCCGCCGGCAATGGTCGCGACGCGTCGATCGCGAACGACCGCGCTCCTCCGCGGCCATCCCGCTCAACGAGCGGGAGATCAACCAGCGCGGGGATCGAATAAACACGGCTCGTGCTCAACAATAGAAAGCCTGCCTGCCAGCGGGCAGCGGCTTCGAGCAGATTCACGGTGCCGAGGAGGTTGTGATCAACGAGCTGCCGCCGGTCGGTGTGGCCGCCGGCAGCCGTGCCAGCCAGGACGCTCGGCTCGGCTGCCGCATCGATCACCCACGCAAAGGGCCCGATCGAATCGATGTCGGCAGCCATGCGGATATCGCCATGCACGACGCGGACACCTCGGGCTTCGAGATCAGCGACGTTCGTTTCCGAACCGCGTCGGCGCAGGCTGTCGAGAACGGTGATCGTGAGGCCCGAGCGGCTGGAAAGCAACCGCCGGCAAAGCGTCGCTCCGACAAACCCACAGCCACCGGCAACAAGAATCTTCATGGTGAAGCTTGCGCGGCGATTGCCCGCTGCCGGTGGGCGTCGATAATCTGATCAAACGTCTCGGAGAGCGAGACTTCCGGCTTCCATCCGGGGTAGTCGGCCTGCATCCGCCGCAGGTCGGAGTAGTAGCAGATGTGGTCGCCGGCGCGGGCCTGCTCGTCGTACACCCACTCCATCGCCCTGCCGGTGCGGTCCGCGACCATCTCAAAGGCCTCGAGGATCGAGCAACTGTTCGCCTTGCCGCCGCCGATGTTGTAGACGGCCGCCGGCCGCGGCGCGGCGATGAAGCGGGCGATGAACTTCGCCACGTCGGCCGCGTGGATGTTGTCGCGGACCTGCTTGCCCTTGTATCCAAAGACGGTGTACCGCCGGCCTTCGAGATTGCACTTCACGAGGTAGCTCAGGAATCCGTGCAGTTCCACGCCCGAGTGGGCAGGGCCCGTGAGGCAGCCACCGCGGAGGCAGCAGGTCGGCATCCCAAAATAGCGGCCGTACTCCTGCACCATGACGTCGGCCGCCACCTTTGACGCACCGAAAAGCGAGTGCTTGCTCTGGTCGATGCGAAACGACTCGGGGATGCCATTGGCGTACGACGCATCGGCATAGTCCCAGCGGGTGGCAAGCTCGACGAGCAGGATTTCGTTGGGGGCGTCGCCATACACCTTGTTCGTACTCATGTGGACCAACGGGCTCTCGGGGCAGGCCCGGCGGGCGGCCTCCAAGAGGTTGAGCGTCCCCACGGCGTTCGTATCGAAGTCATCGAAGGGAATGGCCGCCGCCCGGTCATGGGAAGGCTGGGCCGCGGTATGCACGATGGCCGCGGGCTTCACATGCGCAACAAGCTCCAAGACGCCTGCCCGGTCGCGGATGTCGAGCTCGTGGTGCTTGAAGTTCCGCAGGCTCGCGGCCAGCCGTGCCTGGTTCCATCGCGTGTCGCCGGCCTCGCCAAAGAAGACCGCCCGCTGGTTATTGTCAACGCCGTGAACCTCCCAGCCGAGCGCGTCGAAGTGGGTCGCCACTTCGCTGCCGATGAGCCCTGACGAACCGGTGACGAGAATTTTCATGGTGAGTATCCGAGGTGGCCTTGGAACGGCGCGACCTAGCTTGTCGCCGTGTAGTGCCGGCCGACCCAGTCGCGATAGGCGCCGCTCGTCACATCGGCCACCCAGCCGCCGTGGTCGAGATACCAGCGGACCGTCTTTCTCAGGCCCGATGCAAACGACTCGCTCGGCCGCCAGCCCAGCTCGGAGGTGATCTTGCCATGGTTGATCGCGTAGCGGCGGTCGTGCCCCGGCCGATCGGTCACATACGTGATCTGGGTTGCATACGATTTTCCATCGGCCCGTGGATGTTCCTCATCGAGAATCGTGCAGAGGAGATTCACGACGTCGATGTTGGCCATCTCGCTCGACCCGCCGACGCAATACACCTCGCCCACGCGGCCTCCCTCGAGCACCCGGCGGATGGCGGTGCAGTGGTCGCCCACATAGAGCCAGTCGCGAACCTGCCGACCGTCACCGTAGATCGGCAGGGGCTCACCGGTGACCGCGCGGTGGATGCAGAGCGGAATGAGTTTTTCCGGGAACTGCCAAGGTCCGTAGTTGTTGGAGCAGTTTGTGGTGACGACGGGCAGGCCGTAGGTGTGGTGGTGACCACGCACGAGGTGGTCACTCGACGCCTTGCTTGCAGCGTAGGGGCTGTTGGGCTGATAGGGACTCTGCTCGTCGAAGGGTGGTTCATCCGGCGCAAGCGTCCCAAAGACCTCGTCGGTGGAGACGTGCAAAAAGCGAAAGGCCTCGCGCTCGGCCGGGGGCAGGGCAGCCCAGTAGGCCCGCGTGGCCTCCAGCAGCCGAAACGTGCCGACGATATTTGTCTCGACAAAATCCTCTGGGCCGTGGATCGACCGATCGACATGGCTCTC
Organism: uncultured Candidatus Kuenenia sp.; assembly: GCA_964478275.1. GTDB lineage: Bacteria > Planctomycetota > Planctomycetia > Pirellulales > UBA1268 > QWPN01. Next base: position 16,548 of record CAYZHH010000039.1, read on the forward strand.
TGCCGCGAAGTGGACGATTGCCCGGATGCGATGCTCGGCCAGGAGCTTTTCCACGAGGTCACGGTCGGCGATGTCGCCGTGGACAAACGTGTGGCGGGGATCGCCCGCGAGGCTCTCGAGGTTCGCGAGGTTGCCGGCGTAGGTGAGCTTGTCGAGGTTCACGATCGGCTCATCGCAGGTCGCGAGCCAGTCGAGGACAAAGTTACTGCCGATAAATCCGGCGCCGCCGGTCACAAGAATCATGGGTGGGCTCGTTTGTTCACGAAGGGGTCGTCGCGGTCGCTCCAATGCCGGGGATGATACCGATATCCGGGGAATGCCGCACCGCGGCATAGCTCGTGGGTATGATGATTTGTTCACCGCCTTTGAGCGGAGCGCCCGCTTGCTCCCGAGCCCCTTGCCCGAGCCGTTCATGACCCGATTGTCCCTCGTCCGCAGCCTGCGGTTCTGCGCCGGCCACCGGTTGCTGGGCCACGAGGGCCGCTGCGCCTACCTCCACGGCCACAATTACCGGGTGGATGTCGAGGTCGAGCCAAGCGGCGGCGGCACGGAGGTCGATGCGGTGGGGCGTGTGGTTGACTTCGCCCTCATCAAGCGGCGGCTGCTCGGCTGGCTCGACGACCACTGGGACCATGCCTTCATTCTCTGGACCGAGGACGTCACGGCGCTTGCTGCGGTCAAACTCGCCACGCCGACCAAGTATTTTTTGTTGCCGTGGAATCCGACTGCCGAGAACATGGCCCGCTACCTGCTCGAAGTCGTCGCCCCCCACGTGCTGGATGGTCTTGGGGTCGTGGCGCGACGGGTAGCCGTGTGGGAATCGGACGAGTCGTGCGCGATTGCCACGCAGACTGGCGACGAGTGTGTGCCGGCGCTTGCGATTGCATCAGCCATCACTGTGGACAACCGATCATGACCGCACCCTGGCATCCGGGCAGCTTTCCGACAACCCGTCTTCGCCGACTCAGGCGGCATGCGTGGCTGCGGCGCATGGTTGCAGAGACGGTGCTATCGCCGGCTGACTTGGTCTGGCCGCTCTTTGTTCACGACCACGAGGCCGCCCTGCCCGTGTCGAGCATGTCGGGTGTCGAACGGCTGCCCATCGACGGAATCGTCAAGGCGGCCGCAGACGCCCTTGCCCTCGGCATTCCGGCGATCGCAATTTTTCCGGTGGTTGAGCCGTCACTCAAGAGCGATGACGCCCGTCACGCCCTTGATCCCGACAACCTCGCCTGCCGCACTGTCCGCGCCGTGCGGAAAGAATGCGGCGATTCCCTGGGCATTATCTGCGACGTTGCTCTCGATCCCTACACGCCCCACGGCCATGACGGATTGCTGATCGACGGACAGATCGTCAACGACGAGACGGTCGCGGTGCTTTGCCGGCAGGCGGTCGTGCTCGCCGAGGCTGGCTGCCATGTCGTGGCCCCGTCGGACATGATGGACGGC